>NZ_WXYH01000110.1:0-105372 GCF_009872365.1 Rhodococcus sp. T7
GGGGACAGTGGTGGCCGCACCCGGAATCAGGTGATGGCGGATTTGTTGTTCGACCGCGGCACCGGGGCCTCGGTGGCGTCGGGGGTGCCGGTGGCGGTGAATCTGGTGATCTCCGACGAGGCCTTGTTGGCAGGTGAGAGCGAGGCGGCGGATGTGGCGGGGTTCGGGCCGGTGCCGGCGGGGATCGCGCGGCAGTTGGTGGCGGATGCTCTAGATGGTGATACCGCGGTGACCTTGCGAAACGTGTACTCGTGTCCGTTGTCGGGGGCGTTGACGGCGATGGAATCGCAGTCGCGGGCGTTCCCGAAAAGTTTGCGGACGTTGATCGATCTGCGGGATCGGACGTGCCGGACGCCGTGGTGTGATGCGCCGATCCGGCATCACGATCACATCCTGTCCCGCCGCAACAAGGGTGCCACCACCGCGCACAACGGGGCCGGTTTGTGCGCGGCGTGCAATTACGCGAAGGAAGGCGACGGCTGGACCGCCGGCCCCGTCAGGCGGCACGGCCGCACGCATCTCTTCGACCTCGGCACCCCGACCAGGCATCACTATCGGTCGGCGGCCCCGCGCCTGCCGTCCGCGGCGCGACGGTCGGAGATCGAGGCGATCCTGATCGCACATCTGCGAGCGTCATGAACTCGAACCGGGTCGCCGCCGCGCGAAACGTCTCACGAAGCGGTGAGGGCGAACACCCGCATCGTGCGGTTCGTTCGGTGCTCGTAGACGCCGTAGACGCGCACCATCTCGTCGAATTCGCGATAGATCCGGGTCCACTCCGGTTCCGTGAGGAGGGTTGCGGTGACGGGGATGTTTTTCCCGCCGATGGTGACCTGCGCGTTCGGCTGGGCGAGGAGGTTCGCCGACCACGCCGGGTGGTGGTCCTGCCCGAAGTTGCTGCCCACGACGAAGATCTGCTGTCCTTCGCGGTAGTACAGGAGCGGGCTCGTCCGCGGCGCGCCCGACTTCCGACCCGTGGTGGTCAGCAGGACCACCGGTGCGGCGATGGGGCCGAGGATCGTGAAGCGTCCCCGGCTCTTCTGCAGGAGCAGGCGATCCACGCCTGCGAGGTTCCGGATCACCCACGATCCGGGTCGGGTGGCGGCAAACTTGGCGGCGGGTTCGCGGAGGAAGCTGGTCTCGCTGCCCCATCGGACGTCGGGGAAGGGTGATTCGGCCATACGCCATCTGACCGCCGGGCGGGAGCGGTGTCAATCACCCGGGAGGAGGTGTCCGGATACGCTATGGCCATGGCTGCGCCCGCGACACCCTCGCCCGTGAATCCACCCGTACGTCCTCAGCCGTCGAGTATCTTCATCGCCTCACCGGAGGGGGACACCGGAAAGTCCACCATCGCGCTGGGTGTCCTGCAGATGCTGTGTGCGTCGGCGGCGAGGGTGGGTGTCTTCCGTCCCATCGCCCGGTCGACGGAGGAGACCGATTACATCCTCGAATTGCTCCTCGAGCACACGACGGCGGACCTCGGGTACGAGGAGTCGCTGGGAGTCACGTACGAGCATGTCCACGCCGACCCGGAGGGTGCGCTCAGCGAGATCGTCGCCCGGTATCACCAGGTGGCGGCGCAGTGCGATGCCGTCGTGGTGATCGGCAGCGACTACACCGACGTGGCCAGCCCGAGCGAGCTCGGCTACAACGCCAGGATCGCCGTGAACCTGGGCGCACCGGTGTTGCTCGCCGTGAAGGGAGTCCGGCGCACCCCCGAGGAGGTCGCGCAGCTCGCGCAACTCGCCATCGGTGAACTGACCGCCCACCACGCGCACCTTCTGGCCGTGGTCGCCAACCGGTGCAACCCCGACGAACTCGACGCCGTCACCGACGCGTTGGCGTCCACCGGTGTGCCCGCGTGGAGTCTGCCCGAGATCCCGCTGCTGGTCGCACCGACGATGGCCGAACTTCTCGAGTCGATCGACGGCAGCCTGTTCAGTGGCGACCCCGAGTTGCTGCACCGGGAGGCGCTGCGGGTGCTGGTGGGCGGAATGACGGCCGAGCACATTCTCGAACGGCTGACGGAGGGCACGGTGGTGATCGCCCCGGCCGACCGGTCCGACGTGCTGCTGGCGATGGTGAATGCGCATGAGGCCGAGGGGTTCCCGTCGCTGGCGGGCATCATCATGAACGGTGGGCTGGTGCCGCACCCGGCGATCGCGAAGCTGATGGCCGGCCTGAAGCCGCGGTTGCCGATCCTCACCACCGATCTGGGCACGTTCGACACGGCCAGTGCGGCAGCTCAGACCCGTGGCCGGGTGGCGGTCGGCTCGCAGCGCAAAATCGACACCGCCCTGAGTGTCATGGAACTCCGGGTGGACGCGCCGACGCTGCTGGACCGGTTGAAGCTGCCCATCCCATCGGTGGTCACCCCGCAGATGTTCGAGTATCAGCTGATCGATCGTGCCCGCCGGAACCGCAAGCACGTCGTGCTCCCGGAGGGAGGTGACGACCGCATCCTCCGGGCGGCCGGGAGGCTGCTGCAACGGCAGGTGGCGCAGCTGACCATTCTCGGCGACGAGGTGCAGGTACGTCGCCGCGCGGCGGAACTCGGTGTCGACCTGGCGGACGCGCAGGTCCTCGACCCGCGGACGTCCGAACACGCCGGTCCGTTCGCGGAGGAGTACGCGCGGCTCCGCGCCCACAAGGGCATGAGTGTGGACCGCGCCCGCGAGGTGATGACCGACATCTCGTACTTCGGAACCATGATGGTGCACTTGGGAATCGCGGACGGCATGGTTTCCGGTGCCGCGCACACCACGGCGCACACCATCCGGCCGTCGTTCGAGATCATCAAGACGCAACCG
This sequence comes from Rhodococcus sp. T7, assembly GCF_009872365.1. Lineage (NCBI taxonomy): Bacteria > Bacillati > Actinomycetota > Actinomycetes > Mycobacteriales > Nocardiaceae > Rhodococcus > Rhodococcus sp. T7. The sequence continues at coordinate 2,814 of NZ_WXYH01000110.1, forward strand.
GGTGTGTCGACCGTGTCGAGTGTGTTCCTGATGTGCCTGTCCGATCGGGTTCTCGCGTACGGAGACTGCGCGGTGGTGCCCGACCCCACGGCCGAACAGCTGGCCGACATCGCGATCTCCTCGGCGCAGACGTCGTCCCAGTTCGGCATCGATCCGCGCATCGCGATGCTGTCGTATTCGACGGGCGACTCCGGCAGCGGCGCGGATGTCGACAAGGTGCGCTCCGCGACCAAACTGGTGCGGGAACGCCGGCCGGACCTGTTGGTGGAAGGCCCCATTCAGTATGACGCCGCCATCGAGCAGAGCGTGGCGGACAAGAAGATGCCCGGTTCGGAGGTGGCGGGCAAGGCGACGGTCTTCATCTTCCCCGACCTCAATACCGGCAACAACACGTACAAGGCGGTTCAACGGAGCGCCGGTGCGATCGCCGTCGGGCCGGTGTTGCAGGGGCTCGCCAAACCCGTCAACGACCTGTCTCGAGGCGCGCTGGTCGAGGACATCGTGAACACCGTGGCCATCACGGCGATCCAGGCGCAGGGAGCAGAGCAGTGACCGAGGGTTCCGTACTGGTACTTAATTCCGGTTCGTCGTCGATCAAGTTCCAGCTGATCCACCCGGACACCGGGAAGTCGTCGGCGTCCGGGCTCATCGAGCGGATCGGGGAACCCGAGGGGCGCATCGTGTACCACCACCGCACCGGGCTGGCGGAGCGTCACGTCCACATCGCCGACCACCGCGCGGGGCTGAAGATGTTGTCGGACATCGTCGCCGAGGTGGGTCGCCCGCTGCGGGAGGCGGGGATCGTCGCGGTCGGACACCGCATCGTCCACGGCGGCGACGTGTTCTACGAACCTACGATAATCGAAGACTCGGTGGTGCAGGCCATCTCGGACCTGTCAACCCTTGCGCCGCTGCACAATCCGGCGAACGTGATCGGGATCGAGGTGGCGCGGGAGGAGTTGCCGGACATCCCGCACGTCGCGGTGTTCGACACCGCGTTCTTCCACACCCTGCCTGCGGAGGCGTCGACGTATGCGATCGACCGGAACGTCGCGCAGGAGCATGCCATCCGGCGGTACGGCTTCCACGGCACCTCGCATCAGTACGTGTCGGGGCGGGCGGCCGAGTTCCTCGGCCGGGACCTGTCGGAGCTGAATCAGATCGTGCTGCACCTCGGGAACGGCGCGTCGGCGTCCGCGATTCGCGGGGGACTGGCCGTCGACACGAGCATGGGCCTGACTCCGCTCGAGGGGCTTGTCATGGGCACGCGGTCCGGCGATGTCGATCCCGGGGTGATCCTGCACCTGCACCGCAGCGGCATGGGTGTCGATCAGATCGACGACCTGCTGAACCGGCATTCCGGACTCAAGGGACTGTCGGGGGTCAACGACTTCCGGGCACTGCTGGCACTCGTCGGCGAGGGCGACGAGGACGCGGCGCTGGCCTACGACGTGTACGTGCACCGGCTCCGCAAATACATCGGCGCCTACCTGGTGGAACTGGGTGGCGTGGACGTCATCACGTTCACCGGGGGAGTCGGCGAGAACAACGTCGACGTCCGCCGCGACAGCCTGGCGGGGCTGGGCCGCCTCGGCATCGTCGTCGACGACGACCGCAACCGCGAAGGTTCCCGTGACGCCCGCCGCATCTCGGCGGACGAGTCCGACGTCCAGGTGCTGGTCGTGCCGACCAACGAGGAGTTGGCGATCGCCCGCGCCGCGGTGGAGCTGATCGGGGCCTGAGCGTTACAGCAGACTCCTGGGCCTGATGGCGTTGGCGAGATCCACCAGCGTGTACCGGTGAGTGCGCTCGGGGGCGTTGCGGGCCAGCGCCCGCAGACCGGCCTCGGCGCCCTTGCGCAGGCCCCGTTCGGTGAACGGCACACCCAGGATCTGCTCGAGTTCCGTCTCCGACGTGTGACCGGCACGCATCCAGTCCAGTGCCGTGCCCAGTACGAGCGTGCGCATCTGCAGTGCCCGGCTCTCCTCGGGTGCGAGCGCGGTGACGCGGAGCGCCGCCTCCCGCAGCGCCAGCTCGTCGATCTCCTCGATCGGCCGTCCGGACAGCAGCATCAGCACACTCGTCATCCGGGCCATGGTGAAGTGCCGGGACGTCGGGGGAACCTGATCGAGGGCGGCGATGGCGCCGGGCAGATCTCCGCGTTCGGTGAGTTGGCGGGCCAGCCCGAATGCGGCACTCACGATGCTGTGGTCGGTGCGCCACACCGTCCGATAGTACGTCTCGGCGAACGTCCGCCACCGGTGGGAATCGGAGCTTTCGCAGTGCTGCAGAATCAGTTCGGCGGTGGCCGCCAGCGCGAGTTTGGGAGCCGTCTCACCGGGCATCGCCTGCAGCACGGACTCGAACCGGGAGAACGCCGTCTCGTGCTCGCCGTCGATCAGCGTCGCGAGTCCGGCGTACCAGTCGACGCGCCAGTTCCCGCCCATCTCTGCCTCCACATCGCGGAGGAGTGTGGTGGCGGTGGCGGCGTCCCCGAGGTCGAGGTGCGCCTTGATCTCGGCGAGGGTCAGTTCCCGGGAGAACGACACGTCCAGGTCGTCGACGACCCGCTCGATCCCGTTCTCGCGGGCGTGCCGAATGGAGTCCAGGGTCTGCTGCGGTTCGCTGTGCACCGCGGCTGCCAGGAGTTGGGCGTTGGGATCGGCCGGGTCGATCAGCGGCACCGCCAGCGCCTGCGCCACCGACAGCGGGTCGAGATTCCTGTCCCGTTCGACGCCGTCGACGTACACGTCCGTCTGCTCGACCGCATCGTCCGTGCCGAAAGTCGTTCGCTGCTTGCTGAACACCGTCGACAGTCCGGGATGCTCCTCGCCGGTCTGCTGCGCGAGCACCTCGCGGAGGACTGCGGTGAGCTGACCGGACATCTCCTCGGCGGACGCGAAGCGCCTGCGCGGATCGGGGTCGGTGGCACGCAACAGGAGCCGGTGGAAGAACTCGTATTCCGCGAGCACCGGCGCCTGTTCGGGGGACGGGATCCCGTCGAGGTACCGGCCCTTCTCGGACGGCATGTCGAGCGTCAGCACCGCGAGTGTGCGCCCCACCGTGTAGATGTCGGAGGCCACGGTCGGGCCGGTCCTGACGATCTCCGGCGCCTGATATCCGGGCGTGCCGTACAGGTACCCGTAGTCCTCGATGCCGGCGACGGCGCCGAGGTCGATCAACTTCAGGGCGTCCTCGGTGACCATCACGTTGTCGGGTTTGAGGTCGTTGTACACCAGACCGGTGGAGTGCAGATATGCCAGCGCGGGAAGGATTTCGAGCACGTACGCGATGGCCTGCTCGACGGGCATACGCTCGGGCCGGGTGTGCGTCGACAGGACGTCGCGTAGCGAATGACCGCCCACGTACTCCATGACGATGTAGCCCATCGGCGTCCCGTCCGCCCGGGGATGCTCCACGAAGTTGAAGATCTTCACGATGCTCGGGTGCGCCACCTCCGCGAGAAACTGACGTTCGGCCACCGCCACGGCCTGAGCCTCGGCGTCGCCGAAGTGCAACAGCCCCTTGAGAACCACCCACCGGTCGCTGACGTTGCGGTCGATGGCCAGGTAGATCCAGCCGAGGCCGCCGTGCGCGATGCAGCCCTGCACCTCGTACTGGCCGCCGATGAGGTCGTTCGGCTCGAGGAGGGGCCGGAAGTCGAAAGTCGCTCCGCACGAAGGGCACAGACCGAACTCGGAGGCCTCGGACGTGGGGCCGCCGCGGCCGACCGGCTTGTTGCACTTCCAGCAGAAGCGCTTGGCCTCAGGGACCTTCGGGTCGGTCATCACCGCCGACGCCGGGTCGAGTGTCTTGACGACGGGCACCTCGACGAGTCCGCCGCCGAGACGCAGGCGCTGCCCGGATCGGGTGCGCGGTGAGCGCGTCGAGCGACCGGTGCCGGACGCACCGGACGGCCGGGACGTCGGCGAAGCAGCCTGGGTGGCCGGCCCGTCGTCCAGTTCTTCCCGAACTGCTGCCTGCGTGGCCTCGTCCAGTTCTTCCCGGACTGCGGCTCGCGTGGCCTGGTCCAGTTCTTCCCGGACGGCGGCCTGGGTGGCCAGGTCCGGGTCGGTGGACTCGGGGTTCTTCGAATGTTGCGGCATGCGTCCCCTCAGTCCTGGTACACGGCGGATGGCGGGGCGGGGGACGGGCCCAGCACCGACAGCCACCGGTCGTACATTCTGGTCCAGGTTCCGTCGCCGCGGATCCGTTCGAGCGTGCGGTTGACGAACCGCACGAGGTCCTCGTTCGTCTTGGTGATGCCGATTCCGTACGGTTCGGCGCCCATGCTGTCCCCGACGATCTCGAGGTACGGGTCCTGGGACGCCAGGCCGGCAAGGATCGTGTCGTCGGTGGTCACCGCGTCGACCTGCCGCTGCTGCAGGACGACCAGGCAATCCGACCACATGGGGACCGTGAGGATCTCGGCGGTGGGCGCGACCTTCTGCAACCGGGTGAGCGACGTCGTGCCGCGGACGACGCAGACCCGCTTTCCGTCCAGGTCGGCGGCGCTGCGGATCGGGGAGCCCTTCACGACCAGAACCCGCTGCTGCGCCGCGAAGTACTCGGAGGAGAACGCCACCCGTTCCTTGCGGTCGCAGGTGATGGTCATCGTCTTCGCGACAATGTCGACCATCGACTCCTGCAGCGCCTTCTCACGATTCGCCGACGTGAGGATGCGGTAGTCGAGCCGGTCCGGGTCGCCGAACAGGTCTCGTGAGATCTCCCGGGCGACGTCGACGTCGAAGCCCTCGATGGCGCCGGTCGCGGGATCGCGGAAACTCATCAGGTTGCTGCCCGTGTCGAGTCCGACGACGAGACGTCCCCGCGCGCGGATGGCGTCGACCGTCGGCATCGGCGTGTCGGTGTCGGGGAACGGGCGCAGGCTCGCGGTGGGATCGCCGCAGTCCTTCTCGGGAGTAGGCGGGGCGGCGCTGGTCTCGGGGGCCGGTGCCGCGGCGGCAGGAAGCGGGGGTTCGGTGTAGGACACGCTCGGGGATCCGACGTGCTCCGGGGCGGCCTCCGCGCACCCGCCGATCAGCAACGCGGCCGCCAACAGCACCAGCGCGACCCGGTGCCGCCTCACTGGTATTCCCTCAACCGGGGCCACAACCCGATGATAATTCCGCAGAGCGCGACGAGTGTGAGGACGACGGCGCCGGAGCCGAGCGCGGTGAGCACCCGGGCTGCGGATTCGACGTTCGACCGCAGATGGTCGCGGGCGGTCCCGATGCCGTCGGTGAGCGCGTCGTCGACGGCATCGAACTGGGCCGCGGAATCCGAGGGTCCCGGCCCGATCGCAACCGTTGCCGCCGAGACGAAGTCGCCCTTCGCGAGGATCTCGTTCATGCGATCGTGCGCCGACGACCAGCTTTTCCAGGCCTCCTCGGCCCGTGCCACGTCGTCGTGGCCGACCGCGCGGTCGCCGTCGTGCGGATAGCCCGACAGCAGGGTGTCGAGTTGACCGGACTTGTCCTCGAAGGCGGCGTCGTAGTCGCCGTTGGAATCCCGGCGGACCAGTTTGAGTGTCTCCTCGGTGCGGGCCTGCTGCGCCAGGATGCGCGCCGCGGTCAACTCGTGCATCGGGCGGGCACCCTGGGTCAGCGCGCGCTTGGTGTCGACCGAGGAGACCACCCCGGCGACGAGCATCCACACCAGGAGTATGGCGGTGCACGACGACGCCAGGATCAACCCGAGATTGAACGTGCGCCTGCTGAGCCGCGCGAGGACGACCTGTGCGACGAGCAGTGCGACGAGTGCGACGAGGACCAGGATCAGCGCCGTCCAGGGCGGACGGGAGTAGTCGCGCTGGATGTCCGCGACGTCCGCTTCCTGCCGGGCGTGCAACTCCTGGGCCTTCGGCAGCATGCTCGTCTGCATCAGCGTCGACGCCTCGCTGAGGTAGGCCGCGCCCACGGGATGACCGGTGCGGTTGTTGGCCCGCGCGGTCTCGACGAGACCGGAGTAGACGCTGAGGTCGGTGGAGATGGAGGCGAGCAGGCGCCTGCTGTCCACGTCGCCTGCAGCGAGCCCGCCGGACGCGTACACGAGGTCGGAGGAGGCCGTGCCGAGCGCCTGCGCGTACGTGTCCCGGAGTTCGGGAGGTTCGAGACCGCCGGAGATGAACGCCGTCGTCGCCGCGGCGTCCGCCACCGACAGGGCGCTGTAGAGGTTCTGCGCCGAGAACGACAGCGGTTCGGTCTCGGCGAGGACGCTGTCGAGGGTGGCCTCCCTGCTGTTCACCGACGACGCGGCCACGAGACCGGCGGTCAGGGTGAGCAGCACCAGGAGCGCGCCGAGGGCGGTGAGCTTGGCGGGTGTCGACGCCAGGAACGCACGCAGTTCCTTACGACGTGCCACAGCGGGGTCGACGTCGTCGTCCGCGGCGGCAGACAGGGCGCGGCTGCCGTGGGGTTCGATCGACGGCGCCTCACGCAGAACCACGTCGCACCCCTCCCGTGTCACGGCTGCACCTTGTGGGGAGCATATAAGCAGGAGTCGGTGACCGGGGATATCGGGCACTTCCGGCAGAAACCGTTAGTGTGAGGGAACTGCAGGGAGACCCATCAGGTCGGACAGGGGTAGTCGATGCGTGGTGACGGTGACGGCTGGGCGACCGGGCCGGACGGCAGTCGTCATTGGGGCAAGCACGGTGCGGCCGGGTTGTTGCTGCGTGCGCCGCTCCCGGACGAGACGCCGGCCGTGCTGCTACAGCACCGTGCGGCCTGGAGCCACCAGGGCGGGACGTGGGCGCTGCCCGGCGGTGCCCGGGACAGCCACGAGACCACGACCCACGCCGCGGTGCGCGAGGCGCACGAGGAAGCCGGCATCGAGAGTGCGACCATCCGCGTCCGCACGGAGGTCGTCACCATGAAGGCCGCGAGCGGCTGGAGTTACACCACGGTGATCGCCGACGCCGAGCGTCCACTGCCCACCGTCGCGAACGGTGAGAGCACCGAACTGCGCTGGGTGCGGGAAACCGACGTCGCCGGGCTGCCACTACACCCCGGATTCGAAGCGGGGTGGCCGCAACTACGCACCACCGAGGTGCGACTGCTGCTCGACCGGCACGACGTGCTGGGTGAGAGCGGCGCGCCGGCGCAACTGTCGAGGGCGCTGCCCCGCACCGTGCACCTGCCCGGCGGCACCTACGGGTGGCTGCCGCGCATCGAGGTGCTCGAGGCACTGGACGCGGTCGGTCGCCTCGCCGAACCCGCAGGTCACGGCACCACGCTGGGCACGGTGACCGCGGTCGTCACCACCGACCCCGACCTGATCGAACAGTTGCCCGCCACCGTCGTGATCCTGCCGCCCGCCACGGTGCGCGACTGGCTCGAGCAGGCGTAACTACGCGTTCTGCTGCAGCAGGGCGGACAGTGAGCGCGCCGCGGCCTGCGGGTCGCGGGCCTCGGTGATGGCCCGGACGACGACGATCCGATCGGCGCCCGCGGCGAGGATCTCCGGAACCCGGGACTCGTCGATGCCACCGATCGCGAACCACGGGCGGTTCGGCGCGGAGTCGGCGGTCGAGCGCACCAGGTCGATGCCCGACGCGGTCCGTCCGGGCTTGGTGGGGGTCGCCCACACCGGTCCGGTGCAGAAGTAGTCGACGCCGTCCTCGATCGCCGCGAGGCTGGCCTGGGCGCGGCTGTGCGTGGACCGGCCGATCAGGACATCCGAACCCACGACGGTCCGCGCGTAGGGGACGGGCAGGTCGCCCTGGCCGAGGTGCAGGACGTCGGCACCAGCGGCCAGCGCCATGTCGGCCCGGTCGTTGACGGCGAGCAGCGCCCCGTGCCGCCTGGCCGCGGCCGCGAGCACCGACAGTGCCGCCAGTTCGTCCCTGGCGTCCATCGTGCCGAACTTCTTCTCACCGGCCGAGCCCTTGTCGCGGAGCTGGATGATGTCGACGCCGCCGGACAGCGCGGCCTCGGCGAACTGCGCCAGGTCGCCCTTCTCGCGCCGAGCATCGGTGCACAGGTACAAACGTGCTGTTCCGAGGCGGCGCCGACGGTCCGTGAGGTTGCTGTGATGCGAGGTGGTCACGGCATGACGGTAGCCTCTACGGTGAAAGTGCAACACGGGAGTCCCGGGGAACGTGGGGCTGAGAGGGGCTCACGCCGAGCCCGACCGTCATACCTGACCCGGATCATGCCGGCGCAGGAAGTGAGGTGGAGTTCAATGGCGAGATCGGTATCCGTCGTCGGAGGCGGAGTGATCGGCCTGTCGATTGCGTGGCGAGCAGCCCGCAACGGCTGGTCGGTGAAGCTGTACGACCCGTCGATCGGTTCGGGAGCGTCCTGGGTGGCGGGCGGCATGCTCGCCCCGTTGTCCGAGGGCTGGCCCGGTGAGGAGAGCGTCCTCGAACTGGGCAGCGCGTCGCTCGACCGGTGGCCCGAATTCGGGAAGGAACTGGAGGCCGGGGCCGGCGTCGACCTGTTCACGTCGGAGAGTTCGCTCACCGTCGCGCTGGACGGCGCCGACGCCGAAGATCTCCGGACCATCGCCGAGTGGGTGGGGGCGCAGGGCCGGGATCTGCAGATCCTGAATCGCGCCGAAGTCCGCGCCCTCGAGCCGATGCTGGGTCGCGGAGTCCGGTTGGGGCTCTTGGCCGTCGACGAACTGGCCGTCGACAACAGGCTGCTCCTGCAGGCGTTGCAGCGGTGCGCCGTCGACGCCGGGGTGGAGCTGATCGATGAGGCCGTGCGCAGTCTCGACGGCCTCGGCACGGACCAGATCGTCGTCACCGCGGGCATCGCGTCACCGGCACTGTGGCCGGGACTTCCGGTGCGACCGGTGAAGGGCGAGATCCTGCGGTTGCGGGCCCGTCCCGGGGTGACCCCGGCGCCGGGCCGGACCATCCGGGGCAGCGTCCACGGCAGGCCCGCCTACCTGGTGCCGCGCGCGGACGGCATCGTCGTCGGCGCCACCCAGTACGAATCGGGCAACGACACGCAGGTCACGGTGGCCGGTGTGCGGGACCTGATCGCGGATGCCGAGGCGCTGATGCCCGCCATCGGCGAGTACGAACTGCGTGAGACCTCGGCGGGTCTGCGTCCGATGACCCCGGACAACCTGCCGCTGATCGGCCGGGTGTCCGATCGGGTCGTGGTGGCGACGGGACACGGCCGCAACGGCATCCTGCTCACCCCGGTGACCGCCGACGCGACGGTGGCATTGTTGGAGGGCTCGGCACTGGTCGAGGCGAAAGCCGCCGACCCCGAACGTTTCGAGAAAGTAGCGAGGTAGAGATGAGTGAGCAGCAAGTAGTGGTGCCGATCGGCATCAGCGTCAACGGCGAGGATCACGAGTTCACGGAACCGTTGACCGTCACCGGGCTGCTGGAGGCGCTGAACCTGCCGACCAAGGGCATCGCGGTGGCCGTGAACGGCGCCGTGTTCCCCCGCGCCCGGTGGGACGAGTTCGTGGTCCGGGGTTGGGAGATCGAGATCCTCACGGCGGTGCAGGGTGGCTGACACGACTCCCGGCGTGCAGAAGGGCCTCACGATCGCGGGCCGCACGTTCGGTTCACGGTTGATCATGGGCACCGGCGGCGCCGCCAACCTGACGGTGCTCGAAGAGGCGCTCGTCGCGTCCGGCACCGAGCTGACCACGGTCGCGATGCGCCGCGTCGACGCCGTGGGTGGCACCGGGGTGCTGGACCTGCTGCGCCGGCTCGACATCGCGCCGCTGCCCAACACCGCGGGCTGTCGCGGCGCGGCGGAGGCGGTGCTGACGGCGCAACTCGCCCGGGAGGCACTCGAAACCGACTGGGTGAAGCTCGAGGTCATCGCCGACGAACGCACCCTCATGCCCGACGCCATCGAGTTGGTCAGCGCCGCCGAGCAACTGGTCGACGACGGATTCGTCGTCCTGCCGTACACCACCGACGACCCGGTCCTGGCCCGCAGGCTCGAGGACGTCGGCTGTGTGGCCGTGATGCCGCTGGGTTCGCCGATCGGCACCGGGCTCGGTATCGCGAACCCGCACAACATCGAGATGATCGTGGACGGTGCCGGGGTACCGGTCATCCTCGACGCCGGCATCGGGACCGCCAGCGACGCGACCCTCGCGATGGAACTCGGCTGCGACGCCGTCCTGCTTGCCACCGCGGTGACCAGGGCGAAGGATCCGGCGCTCATGGCGTCGGCGATGCGCGGGGCCGTGGTGGCGGGGTACGAGGCCCGGCACGCGGGCCGCATCCCCAAGCGGTTCTGGGCGCAGGCGTCGTCGTAGATCTCGGGGTCGCGTCGGGGTCCGGTTCAGGGTCCGACCGGTACCAGGGGACGAGTCGGGAGTAGACCTGCGGCCGATGCGCGCCGGCCGCAGGTTCCGGCATCCTTCTCATCATGATTGAAGTGAGGGGACTGACAAAGACCTTCGGTGCGACGAAGGCGGTGGACAACCTGACGTTCAACGTGAAGCCGGGTATGGTCACCGGCTTCCTCGGTCCGAACGGTGCAGGCAAATCGACGACGATGCGCATGATCCTCGGGCTGGACCGCCCCACGGCGGGCAGCGCGCTGATCGACGGCAAACCGTACAGCGACCTGGTGCAGCCGTTGCGGACGGTGGGGGCCCTGCTCGACGCGAAGTGGGTGCACCCCAACCGCTCGGCCCGAGCCCATCTGCAGTGGATGGCGGCGTCCAACTCGCTGCCGAAGAGCCGCGTCGACGAGGTGCTGCACCTCGTCGGGCTCACCGAGGTGGCGGGGAAGAAGGCAGGCGGGTTCTCGCTCGGCATGTCCCAGCGACTGGGCCTGGCCGCCACGCTGCTCGGCGACCCGAAGGTGCTCCTGTTCGACGAGCCGGTGAACGGGCTCGACCCGGAGGGCATCGTCTGGATCCGGAAGTTCATGCAGCGCCTCGCGGCAGAGGGCCGCACCGTGCTGGTGTCGAGCCACCTGCTGTCCGAGATGGCGCTCACCGCAGAACATCTGGTGGTCATCGGCCGGGGCCGGCTGATCGCCGACACCACCGTGTCCGAGTTCGTCAGCAAGTCCTCGGAATCGACGGTGCGCGTGCGGAGCCCACAGCTGGATGCGCTGCGCAGCGCGCTCACGTCCAACGGACTCACGGTGCGCGAGGACGGATCCGACGGGCAGCAGGCGCTCGTCGTGGTGGATTCGTCGACGGACGTCGTCGGCGGGATCGCCGGTTCGCAGGGCATCGTCCTGCACGAGTTGGCATCTCAGCGCGGATCGCTGGAGGACGCCTTCATGAAGTTGACCGGAGACGACGTGCAGTACCACGCAGAGGGCGTCGAAGATGTGATGAGGGGTGCACTGTAATGGCTGTTCTCAATGCCGAACGGATCAAGATCACGTCGACGAGGTCGCCGTGGTGGTGCACGGTCATCATCATCGTGCTGGGACTCGGCCTCGCCGCAGTCATCGGGCTCAGCGCGAAGGCCAGTATCAACTCCTTCAACAACCAGATCGCGGACGGTAGGCAACCGGATTTCGATCCGTTCCTGCCGCAGATGGCGGACGCGGTGGGCGGTGTGTCCGGATTCGGCGTGCTGGTGCTGATGATCCTCGCCGCGCTCGCCGTGACCAGCGAATACCGGTTCGGCGTCATCCGCACCACGTTCCAGGCCATCCCGAACCGGGCGTCCGTCCTGATCGCGAAGGCCGGCCTGATCGGCGCGTTCGGCGCCGTGCTGACGTTCGTCCTCACGTTCGGGGCGTACGCCATCGCGAAGGCGACGGCCGGCGACGAAGCGGGAGCGGCACTCACACTGACCGGTGCGGACGCGTGGCGGTCGATCTACGGCGTCCCGATCTACGCGTTCCTGTGCGTGGTCCTCGCTGTCGGAGTCGGCACCCTGCTGCGTCAGTCGGCGGGCGCGATCGCCCTGCTGCTGCTGTGGCCGCTGCTGATCGAGAGCCTGTTCAACCTGTTCGGCTCGTTCGGCCAGAAGATCATGCCGTTCCTGCCGTTCCTCAACGCCAACAACTTCCTGGGAGCGTCGCAAGGAGCCGATTTCCACTGGGGCCCGTGGGGCAGCCTCGTGTACTTCGCGGTGTTCGTCTTCGTGATCTTCGGGGCCGGACTGGTGGTCGTCAACAAGCGCGACGCCTGACACCCGATACAGTGATCTCGCCCTGCTCCTCCGCCAGGTGATCGTCGGGAGACCTGGCTGAGGGTGACGGTGGGGCGGGAGCCTGTGGGCCGGTGCGAAATCCATTCGCGCCGGCCCACAGGTGCTTCTGCGTTAGGCTCCCGACATGCGACTACGGGGAGTTTTCACAGTCGGAGTGGCCGGTGCGATGGTCCTGGCCGGGTGCTCGTCGACGAGCGAACCCGATTCGCCGCCGGTCGACGCGAGCGCTCTCGCGGCTTCGGTCACCGAGAGTGGTGTGGTGGGGCACCTCGAGCAACTGCAGACGATCGCCGAGAGCAACGACGGCAACCGCGCGGCCGGAACCTCCGGCTACGACGCGAGCGTCGACTACGTCGCACAGACATTGGAAGACAAGGGCTTCGACGTCCAGACCCCGGAATTCGAGTTCCACAAGTTCGACGTGCACACGGAGGCCCTGCGGTCCGGCGATCGTGACTTCGACGTCCGGGCGCTGTCGTATTCGCCGTCCACCGGTCCGCAGGGGCTCACCGCCCGCCTGGTGCCCGCTCGCAAGGACGACAGTCCGGGATGCGAGGCCACCGATTACGACGGCCTCGACGTGACCGGGGCGATCGTCCTCGTGAACCGCGGGGTGTGCCCGTTCGCGGCCAAGCAGCAGGTGGCCTCCGAGCGCGGCGCCGCAGGCGTGATCGTCGTCAACAACGAGGACGGACCGATGAGCGGCGGCACCCTCGGCGACCCGGACGTGGGCAAGGTGCCCACGGGCGGGGTGAGCAAGGCGGACGGCGCCGCGCTCGAGCAGGCCGGGGGCGACGTCACCCTCACGCTCGACACCGTCACCGAGTCGAGCACCGCGCGCAACGTCATCGCCCAGACGAAGACCGGCTCGACGGACGACGTCGTGATGGTCGGTGCCCACCTGGACAGCGTCCCCGACGGCCCCGGCATCAACGACAACGGCACCGGCGTCGCCGCGACCCTCGAAACGGCCGTGCAACTCGGCGGTTCGCCCGACGTCGACAACGCCGTGCGCTTCGCGTTCTGGGGCGCCGAGGAATTGGGTCTGCTGGGATCCGAGGCCTACGTCGACAGTCTCAGCGAGGAGCAGCGGAATGACATCGCGCTGTACTTGAACTTCGACATGCTCGGTTCCGAGAACGCCGGCTACCTCGCCTACGACGGCGACAATTCCGACAACGTCGGCGAGGGGCCCGGACCCGAGGGTTCCGCGGGCATCGAGCGGACGTTCACCGAGTTCCTCCAGGGCAACGGCATCGCCGCGGACGGCACGGACTTCGACGGCCGATCCGACTACGGACCGTTCATCGAGCACGGAATCCCCTCGGGCGGGGTGTTCAGCGGGGCCGACGAGACGAAGACTCCCGAGCAGGCGCAGAAGTGGGGCGGCACCCCGGGTGTCGTGTACGACAAGAATTACCACAGCGCAACCGATACCCTCGAGAACGTGGACCGGGCCGCCCTCGCCAAGAATGCCGCCGCGGTCGCATATGCCGTCGGGGTGTACGCGGAGTCGCTCACGGGTCCGAACGGAGTCCCCATCAGCGCGGACCGGGAGAAGGCGCGGGCCACCGAGTGAAGTCCGATTCGTCACGGGTTTGTGCATGTGACGCTGAGTTACTCTTACTCCCGTGAGCGACGACCCCGCCGAAGAGAGCAGTGCCCAGCCGGGCGCTGCGCAGACACCGAAACGGGGCGACAAGGTGCTGGGCTGGGTGGGATCGGTGAATCGGCAGCCGCAGCTGATCGAGGGGCTGCGAAAGGTTCGTCGCGCGCTCCCCGGCGATCCCGCGTTCGGCGACCCGCTTTCGACGGCCGGCCCCGGGAGCGCCCGGGCCATCGCCCGCGTCGCCGACCGTTTCCTCGACCACCAGCCGGGCGCGTCCCGCGAGATGAGCCTCGGCGCGCTGCAGGTGTGGCAGGCGCTGCTCGAGCGCACCGGACGTGGGCGGGGAACGCGGGAGGTGACCATCGTGTTCACCGACCTCGTGGGGTTCTCCAGTTGGTCGCTGCCCGCCGGCGACAGCGCCACCCTCGCCCTGCTGCGCGACGTCGCCCGAGCCGTCGAGACGCCCATCGTCGACCGGGGCGGGCACGTGGTGAAACGACTGGGCGACGGCGTGATGGCCGTCTTCCCCAGCCCGGACCGCGCGATCGACGCCGTCTTCGCCGCGCAGGAAGCCCTCGCGGACGTCGAGGTGGACGGCTACCGCCCCCGCATGCGCGTCGGCATCCACACCGGTTCGCCCCGGCAGATCGGCAGCGACTGGCTCGGCGTCGACGTGACCGTGGCGGCCCGGATGATGGAACTGGGGGGCGACGGCAACGTGATGGCGTCGTCCGCCACGCTGTCGAGCCTGCAGCCGGGCACCCTCGACGAACTGGGGGTCGGGGTCAAGCCGTGGCGGCGTGCCTTCTTCGCCCCCGCCCCCAGCGGAGTGCCCTCCGACCTCGGTATCTGGCGGTTGCGGCTCCGCCGCCCGTGAGTACTTGTTAACGTCCGGCGGTTAACAAGTACTCACGTGCCGCAGGCGCCACAAGGGGGACACGGGGCCGTGACCGGCACCCAGGTCGTACGACGCCTCCAGGCACTTGGTGACCCATTCCTTGCCGAACGCCACCGCGTCGGGCACGGACCACCCGTGGGCGAGCGCACTCGCGATGGCGGCCGCGAGGGTGTCGCCGCCGCCGTGGTCGTTGCCGGTGTCGATCCGGGGACTGCTGAACTCGAGGAATCGGTCGCCGTCGAACAGCAGATCGGTGCTCGACGCCGACGTCCGGAGATGCCCGCCCTTCACGATCGACCACTGCGCGCCGAGCGCGTGCAGCGCCTCAGCGGCCCGGCGCGCGGTCGCGTCGTCCACGACCTCGATGCCGGTGATCAACCGGATCTCGTCGAGGTTCGGGGTGACCACCGTGGCGATCGGGATCAGCGTGTTCCGCACGGCGTCCAGCGCCTCCGCGTGCAGGAGCGGATCGCCGTGCATCGACGCGCACACCGGGTCGACGACCAGCGGGACCGGCTGGTCCCGGCCGATCCCGACCTCGGTGCACACGGCCGCGACGGCCTCGATGATGGCCGTCGACGCGAGCATCCCCGTCTTCGCTGCCCCGACCCCGATGTCGTCGACGACGCACCGCACCTGCGCGGCCACCGTCTCCGGCGGAATCTCGTGGAAACCGCTGACGCCCACCGAGTTCTGCACCGTCACCGCGGCGACCGCGACACATGCGTGGACGCCGCAGAGCGCCATCGTCCGCGAGTCCGCCTGGATCCCGGCGCCACCGCCGGAATCGGTGCCGGCGATGGTGAGGACGCGGACGGGGGTCTGGCCGTCGGGGGTCAGGGGCAGCAGCTTCACGAAGGGGACCTTACCGATTCTCTGAGGTGACGGATTCGACGGGCAGATACACGCGGCCACCTGCGCCGACGAACTCGCTCGACTTCTCGGCCATGCCCGCCTCGATGGCTTCGATCGAATCGAGCCCGTGCTGCTGTGCGTACTCCCGCACGTCGGCGGAGATCCGCATGGAGCAGAACTTCGGGCCGCACATCGAGCAGAAGTGGGCCGTCTTCGCCGGCTCCGCGGGCAGCGTCTCGTCGTGGAACTCCCGCGCCGTATCCGGGTCGAGGGACAGCGCGAACTGGTCGTGCCAGCGGAACTCGAACCGGGCCTTCGACAGCGCGTCGTCCCGCTCCTGCGCCCGCGGATGCTGCTTCGCGAGGTCCGCGGCGTGCGCCGCGATCTTGTACGTGATGACCCCGGTCTTGACGTCGTCCCGATTCGGCAGCCCCAGGTGCTCCTTTGGGGTCACGTAGCAGAGCATCGCGGTGCCGGCCTGCGCGATCATCGCCGCCCCGATCGCGGACGTGATGTGGTCGTACGCCGGTGCGATGTCGGTGGCGAGCGGTCCGAGCGTGTAGAACGGCGCCTCCTCGCACAGCTCCTCCTCGAGCCGCACGTTCTCGACGATCTTGTGCATCGGCACGTGTCCGGGTCCTTCGATCATCACCTGCACGCCATGCGATTTCGCGATCTTCGTAAGCTCACCGAGGGTGCGGAGTTCGGCGAACTGGGCCTCGTCGTTGGCGTCCGCGATCGACCCGGGGCGCAGACCGTCACCGAGCGAGAACGTGACGTCGTAGCGGTGGAGGATCTCGCAGAGTTCGTCGAAGTGGGTGTACAGGAACGATTCCCGGTGATGGGCCAGACACCACGCCGCCATGATCGAACCGCCGCGGGAGACGATGCCGGTGACCCGGCGCGCGGTCAGCGGAATGTAGCGGAGCAGCACCCCGGCATGGACCGTCATGTAGTCGACGCCCTGCTCGCACTGCTCGATCACGGTGTCGCGGTAGATCTCCCAGGTGAGTGCCGTCGGATCACCGCCGACCTTCTCCAGTGCCTGATAGATCGGCACGGTTCCCACGGGCACCGGCGAATTGCGCAGGATCCATTCCCGGGTCTCGTGAATGTTCTTGCCGGTGGACAGGTCCATGATGGTGTCCGCGCCCCACCTGGTCGCCCACACCATCTTCTCGACCTCCTCTGCGATCGACGACGTCACCGCGCTGTTGCCGATGTTCGCGTTGATCTTGACCGCGAACGCCTTGCCGATGATCATCGGCTCGAGTTCGGGGTGGCAGCGGTTGGCCGGGATCACGGCGCGACCCGCCGCGACCTCGGCGCGCACCGTCTCGGGTGAAACACCCTCGCGTGCAGCGCAATACCGCATCTCGGGGGTGACGGTTCCGGCGCGGGCGGCGTCGAGCTGGGTGCCGGCCCGGTCGGCGATCCACGACGCCCGCAGGTGCGGAAGCCCCGCGTCGAGGTCGATCGTGGCGTCCGCGTCGGTGTACGGGCCCGACGTGTCGTACACGTCGAGGTGCTCACCGTTGGTGAGGTGTACGCGCCGGACCGGCACCCGGACCTCGCCCGACTGCAGGTACTGCTTGGTGCTGCCCTGGATCGGTCCCGTGGTGACGGACGTGGCTGTAGATATGGTTGTGCTCATCGATGATGCTCCCTACGCCGGCATTACCCGGACAGGTTCGACGGTCGACGGCCCCTAGCCGTCCTCTCAGCCCGCTGGTGCGAGCCCCCGTGGATGTGTAGTTGTCCCGGAGACTGTAACCGAGATCTCTGTGAGTGAAACATTCGGGGGAAACTTGGACAGGGCTTCCGTACATCGGTATAAAGGGTGATGAACATCACATTTCGATTACGACACATACCCCCAGGAGATAGCCATGCTGACAGATGCGCAGGTTGTGGACGTGATCGACAACGCCGATCAGAACCGATTCGAACTTCGACTGAGTGGTGACCTGGTCGGCATCCTCGGTTATTTCGCCCTCGCGGACACCCCGCCGGGTGCGGGTGCGGGAGTGGGCGTGGTGGCCCGGCCGCCGGGCCAGAGAGGCCGGGGGCGACAGGCTCCGGTGGTCTCGTTCATGCACACGGTGATCGTCGAGGACTTCGGTCACCGCGGACTCGCCGGACTCATGGTGGGGCGCTCCCTCGACCTCGCCCGCGGGTACGGCTGGAAGGTCCGGCCCGTATGCACCTATGTGCAGCGCTTCGTCGCGGGGCATCCCGAGTACCGCGACCTCGTGGTCCCGGTGGAGGCCTGACGGCGGTCGGTCGGGACACGAAACGACCACTCGTCGGCAACGAAACGGTTCCGGGGCCGGTGATTCCACTCGCGACGGTGCCCATGGGCTGATCTCATGAGTGGCATGGATCACTTTTCGAACGTTCCCGAGCCGTCGGGGAGCATCACGGCCACTGATGCTGGCATCACGGCCACTGATGCTCGCGTACTCGACAACCCCGCCCACGAACGATTCGACCTGTGGCTGGGGGACGAGCTGGTCGGCATCCTCGGCTATCGCGACGAGGACGACATTCCCGGGTTCACCGCCAAGCCCGGCGAGGTGGTCGCGTTCATGCACACGGTGATCGTGGAAGACCTCGGTGGCCGCGGCCTCGCTGCGGTCCTCGTGGGCGAGGCGCTGGGTTCAGCGCGCAGGCGGGGCTGGAAGGTGCGTCCCATCTGCACGTACGTCCGGCGCTACGTGGCGCTGAACCCGGAGCATCTCGACATTCTGGTCGCCGACTAGAAACCGGGGCGCCGTTCGTCTCGGGTTGCTGCGCCTCAGTCGCCGAGGTCGACGATGACCGGCGCGTGATCGCTGGCGCCCTTGCCCTTGCGTTCGTTGCGGTCGATCTCGGCCTTGTCGACACGGCCGGCGAGGGCGGGCGACCCGAGCACGAAGTCGATGCGCATGCCCTGCTTCTTCGGGAACCGCAGCTGGGTGTAGTCCCAGTAGGTGTAGACACCCGGGCCGGGGGTGTGCGGCCGGACGACGTCGGCGAATCCCGATTCGACGAACGCCTGGAAGGCCTCCCGCTCCGGGACGGACGTGTGGGTCTTGCCCTCGAACAGTGCCGGATCCCAGACGTCCTCGTCGGTGGGCGCGACGTTCCAGTCACCGACCAGCGCGATCTGCGCGTCCGGATTCCGGTCCAGCCATCCGACCGCATCCGTGTGCAGCTTCGCCAGCCAGTCCAGCTTGTACGTGTAGTGCGGATCGGCGAGCTCACGCCCGTTGGGGACGTACAGGCTCCAGATGCGGACGCCGTTGCAGGTGGCGCCGATGGCGCGGGCTTCCTGCGCGGGCGCGACCTCCGGGTCCTTGTGGAACCCGGGCTGATCCTCGAAGCCGATCTGCACGTCGTCGAGGCCGACACGGGACGCGATCGCGACACCGTTCCACTGGCTGAGGCCCACGTGCGCGACCTCGTACCCCAGTTCGCGAAACCGCTCGTACGGGAACTGCTCGTCCTTGCACTTGGTTTCCTGCATCGCCAGCACGTCGACGTCGGACCGCTGGAGCCAGTCCAGGATCCGGTCGGTACGGGCACGAACAGAGTTCACGTTCCAGGTTGCGATGCGCACGGCAGCCACCCTAGCGGCACTGGCCGACAGATTTTCAGCCGCCGGGTTCGGTGGCGTAGCGGTACCGGTGGTGCGTCACGAAGCCGACGTTCCGGTACATCGCCTGCGCGCCTTCGTTCTCGACGGCGACCTGCAGACACGCGTGGGTCGCACCGTGCTCGCGTCCCCAATTGATCATGTCGCCGCAGATCAGGCTGCCGATTCCGCGGCGGCGATGGTCCTGCGCCACCTCGACAGCGGTGAGCCCGACCCATCGACGGTCGTCGGGCGCGGTCGTGACGGATCCGCGGGCGACGGCGAGGAGCGTCGAGTCGGCGGCGCCGATCCGGCCGAAGCCGAGCGTCCCGCCGCGGACCGAGTTCAGCACGTCGACCGCGAAGTCGGGGAGCGCGGACCCGCGGTAGCGGTAGAGGGCGAGCCAGTCCGGATCGGGGTGATCGGTGACGGTCGTGGTCCGCGGACCCTCGGGCAGCGCCAGGTTGTCGACGTCGGCGGCCATCACGACCACTTCGTCGCTGACGTTCCAGCCCAGCGGCACCTCGCCCAGGCGGTCGGGGATCAGCAACCGCAGCGGGCGGTCCCTTTCGGCGTACCACTCGCGCAGGCGGTCGAGCGTGCCGCCGGGGGAGGGGTCGTCCAGACTCCCGACCGACCCGCGGTCGCCGAGCGGCGCCGCCGAGTTGGCGCGTCCGGTGAAGCCGTGGCCGTACCGGGCGAGCCAGCCGTCGATCCATGCGTGCTCGATCCCCGGCCAGCCGTCGGCGGAGGCCAGTTCGAGGGACCGGATCTCGCTCGCCCGCACGGGGCGTGCGGGGACCGCCTTCAGTGCGACCACCCGCTCCGGCTCCACTTCGATCGCGGAGCCGGCCGCGTCGCGGACGACCACGAGCGGCTCGACGCTCTCGAGTACCCCGATGACGTCGGTCATCGGATGGCTGGAACCGGGCGGCAGCTGGTATCGCAGCACCACCCGGCTTCCGAGCGGAATGTCAGTCGTCATGCCCGAACGGGTCTTCGACCGTTCCCGGCACCCAGCTGAGCCCGGGAACTCCCCAGCCGGCGCGCTTGATGGTCTTCTTCGCGGCGCGTGCATTGCGGCCGACCAGCATGTCGACGTAGAGGAAGCCGTCGAGGTGACCGACCTCGTGCTGCAGCATGCGCGCGAAGAAGTCGCGTCCCTCGATCTCGACGGCATTGCCGTCGGCGTCGGTGCCGGTGACCTTCGCCCACTCGGCCCGGCCGGTGGGGAACTGCTCGCCGGGAACCGACAGGCAACCCTCGACGTCGTCGTCCGGGTCCGGCATGGTCTCGGGTCGTTCCGACGTCTCGAGGACCGGGTTGACGACGCAGCCCCGCCGGCGGAACGGCTTTCCGGTCTCGTCGACATCCGGGCAGTCGTAGACGAACAACCGCAGCGGCAGGCCGACCTGGTTGGCGGCGAGCCCGACGCCGTTGGCGGCGTCCATCGTGTCGTACATGTCGGCGATGATGTCTGCGAGTTCCGCAGGTGACTGGGACACCGTCTCGGTCGGTTCGTGCAATACCGGGTCGCCCACGATCCGGATGGGGAGGATGGCCATGGTCGTCAAGGATAGTGCGGCGCGCCCGAGCCGTTCGCACTGCCCGCGGCGTTCGTCGTGGTTGAATAGTCGCTGAAGTACAGCTGTGTAATTCGTTGCTCGATCGGCCACGCGATCGAGGAGCCGGGGGAACGTGGTTTCGCTGAGGTCGGGCGAGAGCTAGTAGTCGAGGAGTGAGATGGACGGCGCAACAGCGCGTAGTCGGAACCAGTCCGAGCGCATCGACGGCGACACTTCCGTAGGGGTCGACGACGTCGGCAACGACGACGGTCTCTCGCGTCGGGAGCACGACATCCTGTCCTTCGAGCGCCAATGGTGGAAGTACGCCGGCGCGAAGGAAGAAGCGATCAAAGAGCTGTTCGACATGTCCGCCACCCGGTACTACCAGGTGCTCAACGCGCTGGTGGACCGTCCGGAGGCGCTCGCAGCCGACCCGATGCTCGTCAAGCGCCTGCGACGGCTGCGCGCGAGCAGGCAGAAGGCCCGCGCGGCCCGTCGCCTCGGGTTCGACGTCACGTAGCAACCGGTCGCTAAGGTCGACATCGTGAGTACTCCGAAACCCGAATCGTCCGGCCCGCCGTTACGTGCCCTCGCGATGGTGCTGATCGCCCTCGCGATTCTCTTCGCAGGTCTCGGGTTCGCCTCGCTCGGAGGTTCGGATTCGGAGGAAACCGCAGCCACCGTCACCACTTCGGCGGCTGCCACGACCACCGCCGCCCGTCCGACGACGGCCGCCGGAGCGGGGGGAGGCACCTCCGCTTCCGCGGCGAGCACGACCTCCGGTGCGTCCAGCACCACGAAGGCTGCCGACGTGGCGTCGGTGCCGGTGCGGGTGCTCAACAACAGCAACGTCACGGGGCTCGCGAGCCAGACCGCCACCGAACTGATGTCCTCGGGGTGGACGGTGTCGGAAACCGGCAACTACAGCGACGGCACCATCTCCGAAACCACCGTGTACTACGGCACTTCCGCCGCGGAGAAGGAAGCGGCCACCGAGATCGCGGCGCAACTCGGGGTGTCGGCCGAGCCGAAGTTCCCGGGCATCGCGAATTCGTCGGCCGGTGTGGTCGTCATCGTCACCTCTGCGCACTAGACCGGACGGTCGGTGCGCCGGCGCCGCGGTTATGATCAGGTGCACTTCTTCGCCACCTCAAAGGAGCGGTTTGATGGCCTCGAGTTCTACCCGTCGGATGTCCTGGCGCATTGTCACCCCGGTGGTGGCCATTGCAGCTTTCGGGCTGACCGCCTGCAGTAACAACGAGGCGCCGACCGACGTTCCCGGCACCACTCCTCCCGTCTGGACCGGCGCCGCCGATCCCAGTGCGGCAGGCGTTCCCGGCGACGCCGAAAGCGGTTCGGGCGAGAACGCGGAGAGCGGCGCGCTCACCGCGACGCTGAAGAACGCGGAGGGCCAGAGCGTGGGTACCGCCACGTTCAAGCAGTCGGGCAGTCACGTCGAGGTCACCGTGTCCGTGAAGGACCAGACGCCCGGATTCCACGGTTTCCACGTGCACTCCGTCGGAAAGTGTGAGACGAACTCCGTGGCACCGACCGGTGGTGCGCCCGGAAACTTCCTGTCCGCGGGCGGGCACTTCCAGGCCGCGGGCCACTCGGGGCACCCGGCGAGCGGCGACCTCACGTCGCTGCAGGTGCTGGAGGACGGCACCGCCGAGTTGGTCACCAGCACCGACGCCTTCACGGTCGAGGACCTGAAGAACGGCGACAGCGGCACCGCGGTCATGATCCACTCGGGTCCCGACAATTTCGCGAACATCCCCACCCGTTACGCACCCGCTCCCGATCAGGAAACCCTGAACACCGGTGACGCGGGCTCTCGCGTGGCCTGCGGTGTCATCGGCGCCGGCTGAGTTGCGTGACACCCCGGCTGCAGCCGGGGTGTCGGCGCGCTGCCGCGGGCTGCGGCCTGTGGTTGGATCGAAACCGTGGTAGTTCCCTTTCCCGGTTCGCCGCGGCCGACGCTGGGTGTCGAGTGGGAGATCGCGCTGGTCGACAGGGTCACGCGGGATCTCTCCAACACGGCCGCGGAGGTGTTCGACGCGGTCGAGAATCTCGCGGGTCCGGAGGATCCGCGGATCACCAAGGAGTTGCTGCGCAACACCGTCGAACTCGTCACCGGCATCCACTCCACCGTCGGTGAGGCGATGGACGACCTCGACGAGTCGCTCGACCTGCTGCGGCGGGCGGCGAACCCGCTCGGGGTCGATCTCATCTGCGCCGGAACGCACCCGTTCGCGCAGTGGTCGACCCAATTGGTCACGCGCACACCGGATTACGACGAGCTGATCGAGCGCACCCAGTGGTGGGGCCGTCAGATGCTGATCTGGGGTGTGCACGTCCACGTGGGGGTGTCTTCGCCGCAGAAGGTGTTCCCGATTCTCAACGCGCTGTTGCAGCGGTACCCGCATCTGCTCGCGCTGTCCGCGTCGTCACCGATGTGGGCGGGAGTGAACACGGGGTACGCGAGTAATCGCGCCCTGATGTTCCAGCAACTCCCCACCGCGGGGCTCCCGTACCAGTTCGCGAACTGGGCGCAGTACGAGGATTTCATCAGCGACCAGATGAAGACCGGGGTGATCACCAAGATCGGCGGGATGCACTGGGACATCCGGCCTGCGCCGCGGTGGGGCACCATCGAGGTCCGCGTCTTCGACGGCATCTCCACCCGCGCCGAACTCGGTGCCCTCGTCGCGCTCGTGCACTGTCTTATCGTCGACCTCGACCGGCGTTTCGAGGCGGGCGAGAACCTGCCGAACCTGCAGCCGTGGCACGTGAAGGAAAACAAGTGGCGGGCTGCGCGGTACGGACTCGACGCGGAGATCATTCTCGACGAGGACAGCAACGAGCGGCTCGTCACCGACGACCTGAACGACCTGCTGGAGAAGCTGGCGCCGACCGCCGTGCGACTCGGCTGCGCGGACGAATTGGCCGCCGTGGCCGAGATTCCCCGCCGCGGCGCCTCCTACCAGCGGCAACGTCAGGTCGCGGAGGCCACCGGCGGTGACCTGGTAGCCGTGGTCGATGCGCTGGTGAAGGAGCTCGGGACCTGAAAGTCGGTCTCGGGCAGGACACTCGTCCACTTGCCGTTCACGTGTTGTTTACACTTGGCGGGTGTCGATCGACGATGTTGCCGTTGTACGGCCGGGTGGGCCCGTCGATCGTTCCCGCATGTTCGTTGCGGGCGGGGCGCTCGGTGTGGCGATCCTGCTTGTCGTGGTCCAGTCGGTCGCGTCCGTCCAGGGTTTCCAGGGTCCCTTGGAGAGCCTGTTCCGCGACTACGTCCTGACCCCGAAGTCGGCGTCCGTCCCGTGGGCCGGCCTCGCGCTTGCGATGGTCGGGCTCACCAACCGGCAACGCATCGTCGCGCTGTCTTCGGCGGCAGGCATCGACGTGGTGGTCGCCGCTGTGCGCTACCTGTCGGGTGGCCCGCTGACCGTCGGGAACGGCGCGACTTGGGTACTCACCGCGGTCGGTGTCTACGCGGCGGTCCGGTGGACCGGCGAGCAGCGGCGCAGCGCCCTCAAAGGTGTCGGGCTGGGTGCGCTGCTGATTCTCGCGACCAAGTTCGGCGACGCCTGGCTGCAGGTCACGATCATGGCCGGGCCGATGGTCCTCGACGAGTTCGCCCAGCTCGCGGATCACGCGCTGGGAAGCCCGTCGTGGCACATGGGGCAGTTCGTCGACGCGCTCGGTCCCGTCGGGTACGGCATCCTGCACTGGGTCTACATCGAACTGCCGGTCGCGGCGATCGCGGTGGCCGTTTACCAGTTGCGGAACGGTTGGCCCTCGCACTACCTGGTGCGCACGTTCCTGCTGATCGGTCTCGTCGGTCCCGTCTTCTACGTGCTGTTCCCCGTGGTCGGTCCGATCTTCGCATTCGGTACCGACGGGCAGGGGTTCCAGGTCAGCGACTACTGGCCGAACCTCGTTCCGGCACCCGACTTCGCGCCCGAACCCCTGTCGTTCGATTCGACGACGCCGCGCAACTGCATGCCGAGCCTGCACACGGCGTGGGCCCTCGCACTG
Source organism: Rhodococcus sp. T7 (assembly GCF_009872365.1). Lineage (NCBI taxonomy): Bacteria > Bacillati > Actinomycetota > Actinomycetes > Mycobacteriales > Nocardiaceae > Rhodococcus > Rhodococcus sp. T7. The sequence continues at coordinate 27,510 of NZ_WXYH01000110.1, forward strand.
TTCATCCACTCCCGGCAGGGTGTCTGGTGGCTGCGGCTCGGCGGCACGTTCTGGCTGGTGTGCACACTGACCGCGACCCTCGGGTTCGGCTACCACTACGGCGTCGACCTGGTCGCCGGAGCGGTCCTGTGCCTGACCATCGAATCCGCGCTCCGCGACCCCGAACGGGGGTGGGGCTGGTTCCGGGTCCGCCTCGTCGGCGGCGGCGCGCTGGTGCTGGCGGGACTGCTGCTCAGCTACCGCTACCTCGCGGTGCCGATGAGCCGATTCCCAGAGGTGTCCGGACCGCTCGTTCTCGGTGCCCTCGCCGCGATGAGTCTCGGCTTCTACGCGACGTTCTTCGCCCGGCCCGACACCGCGCTGGCCCGGTGGGGCAGCGGCGCGAAGGCGGCGGTCACGGACGTTCTGGTGGCTCCAACTCGTTGATCATCAGCAGCCCGTCCTGATCGCGTTGCTCGCGGTACGCCACGCGGCCGACGCTGTGCGCGATGACCGGCGCGGTGAACAGGGTGAAGATGCCGACGAGGATCAGCATCCAGATGTCGACGTTGCCGCGCAATTCGAGGACGGCGCCCGCGAGAACCATGATGAGACCGACCACCTGCGGTTTGGTGGCGGCGTGCATGCGGCGCAGGGTGTCCGGGAACCGGACGATGGCGATGGCGGCCGTCAGCGCGAGCAGCGAACCGCACAGCATGAGGGTGGCCCCGATGACGTTCAGCACGGTGGTCACGACTTGTCACTCACCCGGAACCGGGCCACCGACACCGAGCCGATGAACCCCACCAGCGACAACGCGACGATGGCGGGCACGATCGTCGTGTCGCCGGTGTACGCCGCCCACACGGCGAGGCCGCACATCGCGAGCGCGATCAGGGTGTCGAGGGCGACGAGACGATCCAGCGAGTTCGGACCGTCGAGCAGCCGGAACGTCGTCAGCACCCCGGCGACGACCAGGATGATTCCGGATATGACCGATACGACTGTCATGAGCTGCCCTCCTGAGCGGGGTCGTCGTACTGCTGGTCGCGGTTGTGCCAGGGGCTCGGTTTCCAGTCGGAGTCCCGTTCGAACGCCTCGATGAACAACCGTTCCAACTGCGCGACGGTGCGGTAGAACTGGCTGACCGCCTTCTGCGAGCCCATGTCCAGGACGTGGACGTAGACGATCCGCCGGACCTGGTCGATCTCGAGGACCATGGTCCCGGGGATGAGGTTCAGCACGTCGATGCACAGGGTCAGCACGAGATCCGACTTGATCCCCAGCTGGTACCGCAGGACGCCGGTGACGGGCGGGGGTCCGGGCCGGAGTGCGAGCCACGCGATCTGGAGGCTCGACTGGAGCGAGTAGAACACGAACATCACAGCCAGCCGCAGCAGCGGCAGGAAGTGCACCCGGCCCTCCACGGGCACCCGCGGCAGGGGCATGAGCACCATGATGAGCGCGCCGACGGCGAGTCCGCCGAGAATGTTGCCCCAGCTGACGTTGCCCCACAACAGGATCCACACCGACATCAGCCACAGCAACGCGCCGAACTGGAGAATTCTCTCGCGTTTCATCGCGGTGCCTCCTGCGCTTCGCCGCGGGGGTGACCGCCGAGGACGGCGTCAATGTAGATGGACCGGTTCTGCAGATCGCTCGCGGCGCGATCGCTGATCTGGATGATCTGGCCGGCGAACACCGTCATCGCGAGCCCGACGGCGACGAGGGCGACGGTGGGGATCAGCATCATCGCGGGGATCCGGCCCACGTCGGCGCGGTCGTCGAACGCGATGTCGGCCTCGGACTCGTCGAGCAGCGCCGACGGGCTGACGTCTGCGAGGTCGCCCTCGGGGGCGTCGGCGCGGGCCCGCCAGAACGCCTTGGTCCACACGCGTGCGACGACGTACAGGGTGAGCAGGCTGGTGACGGTTCCGCCGGCGACGAGGGTCCACGCCAGCACGCTCGCGTCCGCGGAGCCGGCCTGCAACAACGCGACCTTGCCGATGAACCCGGAGAACGGGGGAATGCCACCGAGGTTGAGGGCCGGGATGAGGAACACGATGGCCAGGACGGGGCTGGCCGCGGCGAGCCCGCCGAGACGCCGCAACGACGAGGACCCGGCCTGGCGTTCGATGAGACCGACCACGAGGAACAGGGTGGTCTGCACGAGGATGTGGTGAGCCACGTAGTAGATGGCACCCGAGAGCCCCGACTGTGTGGACAGCGCGACACCGAACACCATGTATCCGATGTGGCTGACCAGGGTGAAGGACAGCAGACGTTTGATGTCGCTCTGCGCGATCGCACCGAGGATGCCGACGAGCATCGTCAGCAGGCCGCACACCATCAGCACGTTGTCGAGTTCGCCCTCCGGGAACAGCAGCGTGTGCGCGCGGATGATCGCGTACACACCCACCTTGGTGAGCAGACCGGCGAACACGGCGGTGACGGGGGCCGGCGCGGTGGGGTAGGAGTCGGGCAGCCACGTCGACAGCGGGAACACCGCGGCCTTGATGCCGAACGCCACCAGCAGCACGCCGAAGATGGCGGTGCGGGTGCCGGACGGGATGCCGTCGAGGCGGGTGGCCATGTCGGCGAGGTTGAGGGTGCCGGTGGCCGCGTAGGCGAACGCGATACCCGCCAGGAAGATCAGCGAGGACACCATCGACACCATCACGTACGACACACCCGCGCGGACGCGATCGGCGCTCGCGCCCAGCGTCAGCAACACGAAACTGGCGGCGAGGAGCACCTCGAAACCGACGTACAGGTTGAACAGGTCGCCGGCCAGGAACGCGTTGGAGATGCCCGCCGTCAGCGCCAGATACGTCGGCAGGAAGATCGAGACGGGCTGATCCTCACTGCCGTCGCGGATACCCTGACCCACGGCGTAGGCCATGACGGCGAGCAGCACGATGGACGAGACCACCAGCATCATCGCGGACAGTCGGTCGACCACCAGCGTGATGCCGATCGGCGAATCCCAGCCACCCACCTGAACGGCCGTCGTCCCGTCACGGTCCGCGAGGAACAGCAGCAGTCCCGACACGACGAGCACGCCGATCAACGCGACGAGCGTGATGATCCGCTGGGCCCGCGGACGCCGGCCGAGCACCAGCGTGGCCGCGGCGGCGAGCATCGGGACGAGGACGGGCAACGGCGCGAGCGCCGTGATGACGTGCGGGGAAATGGTCACGACTTCTCCCCGATCCCGGCCTTGTCGATGTCCTCGTCGTCGAAGTCACCCTCGTGCAGGTCTTCGTAGCATTCGAGGTCTTCGAGGTTCTTCAGTTCGTCCAGGGGAATGGGATTTCCGTCCTTGTCGAAGGCGTCGCCGCTGAAACTCGGCTCACCGGTGACCGGGTCGTCGGAGCGGTCGCGGTCCGGGGCCTCGGCAGGCGACCGCCGCCGCAGGACCTTGGTGTCCTCGAGGTCGTTCTCGACGGCGTCCTGCGTGGTGATCTTGAACGACCGGTACGCGAGCGCGAGCACGAAGCCGGCGATGCCCATCGTGATGACGATCGCCGTCAGGATCATCGCCTGAGCCAGCGGGTCGGCCATCGACTCGTGAATCGATTCGCGGCCGACGATGGGCGGATTGCCGTCCGGCCCACCGGACGTGAGGATGAGGAGGTTGATGCCGTTGCCGAACAGCAGCAACCCCAGCAGCATGCGGGTGATGCTGCGTTCGATGAGCAGGTAGACGCCGGCCGACACGAGGACGCCGATGATGACGAGAAATCCGAGGTTCGCGCTCATTACTGGTTCACCTCGACCTGTGCGTCGAGACGTGCCCCGAGGCTGCGGAGTACGTCGAGTACGAGTCCGACCACGATGAGGTACACACCCAGGTCGAAGAACAGGGCGGTGACCATCTTGACGTGACCGATCACCGGCAGTGTCACCTCGAAGACCGCGGACGAGAGCGCGGGGGCGCCGAGGAACAGCGACGCCAGCGCGGTGCCCGCGGCGAGGGTCAGCCCGAGCCCCAGGATCTTGCCCGCGTCGATCGGGACGGTCTCGCCGAGTTCGTACCGCCCGCCCGCGAGGTACCGCAGGACCAGCGCCAGCCCGGCGGTGAGGCCGCCGGCGAAACCGCCGCCGGGCGCGTTGTGACCGGAGAAGAAGAAGTACACCGACAACACCATGATGGTCGGGAAGATCAGCCGGGTCGTCACCTCGAGGACGAGCGAGCGGTGTTTCGGATCGATGAGGTCGCCGCCGAGCAGCCACGTGGTCTCGGAATGCGAGGCCGAAGACTCGGCCGTGACCGCGGGGGCGTCGGCCACCCGGGGGGCGCTGCCGAAGCGGCGGTTGCGGAACACCAGGCTCGCGACGCCCGTGGCCGCGACGAGCAGCACCGAGATCTCGCCGAGCGTGTCCCAGGCGCGGATGTCGACGAGCAGGACGTTGACGACGTTCTTGCCGTTGCCGAGGTAGTACGCCGCGTCGGGGAGCCGCTCGTAGATCGGCGCCGAGTTCCGTGCGTTGATGGCGTACGCGCCGATCGTGGTGATGGTGGCACCGACCGCGACCGCCAGCAGCGCCCGCGGAATCTTGAATCCGATCGCCCGGCGCTCGTCCACCTCGGCGGGCAGTTTCCGGAACACGAGGACGAAGATGACGAGGGTCAGCGTCTCCACCAGGAACTGGGTGAGCGCGAGGTCGGGGGCTCCGTGGAGAGCGAACAGCACACCGCAGCCGTAGCCGCTGAGACCGACGAGGATCACGCTGGCCAGGCGGTTGCGCATCACGGTCGCGGCGAGTGCGGCCGCGACCATCATCAGTCCGATCACGAACTGCACCGGCGAATCCCACAGGCGCACGTCGGCGCCGGTGTCGGTGCCCACGACGAGCAGCACCAGCGGCACCAGCACCAGGGTCCCGAGGATGGTCGCCTGGGTCAGCGGCAGCGAACCGCGCTGGGTGGCGCCGGTCAGCCGCATCGACAGGGCGTCCATGCCGCGCAGCGTCGCGTCGTAGATGCGGTCGGCGTTGCCGAGCGGGGGATGCTCGAACCGCAACCGGTTGACCCAGCGCTGCGCCACGAACAGCGCGGTGCCGACGGCGAACACGAGCAGCGTGAGCAGCAGCGCGGTGTTGACGCCGTGCCACAGCGCCAGGTGGTAGTCGGTGGCGGCCTCCGCGGGCAGCGTGCGTGAGTACGGGGTCAGCAGCTTCTCGAGCTGCGGTGCCGCCAGTCCCGCCACCAGGCTCAGCACCGCGAGAACGGCAGGCGCGGCGAGGAACAACGGTCCGGGAGCGTGCATGCCCTGCACGGCCGGGCTCGGCCGCGCGAGCCGCTTGCGGCCGAACGCGCCCCACATGAACCGCACGCTGTAGGCGAGCGTCAGGATCGAACCCAGCACGACGACGCCGACGGTGGCGATCCGCGCCGGGTCGGCGAGGACCGTGGTGCTCAGCAGGGAGTCGAACGCGGCCTCCTTGCCGACGAACCCGAGGAACGGCGGCAGCCCGGCCATGCTGGCCGCGGCCAGCGCGGCGAACACCATCAGCGCAGGCGCACGATTGCCGAGGTGCGCGAGTTTGCGGATGTCGCGGGTCCCCGTCGTGTGGTCGATGATGCCGACCACCATGAACAGTGCGGCCTTGAACATGGCGTGCGCGACGACCATCGTCATGCCCGCGAGCGCGGCGTCGCGGGTGCCGAGACCGACCAGCACCATCATGAAGCCGAGCTGACTGACGGTGCCGAACGCGAGCACCAGTTTGAGGTCGAAGGCGCGCATCGCCCGCCACCCGGCGAGGACCATCGTCAGCAGGCCGAGCGTGATGATCGTGAACCGCCAGGGCGCCGCGTCGGCGAAACCCGGCGACAACCTGGCCACCAGGTAGATGCCGGCCTTCACCATCGCGGCGGCGTGCAGATAGCCGCTGACCGGGGTGGGGGCGGCCATCGCGCCGGGCAGCCAGAAGTGCAGCGGGACGATCGCCGACTTCGACAGCGCACCGATGAGGACGAGCACGACGGCGACACCGGCGAGCCAGCCGCGAGGCGCGACCTCGATCAGTTCGGACAGGTTGTACGTGCCGCTCACCTGGCCGAGGATGATGATGCCGACGAGCATGGCCAGACCACCCGCGGTGGTGACGAGCAGGGCCTGCGTCGCGGCGCGGCGGCTGGAGGCGCGTTCGGCGTAATGCCCGACCAGCAGGAACGACAGGACCGTCGTCAGTTCCCAGAAGATGTAGAGCAGCAACATGTTGTCGCTGGCGACGAGCCCGAACATGGCCCCGGCGAACGCCACCATCTCGGCGGCGAAGATGCCGAGACGGGGTTCGTCGTCGGTGAAGTAGCGGGCGCAGTAGACCAGGATCAGTGTGCCGATGCCGAGCACCAGCACCGACATGATCGCGGCGAGCGGATCGAACCAGAAGTCGAGGTCCATCGACAGGCCCGGGGCCCACTCGACGGACACGGTCTGCACCGTGCCCCAGTTCGCGATCACCCATCCGAGTGACACCAGCGGGACGAGGGACAGGGGATAGAAACCGTTGCGGCCGAACTTGCGCACCACAAGCGGAGCCAGAACGGCGGCAACGGCATGGGCGAGCAGAACAGCAAGCAAAAGGCACTCCGTCGGGGGTCAGCGGGCGGCGGGGTGTCGGAACGAAACGAACCGAGTCGTGTAGACCGTTCGCTCAGCTAGCGAACTGGGCTACGGGTACATCCTACTGGGTCGGTTATTCGGGCCCACAATCGCGGCAAATCGGACTAAAGGGGCGTGCTGTGTTATGGGCGCGAGGTTATGGGTGCGTGCCCGACTGATCTATCTTGGGTCGGTGCCCGCCGAGATCCGAACCGCCGCGCTCGCCCACATCCGTGACCGCAAACTCCTCCAGACGCGTTCGGTGGGGAAGACCGCGTTCTACATGGCCGGCGGCAAGATCGACCCGGGCGAGAACGCCGAACAGGCTCTGCACCGCGAGATCCGGGAAGAACTCGACGCCGGAATCGTCGACGGGACACTCGCACGCCTGGGGGTTTTCGAGGCTCCCGCATACGGACATCCCGAGGGCACGGACCTGCACATGACCTGCTTTCTCGCCGAACTGAGCTCCGAGCCGCGGCCGACGAGCGAGATCGCCGAATTGCGGTACTTCACCGTCGACGAATACGCGGCGATGCCGGACGTCGCGCCCGACTCGATGCTCGTGTTCCGCCGACTGCAGTCGCTGGGCCTCCTCGATTAGGTGAGTGGCGCGGTGCCCTCCGGTGCACTGTGGCGCTCACGGAGCGAGTAGACGCAGAACGCGACGACGAGCAGCATCGCGACACCGGCGAGATGGTCGGACGCGGCGGTCGAGGCCGGCGAAGACGGCAGATGGTGCTCGCTGGGCGCACCCGAATAGACCACCCGGCTGCGGGGGACCGTGGTCGCCGCGACGAACACCAGCGACGCGAACGGCAGCGCCAGACCGAGCACCGCGACGGGCGCAGAACCGGGCAGCGCGGAGGCGAGCGCGAAACCCGTCCCTCCGCCCAGGACCGCCAGCCGGAGCAGGAGCGCGACGCCGTCGTTGCCGAAGTCGGGGGAGATGGTGGCGACCAGCGGAACGACGGCGGCGAGACACAGACCCCACCCGGGCCGTCGCCACTTCGGCGGAACCCTGACCGCCACCGCCATTCCCGCGGCGAGGGTGACGACGCCGACCGCCAGCAACGCCGGCGCGGGCGTCGTCACCCGCGGGGTGCGGAGGTCGTCGAGGACGAGCACGGCCGCGGCGGTGACCCCGGTTGCCGCGAGGAGGAAATGTCCGTCGATCCCCGGGAGCCGTCGCCCGATCAGCACGGTGACCGTCAGGATCACGGCGATCGAGAACGCGACGATCAGCCAGACCGTCAGGGGTTCGCCGAATTCCTGATCGTCGATCCACGCCCCGAGCAGCCGGTTGAGCAGCGCGAGTCCGAGGGCCCCGACCAGCGCGGTCAGCAGGGTCTTCCGTTCGAGGCGTTGCACCCGGAACTGCGACCGTGCCAGCACCGCCGACGCGAGCGTGAGGACGAGAACTCCGACAAGCAGCCACTGCGGAGGTTCGCCGATCGCCGAGGTGCTCATGCTCGCGGGTTCGACATACGCGGCGTCGCCGCGCGGCAGTTTCTGCACACTTGCGAGGAGGAACGCGCCCGCGACCCCGAGAGTCAGCGCCAGCTGTGACGCCCAGCGACCCCACACCGCGGCGACCGCCGCGCCCAGCAGGAACCCGGCAGTCGCCGTCTTGGCGAAGTGCAGCGCGATCAACGTGTCGACGCTGCCGGCGCCGGGCACCGCCCAGCGCGCGCCGATCAGGATGACCGCGCACGCCGCGGCCAGGAGCCACGACACCCGGCGGGAGCCCGACCGTTGCAGACCGCCCACCGCGATGACGGCGAGAACCAGGGCCACCACCACACCGGTCGGCTGACTGCTGATCCACCGGTCGATCTCGCGATCGGAGGCGTTGATCGTCCACGCCCGGTTGCGGGGATTGGTGAGGACGAACCCGGCAAGTGCGCCGGACGCGAGAGCAGCCGCGGCCGACAGGGGTTCCCGGAAGTCCATCTGCTCACGGTACTCGAGCGGGTAGGAATGGAAATGGCGAACCCGGTGTTGGCACCGAAGGCGTGCCCGAGAACGACTCCGATCGAATACCCCGAGGCGAGGAGCCCCCTATGACGTCGATCAACGAGAAGGCCACCACCCTGCTGGAGCTGCACCGGCCCGGCAACCCCGTCATCCTGCCCACCGTGTGGGATGCGTGGTCCGCGAATCTGGCTGTGTCCTCCGGGTTTCAGGCGCTGACGGTCGGAAGCCATCCGGTGTCCGACTCGATCGGCAAGCCTGACAACGAGGGAATCACGTTCGACGAGTTGCTGCACCGCATCTCGCAGATCACCGCCGCGGTCGAGCTGCCGCTGTCGGTCGACATCGAATCCGGATACGGGCTCGAGCCGGCCCGCCTCATCGAGGGTCTGATCGGTGCGGGCGCGGTGGGTCTGAACATCGAGGACACGGTCCACAGCGAGGGCGGACGCCTCCGCGAGCCGCAGGAGCATGCCGACTTCGTCGGAGGGTTGCGGCAGGCCGCCGACGCCGCCGGGGTCCACGTGGTCGTGAACGCGCGGACCGACCTGTTCGTGAAGCAGGTGGGCGACGAGTCCGACCGTGTCGACCGGGCGATCGCGCGACTGAAGCTCGCCGCCGAGGCCGGAGCCGACGTGCTCTACCCCGTTGGCCGTCACGACGACGCCACCCAGAAGCGGCTCACGTCGGAGCTTCCGCTGCCCGTCAACGCGATCGGGCTGCCCGATCAGGACGATCCGGCGAGCTTCGGCCCGCTCGGCGTCGCGCGGGTGAGTTTCGGTCCGTTCTTCCAGGCCGCCCTCGCCGCACACGCGGCCACTCTGCTCGGCCGCTGGTCCTGACCCGTGAGTACTTGTTAACCGCCGGCGGTTAACAAGTACTCACGGGCGCGACAGCGCATACGCCTTCAGGTGCGCCACTTGCTCGGGATCGAGTGAGGGGCGCACCTTTTCGCGTGCCTCGGCCACGTCGGCCGCGGTGACGTCGGCGGCGTCGATGTTCCGGCGCATCGCGGCCAGCGCGGCTTCCCGCAGCAACGCCGAGCAGTCGGCGGCCGAGTAGCCGTCGAGATCGTCCGCGAGGGCGTCGAGATCGACATCGTCGGCGAGGGGGACCGCCTTCCCGGACGTCCGGAGGATCGCGCGGCGGGCGTCGCCGTCCGGCGGCGGCACGAACACCAGCCGCTCGAGGCGGCCGGGGCGCAGCAGGGCCGGGTCGATGAGGTCGGGCCGGTTGGTGGCGCCGACGACCACCACGTCGCGCAGCGGTTCGACGCCGTCGAGTTCGGTGAGCAGCGCGGCGACCACCCGGTCGGCCACCCCGGAATCGGAACTCTGGCCGCGGCGCGGCGCGAGAGCGTCCACCTCGTCGAGGAAGATCAGCGACGGCGCCGAATCCCGTGCCCGCTGGAACAGTTCGCGGACCGCCTTCTCGGACGCGCCCACCCACTTGTCCATCAGCTCGGCGCCCTTGACGGCGTGCACACTCAGATGTCCCGAACTGGCCAGCGCCCGAACGAGATACGTCTTTCCGCAGCCGGGCGGACCGTAGAGCAGCACGCCGCGCGGGGGGTCGACACCCAGCCGGGCGAACGAATCCGGGTGCTGCAACGGCCACAGCACCGCTTCCGTCAGCGCCTGCTTGGTCTCCACCATGTCCCCGACGTCGTCGAGGGTGACGCTGCCGATCGCGAGTTCCTCGCTGCCCGACCGCGACAGCGGGCGGATGACGTCGAGTGCGCCGAGGAGGTCGTCCTGGGTGAGCGCCGGTTCGACGGGTTTCCTGGCCGCGCGGGACGCGGCGCGCAGGGCGGCTTCCCGGCACAGCGCGGCGAGGTCGGCGACGACGAACCCCGGTGTGCGGGCCGCGATCGCGTCGAGGGCGATGCCGTCGCTGGGCACCTTCCTCAGGAGCAGTTCCAGCAGGGCCCGGCGGGTGGAGCCGTCGGGCAGGGTGAGGGCGAGTTCGCGGTCGCACAGGTCCTGCCCCCGCAACCGGGTGTCGACCGACTCCGGGTGCGCCGACGTCGCGACGAACGCGACCCCGACGGTCTCGACCGCGCCGCGGAGTTGCTCGACGATCAGTGCCGACACCGGTTCCGGGGTGGACGGCAGCAGGGCGTCGATGTCCGTGATCAACAGGACCCCGCCGCTGCGGACCGCCTCGACCGCTGCGGTGACCCGCTGCAACCGGGAGCCCGCCTCGAGCGCGCCGGCACTCGGCCCGTCGAGTTCGACCACCCGCCGGGACGCGAGAACCGAACGGGCGAGCGTCGCCTTCCCGACACCGGCGGGCCCGGTCACCAGGACGCCCAGATGGGGTGAGGCCCCGAGGGTGCGGAGCAGTTCGGGTTCGTCGAGGGCCAACCCGAGCCACTCGGTGAGTTTGGCCGCCTGGGTGCGGGCGCCGACGAGGTCCTCGACCGGGACCGGGGGTACGTCCTCGGCTGCCCGGACCGGCGGCGCGGGCAGCCGCGACGGCGACGCGGTCACCGTCGCGCGCACACCCTCACCCCACCCGACCGCAGTGTTGGGCTGCACGCTCACCGCACCACCGGCCGGGTCGACCCCGGTCACGGTGAGCAGTTCTGACGTCCAGGCGACACCGAACGTCCGGGACAGGGCCTGGGTCGCGGGGGCGGTGCTGGTTCCGGGGCCCAGATCGCGGGGGAGCAGCGACACCGTGTCGCCGACGGTGAGGACCTTGCCGAGCAGGGCGTGACGCAGGGTGACGTCGGAGACGGAGTTGACGGCCAGATTGGAGCCGCTGACGGTCACCGTCTTCCCGCCGTACACCGTCACCGGTGTCACGACGACGGTGCTGTTCTCGGACAGCCCGGCATTGGACAGCGTCACGTCGTCGAGGAGCGCGGTCCCGGTGGGGGTTCCGGCCGGCGCGCGACCGGCAACGGCGGCAGTGCGGCGCGCGCCGATCAGGGCGATCGCGTCCCACTCGCGGAGTCCCAGCGCGGCCAGGGCTTCCGGATGCAGCCGGACCACGCCGCGCCGGGTGTCGGCGGCCGAGGTGTTCAGTCGGACTGTGAGCGCGAGTTCCGGTGAGGTCACGCCGTCGAGCCTACGTGCGGGAGCGACCTACCGGGCCCGGGGACGGCGCAGTCCGAGCCGCGCCGCGGACCGCCTGCCGCGGGCGTCGGGCTGACGCCGGATGGCTCGCCGCTCGGACGGCTTGATGTCCCACGTCTCGGGTCGCGCGGCCACCCACCGCTTCGAGTGGACGGCGAACGGAATGTGCCCGAGGTACACCGCGACGAGGACGATCAGCAGGATGTACGGGTAGGTGACCAGGGCCGCCGCCGCGAGCGCCACGAGGACGAGCAGACCGGCCGCCATGTGCGGGGGCACGGACACCGTCTTCAGTGCAAGCGTGGGGATCCGGCTGACGATCAGCGCCGCGGAGAGCACGGTCCATGCCACGACGACGGGATACGACGACCACCAACCGTCGCCCCACTGCGCGGCGGCGGCCAGCGGGGCCAGCGCGACCAGCGCACCCGCCGGCGCCGGGACACCCGTGAAGTACTCGTTGGCGTACCCCGGCATGTCGTCCTCGTCGAGGAGCGTGTTGAACCGGGCCAGCCGCAGCACGATGCTCACTGCGTAGATCAGGGCGATGATCCAGCCGAAACTCTGCCCGTCCAGCAACGTGACGTAGAGAACGAGAGCCGGGGCGACGCCGAACGAGATGGAATCGGCGAGCGAATCCAGTTCGGCGCCCATCTTGCTGGTGGCGTCGAGCAGTCGCGCGATCCGCCCGTCGAGCGAGTCGAGGACCGCGGCGGCGCCGATCATGGCCAGCGCCGTTCCCAGGTCGTCGTCCAGCGCGAACTTGACGGCGGACAGTCCCGCGCACAGCGCGAGGATCGTGACGACACTCGGCAGGAGCCGCACCGCCTGCTGAGGTCGTCCCCTCCGCTGTTTCTTCGCGTTGGCGATCACGGCAGTTGAGCGATGACGGTCTCGGCGCCGATCGTCCGCTGTCCCCGCTCGGCGAGCAGCGTGGTGCCCGCCGGGAAGTATGTGTCGACGCGGGAGCCGAACCGGATCAGGCCGTACGTGTCACCGATCGGGAGAGTGTCGCCGACCTTGGCGTCGCAGACGATCCGGCGGGCGAGCAGACCGGCGATCTGGACGACGGCGACGTCGTGGCCCTCCGATGTGTGCAGCAGCATGCTGTTGCGTTCGTTGACCTCGCTGGCGTCGGAAAGGTCGGCGGAGAGGAACTTGCCCGGCCGGTGGACGACCTTCGTCACCTCACCGCCGACGGGGCTGCGCTGGACGTGCACGTCGAGGACGGACAGGAAGATGCTGACCCGGGGGAGCGGCTCGGTTCCCATGTCGAGTTCGGACGGCGGGACCGCGGAGTCGACGAGCGCGACCTCACCGTCGGCGGGTGCGACTGCGACGCCGACGCGGTTCGGCGGAACGCGGTGCGGATGCCGGAAGAATGCGGCGCAGGCAGCGGCGGAGGTCAGTGCTCCGCGACGAACCCACTTGCGGTTGCGGCCGAGGACGGCCACGCCGAGTGGTGCGAGGACGAAGGGCAGCCCGGCCGGATGCAGGGGCGGAACTGCTCCGCGGACGAGGTCGACGATGTGCCCGACGCTCGTGGCTTGGGGGGTTCCGGGGGGTGTGGGCTTGCGTGCCACGGGCTCCTCTAACTGTGTTCGGACGGACGTGCTGCCTGCGCGCCATCGCGCCGCACCCACAGATTACGTGAGCGCTTCCGGCTGCAACGGCATCAGGAGAGAGTACGCACTCGCGGGGTCCGATGTGTGAACGGATCGTGGCCGGATGGCGAGGGGCGTGATGGGTCCACCGACCCGGAACGTCAACTGCTCGCCCGGCAGCGCATCGACGGCTTCGAGGAGAAAACGGCGTTCACCTGCACGTGGAAGCGGACGGGCTGGTCGGTGCCCGAGTGGCCGACGACGATCTCACCCGACTCGAGAACCCCCAGATCCACCCGGTCGCCCCCTTCGGCCAGGAGTGCGCGCAGGGTCGCCGAGGAGAAGGTGTGTTCGATTCCCGGGTCGCTGGGCGACAGGCTGCGATGGTCGGGGAAGGCGCCGTCGACGAGGCCGGTGGTGAGCTGTTCGCGGCCGCAGCGGAGGGTGATGGAGTCGGCGCCCACGACGACGGTCACCGTGCGGTGGCGCCGCAGCAACCCGGCAGCGTCGTCCAGGAACGTGCACGGGACGACCACGGAGATCGATTCAACCAGCGGTTCGAGCACGGCCGCCGCTGCGACCGCCAGCCGGTAGCGGTCGGTGGTGACGAGCCGCAGCACGCCCTGGTCCGTCTCGAAGAGGCAGCCGCGCAGCACCGGGAACTCCGAGTCGGCGTCGGCGGCGAACCGCACCGCACCGACCGCGGCGAGAAGGTCGGCGGTGCGGAGGACGACCGTCCGCGTCCGGTCCGCTCGGGCGTCGAGCAGGCGGTGGATCCGCGTCAGTTCGCGGCGGGCGTCGTCAAGGCCCTGCTCCAGCCGGCCGAGATGCCGGTCCAGAAGTCCGTGCGCGTCGGTGCCGCTCAGCACGGCGCCCATCTCCTTCACCGGCATCCCCACCCGGCGCATCGCGGCGACGAGGACGGCGGCATCCACCTGCCGGTCCGTGTACCAGCGGTACCCCGTGCGCGGGTCGACCGCGTGCGGGGTGAGCACCCCGGCCTTGTCGTAGAACCGCAGCGCGCTGACCGACAGACCGGACGCGCGGGCGAGTTCACCGATGCTGAGCACGGCGCCCACTCTGCCCCGGCGGTCCGACAGTCGCGTCCAGTTCGGCGCGGAGTCGGGCGATGCCCCCGCGGATCATCCGCCCGTAGCCGTCGTCCGCGAGGTGTTTGCAGCACTGCGCTGCCCGATCGAGATGGTGGCGTGCCTCAATCGACTGGCCGAGGGCGTGACGAGCGGCCGCCACGTTGAGGTGCAGCGATGGGTAGAAGCCCGCGACCGACAGTGACGAGTGATGCTCATTCGCGCGGTCGTCGGTCAGCGAGTCGGCGGCATCCAGGGCTCGCAGGTCCCAGCGCAGTTCCTCGGCGGGGTCGGTCTGGACGTCCGCCATGTAATGAGCCAGCGTAACGATGTGCAGCGGGTCCGGCGCGGTGTCGCCGGAGCCCTGGAGGGCGTCCCACACCTCCTCGAAGATGCGGCGGGCGCCCTCCCGGTCACCCGCTACTGCCCGTTCCTGCCCCTGCGCGATCCTCGCCATGACGGCGTCGGGTGTGTCCATGCGGACAACGCTGAGGCCTCGACCAGGTCGAGGGTCAACCCGGCTACTTGCCCTCGGCGGCGGACTTGATCCGGGCGAGGGTGGTGTTCATGCCGTTGACGAGGTCGACCTCGAAGTCGTCGTTGCCGCCGAGGACGGTCTTGACGAGGAACTGCGACACCTTGGACGTTCCGGTCGGGGCTTCGCGGCGCTCGATGACCTTGGTTCCGTTTGCGGTCGGCTCGAGTTCGTACGACCAGATGGTGCGGTTCTCGAGGATCCGGAAGGCGATGGCCTTGTTGGGCTGGAACGTCACGACCTTCGACGTGGTCGGCCACACGAGGAGACCCTTGCGGTTGATGTTGACGGTTTTCGTGCCCTCTTCGACGACGCCACCGAGGACGCGCATCTTTCGGCACTGGGGGCTCCATTCGCCCATCCGCTTCAGGTCCGAGACGACGGCCCACACGTCTTGCGGGGTCGCGTCGATGTCGATGCTTGCTTCGAGGGTGGTTGCCATCGGCTGTCTCCAGTCAGGGAAGGTGGTACGTAAGGTAACAATTACTTTTGCGTCATGGTAGGCCTTGTGGCCAAAGGGCTGTGCGGTAGGTCACTGAAACCGTGCCCGGACCGCAGTTTTCCAGCACTTCCGCGCGCCTCATCGAAACCGTGTAACCAAAGGGGCACGATTGGCGATGAGTCAATAGTGCGACGAACTGTCGCCGATGCAATGGCGCAAATTGGAAAGTTGTCGAGTCGGTGTTCGGAAGTGATCGGTAGTGAATGTCCATTCGATCCTGCGGTGGGACCGCAGCCCTCTCCCTCTACTCGAATCAGCCCGATTGCAAGGACGTCCGTCCTCGTGGCCGAGTGAAAAACTCGAACGTTTGATGACGCCACGCGAAATCGAGGAAGCTCTCCGCGGCCGGTTGTAGACGCCGTCGTGGCTCCCGCAATCCCGTCACTCTCCGCCCAGACCCGGGGGAGACTGGGGTTGTGGGAGCCGAAGAGTGTGTCGTGGTCGGAACCGGTGCGGTCTCCGCCGAAGAAGTGATCCGGGTGGCGCGCCACGACGCGCCGGTGCGGATCTCGCGCGACGCGATATCGGCGATGGCGGAAACCCGCAAGCGCATCGAGGCGCTGGCCGAGGACCCGAAGCCCGTCTACGGCATCTCGACGGGGTTCGGGGCCCTCGCCACCCGGCACATTCCCTCCGCCCTGCGTACGCAACTGCAGCGCAGCCTCGTCCGCTCGCACGCCGCCGGAAACGGGCCCGAGGTGGAACGCGAGGTGGTGCGCGCTCTGATGCTGCTGCGGCTGTCGACCCTCGCCACCGGCAGGACCGGCGCCCGGCCGGACGTCGCGCAGGTCTACGCCTCGCTGCTGTCGGCGGGGATCACTCCCGTGGTGCACGAGTACGGCAGCCTCGGGTGCTCCGGCGATCTGGCGCCGTTGGCCCACGTCGCGCTCGCGGTGATCGGCGAGGGCACCGTGCGGGACGCGGACGGCGCACTCGTGCCGGCCGCGAGAGCGCTGTCCGCTGCGGGGATCGCGCCGGTGGTCCTCGAGGAGAAGGAGGGGCTCGCCCTCATCAACGGCACCGACGGCATGCTCGGCATGCTGCTGCTGGCGTGCGAGGACCTGCGCGCGCTGCTGCGGTTGGCCGACGTCACGGCGGCGATGAGCGTGGAGGGACTGCTCGGCACCGACAAGGTGTTCGCCCCCGACCTGCAGGCGCTGCGGCCCCACCCCGGCCAGGCGCGGGCCGCCGCGAACATGGTCCGGTTGCTCGCCGGCTCCGAGATCGTGCAGAGTCACGCCAACCCGAGTTGCACCGTGGTGCAGGACGCCTACTCGTTGCGATGCGCGCCGCAGGTCGCGGGCGCCGCGCGGGACACCCTCGCGCACGCCGAGCAGGTGGCGTCGTGGGAACTGGCGAGCGCCGTCGACAACCCGGTCGTGACCCTCGACGGCCGGGTGGAGTCGAACGGCAATTTCCACGGGGCGCCGGTCGGGTACGTGCTGGACTTCCTGGCCATCGTCGTCGCGGACGTCGCGAGCATGAGCGAGCGCCGCACCGACCGATTCCTCGACGTCGCCCGCAACCATGGGCTGCCGCCGTTCCTGGCGGACGATCCCGGTGTCGACAGCGGCCACATGATCGCGCAGTACACCCAGGCCGCGATCGTGTCGGAACTGAAGCGGCTCGCGGCGCCGGCGAGCGTCGACTCGATTCCGTCGTCGGCGATGCAGGAGGACCATGTGTCGATGGGGTGGTCCGCCGCCCGGAAGCTGCGCCGGGCGGTCGACGGGCTCACCCGGGTCCTCGCCGTCGAGGCGCTGACGGCTGTTCGGGCGCTCGACCTGCGGGCACCGCTCGCACCGTCGCCGGCGACGGGGGCGGTGCGGGACACGATCCGTGCGCATGTTGCCGGGCCGGGAACCGACCGTCACCTAGCGCCGGAGATCGAGGCCGCGGTCGCCCTCGCCGCCTCCGGCGCACTGGTCGCGAGCGCGGAGTCGGTGGTGGGGCGGCTGGACTGACGCCGTACCGTGGACTGCAGGAGATGGTCCGCATGGCACTCGCGGAGTTCGACACGCGCCGGAAGACCGTCGACACCGACCGTGGACCGGTCAGCTACCTCGATTCCGGCACCGGACGGGTGGCGTTCTTCATTCACGGTGTCGGCACGTCCGGCTACCTCTGGCGCAACGTGATCCGTCAACTCGAGGACGAACGACGCTGCATCGCCCTGGACCTCCCGCTGCACGGTCACACCCCCGCCGCACCCGATCAGGACTTCACGCTGGGCGCACTGGCCGACGTCGTCGCGGCCACCTGCGACGCGCTGGGCCTGGACAAGGTCGACGTGGTCGCCAACGACACCGGCGGCGCTGTCGCGCAGATCTACGCCGCCCGGCACCCCGACCGGTTGTCGACCCTGACGCTGACGAACTGTGACACCCACGACAACGTGCCGCCGAAGGCGTTCCTGCCCACCGTGTTGCTGGCCCGGGCCGGACTGCTTGCCCGCACCCTGCCGCCGTTGACGAGGAACGTGACGAGGGCTCGTAAGCTGTTGTACGGCACCGGGTATCAGAACGTGCGTTCGCTACCGGAAGAGGTCGTGGCGGCGTACGTCGAGCCGCTGCTCGGCACCCGCGACCGCGCGTTGCTCTTCCAGCGCTGGATCGCGTCGCTGAATCCGCGCGACCTGCTCGCGGTCGAGTCGGACCTCGCGGCGCTCGAGGTGCCCACACTCATCGTGTGGGGCACCGGAGACCTGTTCTTCCGGACCCCGTGGGCCTACCGGCTCCGCGATCTCATTCCGGGAGCCCGGGAAGTCGTGGAGATCCGGGGTGGCAAGTTGTTCTTCCCCGACGAGCGTTCACGCGAACTGGTCGTCGAACTGCGCAGATTCTGGGCGGCCCGGTCCTGAGCCTGGTTCAGCAGCCTGGTTCAGCGCAGCGGGTCGAAATGCCGCATGACGGCGGGAACCTCGCCGCCGGTCATGGAGTCGGCCATCATGCGTCCGGTGAGCGGCCCCAGGGCGATGCCCCACATGCCGTGGCCGCCCGCCACGTGCACACGGGGGGAGCGGGTGGCGCCGACGAGCGGAAGCCCGTCGGTGGTGCAGGGCCGGGATCCGACCCACTCCTCCTGACGCGACTCCCAGTCGATGCCGGTGAACATGGGCGTCGCGGCCGCGATGATCGCCTGTACCCGGCGCGGATCGAGAGGTGCGTCGGGACTGCGGAATTCCATCATTCCGGCGACGCGGAAACGGTCGTGCAGCGGGGTGCACGCCACCCGCTGGGTGGGGAAGTAGATCGGGTTCTTCGGCATCTGCTCGGGCTGGACGCTGAAGCTGTACCCGCGGCCGGCCTGCACCAGGGCGCGGACACCGAACGGGCGGGCGAGCGTATTGAGGTGTGCGCCGCCGGCGAGGACGACGGAATCGGCGGTCACCGTGTCGCCGGAAGCCGCGACCAGTCGGACGCCCGACTGCCCCCGATCCTGCACCGCCACCACGTCGAAGCCGGACCTGATCTCGCCGCCCCGGGCGCGGACCGCGTCGGCGAGCGAATGCACGAAGCGCGGTGGGTCGATGAAGCGCTGGTTGCGCAGCCGCAGCCCGGAGTGCACGCCGTCGCCGAGACTCGGCTCGAGAGAATGAATCTCGTCGCGGTCGACGCGGTCGTACTCGACCTCGCCGCCCGCGGCCTCGACGTGACGGAACTCGTCGACGAGCGCTTCGCGGTCCTCGTCCGACTTGAACGCGGTGAGGAACGGGTCGGCGAGATGCGTGTGCTCCCGGACGCCGCCGTCCGCGAGTTCGTCGTAGGCGCCCAGGGAGATCCGGTTGACCTCGGCGTACACCTTCATCGCGTCCGCCCACCGGGAGGGCGTGCAGTGCCGGGCGAAACCGACGAGGAAACGTACCAGCCGCAGATCCGTCGTGAACGGAACGTAGACCGGCGAGGACGGATTCAGCATCGCGCGCAGGCCGTACCGCAGCACGGCCGGCTCGGGCAGCGGCAGCGTCAATGCCGGTGCGAGCCAACCCGCATTGCCCCACGACGCATCCGCCGCGACACCCGCGCGGTCGACGACGGTGACGCGCACGCCACGCTCCTGGAGGAACCACGCCGTGGACAATCCGACGACGCCTGCTCCGACGATCGCGACATGGTCAGGGCGCTGCACTGTGCTCATGACTCCATGATCGGCGGGCGAGGGAGCCGGGGCAGTAGCCGTTCGGCCAATTCCGGACAGCGCCCCCTGTGCAATCGGCCAGGGGTCACAAATCCCGCAGTCCCGTCAGCTTCAGGTGCAGCATCAGGATGAGCCGGGTGTCGGCGTCGGCCAGGTCCACGTCGCACGAATCGACGCAGCGCCGCAGCCGATTCCTCAGCGTGTTGGGATGCACGTGCAGCGCGGCGGCGGCATCGGCGACGTCGCCGCCGTGCGCCAGGAAGGCGCGGGCCGTGGCGACGAGGTCGGTGCCGTGCTGCTCGTCGTGCCGGGTGAGCGCGGCGAGCGGGGTGAGCTCGCCCAGGCCGTCGAAGATGTCGGCGACGCGCAACGCCAACACGGACGCGAGACTGTCCCGCATCGTCCCGGCGATACCACCGGACCGGGCGTGCTGCAGCACGGTGAGCACCCGGTCGGCGTCCCCGCGCGACAGGTGCGCCTGGCTGGCCGTGCTCACCTCGCGTCCGACGGCGACCACGAACGTAGCCCCGCTGCGGGCGCGACCGAGGAAGTCCTCCGCGAGGCGCCGGACGTCCTTCTCCGACGCGGCGATGACCACGTAGATGACGTCGTCGAGTTGCGCGGCCACCGAATCGACCGCCAGCGTGTCGAGGTACAGGCCAAGGGAGGCGAGTAAACCGGAGGGCAGCGGGCGCCCGATCGCGACGGGGGCGGCTGCCGCGACCGTCAGCCGTCCCTCCAGCCGGAGGTCGTCGGCGGCGCGGAAAGCGGGCTCGCCGCCGTTGATCAGCGCACGCACGCGGTCGACCTGCATCCGGCGTGTCACGTCCACCCGTTCCCGCTCCGCCGCGATGTGCTCGGCGACGACCGGGACCGCGGACCGCAGGATCGATTCCTGTTCCGGGGTGGGGGCCGACGTCATCGCCGCCCAGATCGACCCGACCGACCGTCCCGCGTCCCGCACCGCGATCACCGCGCGGGGAGTCATGTTCGGCAGTCGCATGTCCACGTAGAAGACGTCGGTGTCCCGGTGCAGACGCTCGAAGACGCCCGCGTCCTCGAGGAGTTGCCGGTACTTACCGGGCACCTGCCGTCCCAGGATGGTCTCGATGCGCGCTTGGTCCACGGCCTGCTCGCCGCTCGAATAGGCCAGGACCGTCGAGTTCTCGTCCTCGATCGTGATCGGGGCCCCGATCAGCTCGGCCAGCGACCCCGCCACCGTGAACAGGTCTTCACCGCGCAGGTCCATGGGTGCGAGCCTAGTTGCCGGACGCGATCCGGCAGGGTCTTCGCCGCGGTCCGTGTCCTCGAGACACGGGCCTCTTCGGTCCTGGCGGTGGCCACCCGTCACGGGCATTGTGGGGGTATGGCGGCGACGCAGGGCGGAACCGGAACGATGACCGCGTGGCGCGTGGTCGCTCCGGGGCCCGTCGCGGGCCACCCGCTGGAACGGGACCGCGAGCGAATCCCCGAGCCGGGACCGGGCGATCTTCTCGTGAAGGTCCTGGCGTGCGGAGTGTGCCGCACCGACCTGCACGTGACGGAGGGGGATCTCCCCGTGCACCGGCCCCGGGTGATTCCCGGCCACGAGGTGGTGGGAGAGGTTGCCGCGCTGGGTGATTCGCTGGCCGGGTCCTTCGCCGTCGGGGACCGGGTGGGCATCGCGTGGCTCCGGCACACGTGCGGACAGTGCGCGGCCTGCCTGCGCGGCGCGGAGAACCTGTGCAGGCAGTCGCAGTACACGGGATGGGACGCGGACGGCGGGTACGCCGAGTTCGCGACGGTCCCGGCCGGCTACGCGCTGCACCTGCCGGAGGGGTACACGGACACCGAACTCGCCCCGCTGCTGTGCGCCGGGATCATCGGCTACCGGGCACTCGAACGTGCCGCGGTCCCCGTCGGCGGCACGCTCGGCATCTACGGCTTCGGCGGCAGTGCGCACCTCACCGCCCAGGTCGCGCTGGCGCGCGGCGCCCGGGTGCACGTCATGACACGAGGGGCGGAGGCCCGGGCGCTGGCGGAGCGACTCGGGGCGTCATCCGTGCAGGGCGTGCGCGACACACCGCCGGAGCCCCTCGACTCCGCGATCCTGTTCGCCCCGGTCGGCGACCTGGTGCCCGTCGCGATGGAGGCGCTCGCCGACGGCGGCACCCTCGCCGTCGCCGGAATCCACCTCACCGACATCCCCGCGCTCGAATACCAGCGGCACCTGTTCCGGGAACGGCAGATCCGCAGCGTCACCGCCAACACCCGTTCGGATTCCGTCGAATTCCTGCGCATCGCAGCGGAACACCGGCTGAGCATCGACACCCACCCGTACCCACTCGACCACGCCGACCGGGCCCTGAAGGACCTGGCGGTCGGAAAGTTCAGCGGTGCAGCAGTTCTCGAGCCGTAGAGGGAGAGAGATATGAGCGAACAAGCAGGGTCACCCGTCGTCGTCGGTATCGACGGTTCCCGGGCCGCGCTCGACGCGGCGCGCTGGGCCGCGGGCGCGGCGGCCCGGCTCGGCGCCCCGCTCCTGCTCGCCCACACGTACCCGGACGAGGCCACGTTCTACAACGGCACCGCGATGATGATCGACGCCCAGTTCATCCAGGAACTGCGCGAGGACGGCAACACGATGCTCGACGCCGCCACCGCCGCCGCCCTGCAGGATCAGCCCGGCCTCGCCGTCGAGCGCGACGTCCGATCCGGGACCGCGGCGTCCCACCTGATCGAGCTGTCGCGGGCGGCGCGGATCGTCGCGGTCGGCGCGCAGGGTGCGGGTGCGGTCACCGACTACCTCCTCGGATCCACGGTCCTGCGGACGGTCAACCACGCGCACAGCCCGGTCGCGGTGGTCCGGGGAGCGCCTGCGCCGGCCTCACCGGACGCCCGCCCGATCGTCGTCGGCGTCGACGGCAGCCAGGTCAGCGAGAACGCCGTCGAGGAGGCGTTCGCACTCGCGTCCGCGTTCGGGGTCGGTCTGGACGCGGTGCACGCGTGGAGCGGAGAGAAGCAGCACGGGCTCGCGCACGCGTCGAAGTACGTCGACTGGGCCGCCTACGAAGAAGGGGAGAAGGCCGTCGTGTCCGAATGCCTCGCCGGCGCCCGCGACGAGTATCCCGACGTGCCGGTGACCGAGGTTTCGACGCAGGGGGCGTCCGCCGACGTCCTGCTGCGGCACGCGGCGACCGCGCAACTGCTGGTCGTCGGAAGCCACGGCCGGGGCAAGGTGATGGGTGCCCTGCTCGGATCCGTCAGCCAGAATCTCGTGCATCACGCTCCCTGCCCCGTCCTCGTCTGCCGGACTCGGCAGTGATGCCGGGATAGGCTCCTGTCATGGCTGGGGTCGAGGGTGTCCTGCTCGATATCGACGGTGTGCTGGTTACTTCGTGGCATCCGATCGACGGTGCCGCCGCCGCGGTGCGGGAGGTGCGCGAGCGCGGACTCGCGTGCGCATACCTCACCAACACGACGTCGAGGACGTGCGACGAGATCGCCGACGCCCTCCGGTCGGCAGGCATCGAAGCCGACTCCGACGAGATCGTCACCGCGGCGCGGCTCACCGCCGAGTACGTCCGGTCGACATATCCCGGGTCGCGGGCCTGGGTCCTCAACAGCGGCGACATCACCGCCGATCTGTCCGGGATCGAACTGGACGACGAGAACCCGGAGGTGGTGATCCTCGGCGGCGCCGGGCCCGAATTCACCCACGGCGCACTCAGCCG
This sequence comes from Rhodococcus sp. T7, assembly GCF_009872365.1. Lineage (NCBI taxonomy): Bacteria > Bacillati > Actinomycetota > Actinomycetes > Mycobacteriales > Nocardiaceae > Rhodococcus > Rhodococcus sp. T7. The sequence goes on from NZ_WXYH01000110.1 coordinate 50,739, forward strand.
CGTGGTCGAGTTGATGCTCGACGGCGTCCCCGTCGTCGCGATGCACCGGGGCACCACGTGGGCCACCCACGACGGGCTGCGCATCGACACGGGCACCTACCTCCCCGGGATGGAGGAGGTCGCGGGGACCAACGTCGTGTCGGTCGGCAAGCCGTCGCTCGCCGCGTTCCTCACCGCCACCGATCTGATGGGTACGGGACCGGACGTGACGATGATGGTCGGCGACGACCTGACGGGTGACGTCCTGGCCGCGCAGCGGGTGGGACTCACCGGGGTCCTGGTACGGACGGGCAAGTTCCGCCAGTCGATTCTGGACCTCGTCGCGCAGCGACCGGACCACGTCGTCGACTCGGTCGCGCAGCTGCCGAAGCTCCTCGACGAACTCGCCTGAGCGGGGTCCGGGACTAACCGGCCCGGAGCGGGTACTCTCGCGGCGAATCCTCCAATTCGACGTTCCCAGAAGGAGCTTCCATGCTCGCTGTCTCCACCCCCGTCACCTCGACCGCCTCGGCATCGCGTACTCGTATCTCGACTCTGTTCGGCCGACGGCTGGCACGTGTGGGAGCGGCGATGGCCGTGGGTCTGGGCGTCGCGGCGGGAATCTCGGTGGCCGGCGCAGGCGTCGCCGGTGCCGCCCCCGTCAACTGCGTCTCCCCGCCGTCGGCCAACGACGTCCAGGTGTCGGACACCGCGAGCTGCGGCGCCAAGGCGACCGAGGCCGGCACCGCCCACGCGATGGCCGCGGACAGCGGCACCGCGGTGAGCGTGGCCAACGGGCACAGCGGCGCCACCACGTACGCCAACGGATACGGAACGTCGCTCGGTGCGTCGACGGGCTCGGGTCAGGCGTACGCCGTCTCGCTCGGCGGCGGCATCGCCCGTTCGGGCGCGGCCGACGGCACCACCACCGTCGCGATCGCGGGCTGGGGTTCGGGTGCGACGGCCGACGCGAACGGCGTCGACTGCGTCGGCGCGCTGTCCCTCGCCTTCAACCTGAACACCGGTCAGGTCTGCGCGATGCGCTGATCGCCCCGCACAGCGCTTCCGCCCCGACCTTGCACTCACCCTGTTCGAGTGCTAAAAATGCACTTGGCACTCGCCACGGGTGAGTGCCAGGTCGGGACGGTGAGACCGGGAACCACAGACACCCCTGGTCGTCCGTCGCGGGCACCGAACTCGGCCGAAGGCGTAAATGAGGCGACCCGACTAGCGGTCGCCTTGTGTGTCACCCCCAATCCGGAGGATCACTTCGCAATGGCCAAGATCATCGCGTTCGACGAAGAGGCCCGTCGCGGCCTCGAGCGGGGACTCAACGCCCTCGCCGACGCAGTCAAGGTGACGTTGGGCCCCAAGGGTCGCAACGTCGTGCTCGAGAAGAAGTGGGGCGCCCCCACGATCACCAACGATGGCGTGTCCATCGCCAAGGAGATCGAGCTCGAGGACCCCTACGAGAAGATCGGTGCCGAGCTGGTCAAGGAGGTCGCCAAGAAGACTGACGACGTCGCCGGCGACGGAACCACCACCGCTACCGTTCTCGCCCAGGCTCTCGTCCGTGAGGGCCTCCGCAACGTCGCTGCCGGCGCCAACCCGCTGGGTCTGAAGCGCGGCATCGAGAAGGCCGTCGAGGCCGTCACCGTGCGTCTGCTCGAGACCGCCAAGGAGATCGACACCAAGGAGCAGATCGCTGCTACCGCTGGTATCTCCGCAGGCGACCCGTCCATCGGCGAGCTCATCGCCGAGGCCATGGACAAGGTCGGCAAGGAAGGCGTCATCACGGTCGAGGAGTCCAACACCTTCGGCCTGCAGCTCGAGCTCACCGAGGGCATGCGCTTCGACAAGGGCTACATCTCGGCGTACTTCGCCACCGACCCGGAGCGTCAGGAAGCCGTCCTCGAGGACGCGTACATCCTGCTCGTGAGCTCCAAGATCTCCACGGTCAAGGACCTGCTGCCGCTGCTGGAGAAGGTCATCCAGTCCGGCAAGCCGTTGGTCATCATCGCCGAGGACGTCGAGGGCGAAGCCCTGTCCACCCTGGTGGTCAACAAGATCCGTGGCACCTTCAAGTCCGTGGCCGTCAAGGCTCCCGGCTTCGGTGACCGTCGCAAGGCTCAGCTCGCCGACATTGCCATCCTCACCGGTGGCGAGGTCATCAGCGAAGAGGTCGGCCTCTCCCTGGAGACCGCCGGACTCGAGCTGCTCGGCCAGGCACGCAAGGTCGTCATCACCAAGGACGAGACGACCATCGTCGAAGGCGCGGGAGACCCCGAGGCCATCGCCGGTCGCGTGTCCCAGATCCGCGCCGAGATCGAGAACAGCGACTCCGACTACGACCGCGAGAAGCTGCAGGAGCGCCTGGCCAAGCTGGCCGGTGGCGTTGCAGTCATCAAGGCCGGCGCTGCCACCGAGGTGGAGCTCAAGGAGCGCAAGCACCGCATCGAAGATGCCGTGCGCAACGCCAAGGCTGCCGTCGAAGAGGGCATCGTCGCCGGTGGTGGCGTGGCTCTGCTGCAGTCGGCTCCCGCACTGGACGACCTGAAGCTCGAAGGTGACGAGGCCACCGGTGCGAACATCGTTCGCGTCGCCCTCGAAGCACCGCTGAAGCAGATCGCCTTCAACGCGGGCCTCGAGCCCGGCGTCGTTGCCGAGAAGGTTCGCAACCTGCCCGCAGGTCACGGCCTCAACGCCGCGAACAACGAGTACGGCGACCTGCTCGAAGCCGGCATCAACGACCCGGTCAAGGTCACCCGCTCCGCGCTGCAGAACGCAGCGTCCATCGCGGCTCTGTTCCTGACCACCGAGGCCGTCGTCGCCGACAAGCCGGAGAAGGCCGGAGCGCCCGTGGGCGACCCGACCGGCGGCATGGGCGGTATGGACTTCTAAAGGCGGCTACGCCTCCCGTGCGTGGCTGAGGAGTCCCCGGACTCGTTTCCCACTCACGGGCACGAAGTGCTCCGAAAGAGCCCGGGACACCAACTGGTGTCCCGGGCTCTTTTCGTCGTCTCAGTGTCCGGCAGGCATCAGCATCCAGGCGGCGAGGTAGACGAGGGCCGCGGTGCCGCCGGTGACCAGGGTGGCCACCACGGTGAGCAACCGGACGAGGTTGACGTCCACCGAGAAGTATTCGGCGACGCCGCCGCAGACGCCTGCGAGCATCTTCTGGCTGTCGGAACGGGCGAACTGGCGGGGGGTGTTGCTGTCGAATGTCATGTTTCCATCCTGTTCGCCGAAACCGGCCGGCACATCGGGATGTACCCCGATCTCCACCCTGGTCTTTCACCCTGAGCAGCGGCGACGCGCCGAAGAACTCGATATCCCACACTTCGGTTCGAATTGGTGTAACACTTAAAAATTTTGTTTGCAGTATTTCTATTTCTGGACAAATGGGATTCGTGTAGCACGGCCAAAGAAGAGATGTGCGAAATTCGCCAACTCATCGTTTCTTCGGCGGGAAATTCGAGGGCGAGGACAAGAAAAGGTCCGGAAATGGCGAAGCAAAGTGTGTTCTGTCGCTATTCGGTTACGGGAGCAAGGCTCGGGAGGTCGAAATTGCGCATCTTCCCTGGTTATGAGGCCCGTTCTGCAGGCAATTGGGGATTAGCCGGGCAATCAAGCAATCTACACCCGGGTAACAGTTTGAAATGTTACAAATATTCTCTTTGGTTGATACGTCGCGTCCGGTACAAATGAAATGCGTCCGACGGCGCAGCTCGAAACCGCCACACATAGATCAGGAGTGACTGGATATGAATCTCGAGACCCTCTTGGAATTCGTCCTGAAAGTCCTAGCCCTCGGTAGCTCCTGAGGAGCCCCCGAACTTCACGGACACTGGGGCCCGCATGCGACACTGTGGGCCCCAGTTCGGTGCTCGGAGGAAGTGCGAGCAGCGCCCAGACGGAAGGTGAAGGATGGTCAACCGCACTGCAGCGGGTAGGTATGGGGTTCGGCTGGCGCTCGCGGTCGCTCTGACGACGGCCATTCCGTGCCTCGGGGTCCAGGCGTCCGCTTCCGCCGATCCCGCCGAAGACGCCACTGTCGCGGCCGGCGGCTCCCACCTGGTGAGCACCGACCCGATCGACGACCGGCAGTCGACCATTCACGTGTACTCGGCCTCCATGGACCGGGAGATTCCGCTGCGGGTGATCACTCCCGCGGACACGAGCGCCCCGAGGCCGACGCTGTACCTGCTCAACGGTGCGGGCGGCGGCGAGGACTCCGCGACGTGGCAGGCCCGGACCGACGTCGTCGACTTCTTCGCCGACAAGAACGTCAACGTCGTCACGCCCATGGAGGGCGCATTCAGTTACTACACCGACTGGGAGCAGACCGACCCCGAACTGGGCAACAACAAGTGGACGACGTTCCTCACGCAGGAACTTCCGCCGATCGTCGACTCCGCGCTCGACACCAACGGCGTCAACTCGATCGCCGGCATCTCGATGGCTGGTAGCTCCGTGCTGAGCCTGGCGCAGTCGGCGCCAGACCTGTACCAGAGCGTCGGCGCCTACAGCGGGTGCGCGATGACCAGCACCGACCCCGGCCGCGCGTACGTACAGATGGTCGTCGAGGGTCGTGGCGGCGGTGACACCTCCAACATGTGGGGTCCTGAAAACGGTCCCGGCTGGGCCGCCAACGACCCGTACATCAACGCGGAGAAGCTGCGCGGACTCGACATCTACGTCAGCAACGGATCCGGGCTGCCCGGGGCCGGCGATCAGCTGAACGCACCGGGAATCAACGGCGACGTCGGAACGCTCGCCAACCAGATTCTCGTCGGCGGCGTCATCGAGGCCGCCACCAACCAGTGCACCCACGCGCTGGCGGACAGGCTGAACGAACTGCAGATTCCCGCGACGTTCGACTTCCGGCCCACCGGCACCCACTCCTGGACCTACTGGCAGGAAGACCTGCACAAGTCGTGGCCGATGCTCGCCGCGTCGATCGGCCTGTAGCGTCCGGTCTCGGAACAGAATCGACCCCCGCAGATCCCGGATCTGCGGGGGTCGAGCCGTCTAGTCTGACGAAGTGGAGACAGTACCGATCCAGATGCCCGACGGAACCACCACTCCGGTTCGCCTGTTTCCCGGCCCGGACGACGCCCCCGTGGTCGTGGTGTTTCCCGGCCTGGGAATTCCCGCCGGCTACTACGAACCCTTCGCCGAGGAACTCGTGTCCCGGGGATTCAACGCGGCGATCGGCGAACTCCGCGGCCAGGGCGACAGCCGCCCCCGCCCGAGCAGTGACAGCACGTACGGTTACCACGAACTGGTGGCCCTCGACTTTCCCGCGATCTTCGAGGTGGTGCGGGAACGTTTTCCGGCCGCGACGCCCTTCCTGCTCGGGCACAGCATGGGCGGTCAGCTCGGCGTGATGTACGGGGCACGGATCCGGGGCAGGCTCGGCGGGATCGTGCTCGTCGCGTCCGGGTCGCCGTATCACCGGGGGTTCCCCGGGATCCACGCCCCGCGGATGCTCGTCGGCGCCGCGGCGATGTCGATGACCGCCAACCTGGCCGGGTTCTGGCCCGGCGACAAACTGGACATCGGCGGGTTCGGACGGCAGTCGAAGGTGCTGATCACCGACTGGTCGCGATTCGCCCGCACCGGCAGGATCGAACCCGACGGCGCCGACATCGACTACGAGGAACGCATCGGCCGGCTGAAACTGCCGGTGCTGTCCGTGACCGTCGAAGGGGACGATCTGGCTCCTGAATCGGCGGCGAAGAACCTCCTCGCGAAACTCCCGAACGCCGACGTCACACTGTGGCACCAGCCGCAACCGCTCGGCCACAACGGGTGGATCCGCGAGCCCGCGAGCACCGTCGACCGGATCGTCGACTGGATCCACGACCACACCTGACCTGTGAGTACTTATTAACCGCCGGCGGTTAAGAAGTACTCACAGGTGGGGTCAACGGGTGAGCTGCTCCCACAGGAACGTGAACGTGAGCGCCGATTTGAATGCCGCCTGCGCGTTGTCGGCGGCCCCGCCGTGCCCGCCCTCGATGTTCTCGTAATACCAGACCTCGTGGCCCTGCTCTTCCAGCAGCGCCGTCATCTTGCGGGCGTGGCCGGGATGGACGCGATCGTCGCGGGTGGAGGTGGTGACCAGGATCGGCGGGTAGTCCGCCGCCGGATCGGTGTTCTGATACGGCGAGTACTCGCCGATGAACTTCCAGTCGTCCGGGTTGTCCGGATCGCCGTACTCGGCCATCCACGACGCCCCGGCGAGCAGCAGGTGATACCGCTTCATGTCGAGGAGCGGAACCTGGCACACGATCGCGCCGAACAGTTCCGGGTAGCGGGTGAGCATGACGCCCATGAGCAGTCCGCCGTTGCTGCCGCCCTGGATCCCGAGTTGCTTCGACGTGGTGATGCCCCGGGCCACGAGGTCGCGGGCGACGGCGGCGAAGTCCTCGAACGCCTTGTGCCGACCCTCCCGCACCGCCTGGGTGTGCCACGAGGGGCCGTACTCGCCGCCGCCGCGGATGTTCGCGACCACGTACGCGCCGCCGCGTTCGAGCCACGCGAACCCGACCGACCCGCTGTACCCGGGGACCATCGAGTTCTCGAAGCCGCCGTACCCGTACAGCATGGTGGGGCAGGGGCCGGTCACGTCGTCGCGGCGCACCACGAAGTAGGGGATCTCGGTTCCGTCGTCGGACACCGCGAAGTGCTGCGACACCGACATGCCGTCCGCGTCGAAGAACGAGGGTGCCTGCTTGACGGGTTCGAGCGCGCCCCCGACCGAGCCGTACAGCAGCGTCGCCGGTGTGGTGAATCCGCTGGAGTTGACGAAGAAGTCGTCGCTGGTGCGCGGGTCGGTGCTGATGATCCCGCTCGCGGTGAGTTCCGGGACACCGTCGAGCGGCTTCTCCTCCCACCCGGTGTCGTTGGGCGTGAGCACCGACAGTTTGGTCTGCACGTCCGACAGCCGCACGAGGAGGAGGTGGTTCCGGGTCCACGTTCCCTGTTCGAGGGACGTGTGCTCGTCCGGGGTGAACAGCGGCGTCAGCTCACGGGACCCGGCGAGGAAGTCGGCGTAGTTCGCGGCGAGCAGCGACCCGGCCGGGTAAACGGTGCCGTCCACTACCCAGTCGGTGCGCGGACGGATGGTCAACCACTCGCGGTACACGGACGAGCCCGCGTCGTCGGGGGTGTCGATCCGGACCTTCGACCCGTCGGGGAGCAGTTCGTAGCGTTCGGAGTTGTAGAAGTCCATCGACCGGCCGACGAAGTGCCGCTCGTACCCGGGGGTGTCGTCGTACGACGCGCCGACGGACACATCGGTGGTCTCGCCCTCGAAGACGGTGACCGCCTCGGTGAACGGTGTGCCGCGATGCCAGCGCTTCGCGATTCGCGGGTAGCCGGAGTCGGTCATCGAGCCCTCGCCGAAGTCGGTCCCGACGTACACGGTGTCCTTGTCGATCCAGCTGATGCTGGTCTTCGCCTCGGGGACGTCGAACGCGTGGTCGCCGCCGACGAATTCGCGCGTCTCGAGGTCGAATTCTCGCACCACGGACGCGTCGGCGCCGCCGCGCGAGAACGACAGCAGGGCACGTGACTGCTCGGGTCGCAGCACGCTCGCGCCTGCCCACACCCAGTTCTCGCCCTCCCGTTCGGCGAGTGCGTCGACGTCGAGCAGGACGTCCCACTCGGGGTTGTCGGTGCGGTACTGCTCGAGGGTGGTGCGCCGCCAGATGCCGCGCTTGTGTTCGCCGTCGCGCCAGAAGTTGTACAGGTACTCGCCGCGCATGCCCGCGTAGGGGATCCGGTCGTCCGTGTCGAGCACGTCCAGGATCCGGCTCTCCAGCGCGGAGAACCCGGCGTTCTCGGTGTACTCGGCGAGCGTGCGGGCGTTGCGCTCCCGCACCCAGTCGAGTGACCGTTCCGCGGTGACATCTTCGAGCCAGAGGAAGGGATCCGTCATGGCGCCATTCTTGCAGGCGGTGTCGTGCCTGGTCGCGGCGGCAAAGGTGTGACGCATGAGGCTACCCGCGGGTAACGCGACCGCGTGGAGACAGCGAATCGGGACGGGACTACCCTGAACAACCGTGACCTCACACTATGACGTCGTTGTCCTCGGAGCCGGTCCCGGTGGGTACGTCGCTGCTATCCGCGCGGCACAACTCGGACTGAGCACTGCCATCATCGAGCAGAAGTACTGGGGCGGTGTGTGCCTGAACGTGGGCTGCATCCCCTCGAAGGCTCTTCTCCGCAATGCCGAACTTGCGCATCTCTTCACGAAAGAGGCCAAGCTGTTCGGTATCTCGGGTGAGGCGTCCTTCGACTTCGGCGCCGCGTTCGACCGCAGCCGCAAGGTTGCCGAGGGCCGCGTCAAGGGCATCCACTTCCTGATGAAGAAGAACAAGATCCCCGAGTACGACGGCAAGGGCACCTTCACCGACGCCAACACCATCGAGGTCGCGCTCACCAAGGGCGGCACCGAGACGATCACGTTCGACAACGCGATCATCGCCACCGGCAGCACCACCAAGCTGCTGCCCGGCACCGAGCTGAGCAACAACGTCGTCACCTACGAAGAGCAGATCATGACCCGGGAGCTGCCCGGATCGATCCTCATCGTCGGTGCCGGCGCGATCGGCATGGAGTTCGGGTACGTGCTGAAGAACTACGGAGTCGACGTCACCATCGTCGAGTTCCTCGACCGTGCGCTGCCCAACGAGGACGCCGACGTCTCCAAGGAGATCGAGAAGCAGTACAAGAAGCTCGGCGTCAAGGTGATCACCGGCGCCGCCGTGCAGAGCATCGACGACGACGGCTCCAAGGTCACCGTCTCGATCAAGAACAACAAGTCCGGTGAGACCGAGACGGTCGTCGTCGACAAGGTGATGCAGTCCGTCGGGTTCGCCCCCCGCGTCGAGGGCTTCGGTCTCGAGACGACCGGTGTGCAGCTCACCGACCGCGGCGCCATCGGCATCACCGACACCATGCAGACGTCGGTGCCGCACATCTACGCCATCGGTGACGTCACGATGAAGCTGCAGCTCGCGCACGTCGCCGAGGCGCAGGCCGTGGTCGCCGCCGAGACGATCGCCGGCGCCGAGACGCTACCGATCGACGACTACCGGATGATGCCGCGTGCCACGTTCTGCCAGCCGCAGGTCGCCAGCTTCGGTCTGACCGAGCAGCAGGCCAAAGACGAGGGCTACGACGTCAAGGTCGCGACGTTCCCGTTCGCCGCCAACGGCAAGGCCCACGGCCTCGGCGATGCCACCGGCTTCGTCAAGCTGATCGCCGACACCAAGTACGGCGAGCTGATCGGTGGCCACCTCATCGGCCCCGACGTCTCCGAGCTGCTGCCCGAGCTGACCCTCGCGCAGAAGTGGGACCTCACGGTCAACGAGCTGGCCCGCAACGTGCACACCCACCCGACGCTCAGCGAAGCCCTGCAGGAGGCCATCCACGGCCTCGCCGGGCACATGATCAACTTCTGACCCGAACACCGACGAGGGCCCGCACAGTCTCTGTGCGGGCCCTCGTCGTTTCGGGCCGGATCGGTTTCGCGATCCGATGGCGAACTGCCCGCCGCGATGGCATCGTGGGGAAGATGACCATGCCGGACAGCACGCCAGAAGGATCCGACGGCGAGTACAGCCTGGACGAAGAGGACCAGCTGCAGCCGGAGGACACGTTGGTCGACCGAGGTGTGGACGACGTTCTCGACGAGGGGTATTCGCCTCCGGAGAAGCCGCTCGGGCTCGACGCGTTCGGAACGACGGCCGCCGAGCAGCGCGAAGGGGAGACCCTCGATCAGCGGCTCGCCGAGGAGGAACCGGATCCGGCGTTCGAGGAGGACGAGAATCCGGAGATCCTCGACGACAACGAGGTCGGAAGGCAGCGTTCGGGCAGGCTTCTCGCCGAGGACGAGGGTGTGGGGGAGGACGAGGAGAAGGATCTCGTAGCCTTCGACATCGGAATCGACGGGGGAGCGGCATCGGCCGAGGAGGCCGCGGTCCACATCGTCGACGAAGAGTCCGATCTCGACGACCTCAGCTGACGCCGCGACCGGCGTCGTACTTTTCCTGCGCTGCCAGAACGTCGGGTACGCGCGCCTCGACCAGTTCGATCAGTTCGATCAGGCGTGAACCGACCTCGGCGCCGAGCGGCGTGAGGCTGTATTCGACCTTCGGCGGGATGGCCTCGAGCACGTCGCGGACGACGAGGCCGTCCCGTTCGAGTGCCTGCAGTGTCTGCGACAGCATGCGTTCGCTGACGCCGTCGACGCGTCGGCGGAGTGCGCTGAATCGATAGTTGCCTTCCGTCAGTGCCGCGAGCGCGAGCACACCCCAGCGGCCGGTGATGGTCTGCAGGGTCTCGCGCGACGCGCAGTTGCGTGCGAAGACGTCCGCTTCGAGGGTGCGGTCTTCACTTTCCTGTGCTGGGTGCGCGGGCTCGGACATGCGTCCAGTGTATCCCACGAAGGGGAAGTACTTACTCAAACATTTGCACTTACGAAAAATTAGTGCATGATGGAAAGTGAGCTTGAACAGTCAACTCGCACCACTACGCGCTAGGAGTTCGTCATGACCATCGCCGTCACAGGAGCAACCGGACACCTCGGCAGGCTCGTCGTCGAGGCACTGCTCGACAAGGGAACGCCCGCCGCCGACATCGTCGCCGTCGTCCGCACCCCAGCCAAGGCCGCAGACCTCGCGGACAGGGGAGTCGAGGTCCGGCAGGCCGACTATAACGATCGCGCCGCGCTCGAGACCGCATTCGCCGACGTCGACAAGCTGCTGCTCGTCTCCGGCAGCGAGGTCGGACAGCGGGTTGCCCAGCACGCCAACGTGATCGACGCCGCGAAGGCGGCCGGGGTCGGCTTTGTCGCCTACACCAGCGTCCTCGACGCGCAGAACAGCACGATCGGGCTGGCCGTGGAACACCGCGCCACCGAGGATCGGCTGGCGCAGTCCGGGATCGACTTCGCGCTACTCCGCAACGGCTGGTACTGGGAGAACTACCTCGGCAGCATTCCCGCGGCGGGCGAGACCGGTGCGCTGTACGGCAGCGCCGGGACCGGTGTCGTCGCGGCTGCCGCCCGCAAGGACTACGCCGAGGCCGCCGCCGCCGTCCTGCTCGCCGACGGACAGGCGGGCAAGGTCTACGAACTCGGTGGCGACGAGCGCCTGACGTACGGCGAACTCGCGGACGTCATTTCCTCCGTCATCGGAAAGCCGGTATCGTACAAGGACCTTCCGCAGGACGAGTACGCCGCGGCGCTCCAGGGTGCCGGCCTGCCCGCACCGATCGCGAGCATGCTCGCCGATTCCGATGCGGGCGTCGCCGTCGGCGCTCTGGACACCGAGAGCGGCGACCTGCAGAGGCTGATCGGCCGCAACTCGACCCCTGCCGCCACCGTCCTCGCCGTGAGTACTTCTTAACCGCCGGACGTTAATAAGTACTCACGGGCGCGAAGCGGCATAGGCGACCCAGCTCCCGAACTCGGTGATGTCCGTGGCCCCGTCGACCGCGTCGTGGGTGCAGCTGAAGCCCACCACGGCGCGGCCGTCGGACAATTCGACGCTCGTCAGGGCCATCGGGGCGGGCAGCGCCGCGAGGAAGCTGCCCAGCCCCGCCGCGGACACCCGGAACAGTTCCCCGGAAATCGGGGAGCCCGCGCCGGGACCGCGGCGGACGAGGCCCGGCTTTGGTGGGGTGGTGTCGAGCGCGGTGAGCCGGTACGCGTCCGTGGTGGTGACGAGGCCGACGAAGCGTGCCCCGATGTCCTCGAGCTGGAAGTGCAGCGGCTGCCCGCGTAGGTGCGCGCCGAACACGGCCAGTTCCACCCCCTCCTCGACGAGGGTGGGCGCGGGCGCGCTGAGGAGCCGGGCGGCGAGGTCGACGGCCACCTGATCGGCGAACGCCGGCACCACGAACATGACTCCGAACGGGTCGCCGGCGGCGGTCGGCGCGCCCGGGACGGCGACCGCCGCCATGTCGAGCAGGTTGCAGAAGTTCGTGTACGTGCCCATCCGCCGGTTGATGCCGATCGGATCCGCTTGCACGGCAGCGATGGTCGGGTGTTCGGTGGTGGTGGGCAGCAGGAGTCCGTCGAAACCGGCCAGCAGATCCCGCGTCTGTGCCTTGACGCGGGTGAGAGTGTCGAGGTCGGCGGCGAACTCGTGGCCCGCGGGCTTGCGCGCCGACTCGACGATGGCGGTGACCACCGGATCGGCACCCGCAGGCGCCGTGTCGAGGAATTGCCCGACGGCGGTGTACCGCTCGGCGACGACGGCGCCGTCGTACAGCAACCGGGCGGCGTCAAGGAGTGGGGAGATGTCGACCGACTCGACGGCGAACCCGCGGTCCGTCAGCGACGCGACCGTGTCGGTGAACGCCGCGCGGTACTCCGGCGTCAGCAGGGCGAAGTTCGCTTCCGTGGGAATCGCGACGCGTGCGTGCGCGGGCGCGGCGAGCCGGACGTCGGAGGGCCATGCGCGGCTGCGCGGGTCCGCGGTCGCGGGCCCCGACATGATGCGGGCGGCGGTCACGGCCGTGTCGAGATCGGTGGCGAAGACGGTGACGCAGTCGTAGTCGACGCATGCGGGAACGACGCCGTCGGCGGGGATGACGCCGAGCGTCGCCTTGATCCCGACGAGACCGTTGAACGCCGCCGGCACCCGGCCGGATCCCGCTGTGTCGGTGCCGATTCCGATGTCGGCGATGCCGAGGGCGACGGCGACGGCGGAACCAGAACTGGATCCGCCCGACACACGTTCGGGGTCCCACGAGCACCGGACGGCGCCGTACGGACTGCGTGTCCCGACCAGTCCGGTCGCGAACTGGTCGAGGTTCGTCTTCCCCAGTACGACGGCGCCCTGGTCGACCAGGCGGCGCACGGAAGTCGCGGTGACGTCGGGGAGATAGGCGAACTCGGGGCACGCGGCCGACGTCGGAAGCCCGGCGACGTCGATGTTGTCCTTGACCGCCACGACCTTCCCGGCCAGGGGCAGGTGCTCGCCTGCATCGAGGCGTGCCTGCACGGCGACGGCATCGGCGTGGACGTCCTCGGCGGGCCGGAGGGTGATCCACACCTCCGGGCGGTCCACCTCGGCGATTCGCCGGAAGACGTCCTCGACCCGGGCGGTGGGGGACAGGGCGGTGTGTCCGCGGTTCACGGCATCGACAGTCATCAGTTTTCTGCTCCAATCACGACGAGAGGGGTGCCCGGTTCGACGATCGCGCCCGGTGACACGAGGACTTCGAGGACGGTGCCCGGAGACGTGAACGCGACCGGCATCTCGAGTTTCATCGCCTCGAGCACCACGGCGTTCTGGCCCGCGTCGACGCGTTGCCCGGCCTCGACCTCGACACGCCACACGCTTCCGACCATCGGCGCCTCGACGACGACGGCGCCCGGCGGGAGGTCGCCGCGCGCGGACGACTCGGGTGCGGGGGCCGGTTCGGCACGGTCGAATTCGCCCGACGCACGCCACGCCGCCTTCTCGGTGTCGAACGCCGCGGACTGTCGGGCGTCGAACGCGGCGATGGATTCGGCGTTGTCCTGCAGGAACTTCAGATGGTCGGCGAACGCGAACGTGCTCTCGGAGATCTCCGCGTCGAACCGCCCGGCCACCGCCTGCGCGCGGTACTCGAGCAACTGCTCCGGGGTGACGGGTTCCCACACGATGCGGTCGAAGAACCGGAACATCCAGGGTTTGCCCTCGTCGAACGGGCGGTGCTGCCGGTACCCCGACCAGATCGGGACGGTGCGCCCGATCAACTGGTAGCCGCCCGGCGACTCCATCCCGTAGACGCACAGGTACTTGCCGCCGATCCCGACGGCGTCGGATGGGGTCCACGTGCGGGCGGGGTTGTACTTGGTGGTGACCAGGCGGTGCCGCGGGTCGAGGGGCACGGCCAGTGGCGCGCCGAGGTAGACGTCGCCGAGTCCCAGGACCAGGTATTCGGCGTCGAACACGGCGTCCCGGACGTCGTCGATGCTGTCCAATCCGTTGATCCGCCGGATGAATTCGGTGTTCGACGGCAGCCACGGCGCCTCGTCGCGAACCCCGCTGCGGTAGCGGTCGATGGCCTCGGCGATGGACGGGTCGTCGAACGACAACGGCAACCGGACCGTGCGACTCGGAACCACCAGATCGTGCGTGGCAGGCAGCAGTTCCTCGATGTCCTGGAGGATGTCCAGCAGCCTTCCGGCCGGGAGGCGGTCGGCGTCGAAGTGCAGGTGCAGCGAACGGACGCCCGGGGTGACGTCGACGATGCCCGGGACGCGGCGCCGGACGAGCGCCTCCGACAGTGCGTGGACGCGCATGCGGAGCCCGAGGTCGAGTTCTTGGTCCCCGTATTCGACGAGGATGTTGTCGTCGCCGGCGCGCAGGTACGCGACCTCCGGTCGGTCCAGGATCGGCGCGATGCGGTGCAGCACTCCGCCGTCGCTGTGCGCCGACCGGGTCGCCGCGGGCGGAACATCCAGTCTGCGACCCGTATCCGATGCCCGCAGCGCGTGTGCACCGTGGTCGGAGATGGCGACGAACCGCACGCCGTCGCCGGGCCGGATCTGCCCGAGCTTCCACCGGTGGGCCTTGGCCACGGTGAGGGGGCACGCGAAACCGCCGAGGCTGGGGCCGTCGGGGCCGAGCAGAATCGGAGTGTCGCCGGAGACGTTGAGGGCTCCGACGCTGTACGGGTTGTCGTGCAGGTTCGACGGGTGCAGTCCGGCGTCGCCGCCGTCGGTCCTCGACCACGCCGGTTTGGGGCCGTCGAGTCGGAGTCCGGTCCGGTTCGCGTGGGTCTGGACCTTCCAGGTGGTGTCGTAGAACTGCGCCATGTCGGAATCGGTGAAATAGGCGGGCGCGGGCTGCGGTCCCTCGGTGACGGCCAGATGCCACACGTGCGTGAACTCCGGGATCGAGTCTTCCGGGACGGGATGCGGCGCGCCGAGACCCGTCGTGTTATCGAACAGCGAGTCGTCGAACAGGCCCAGCACGTCGCCCGTGGCGACGGCCTTGCCCGTGATGCCGCCGAACCCGCCGAGCGTGAATGTGGCTGCGCTGCCGTGATACAGCGGGGCGTCGATCCCGCCCCGGAACGCGACGTACGTGCGCAGGCCGGTGTCCGGCGGAGTGCCGACGTCGAGTACGGACCCGGCAGGCACTTCCACCGGGTGCCACAGGGGGATCGGCACGTCGTCGAGGGTGACCGGGGCGTCGGCGCCGCCCACGCAGATCACGGTGGCGTCCGAGAACACGAGCCGCGGCCCCTGCAGGGTGCATTCGAGCCCCGGTGCGCCGGGCGGATTGCCGACCGCCGTGTTGACCAGCTGGAACGACAGGTCGTCCATCGGCCCGGACGGGGGAATTCCGACCTCCCACAACCCGATTCGGCCGGGGTGGTCCTGCACGGTGGTCATCGTTCCCGCGCGGAGAACGTCGACGCGACGGCCGGTGGGCCGCAGATCGGCCAGCGACTGCGTGGTGTGCTCGGCGTCCAGGACGGTGTCGGCGACGCAGATCCGCCGGAGCTGGGGCAGGTTGGTCTGGATCCCGTAGATGTGGGTGTCGGCGAGCGCCTCTGCGAGGGCGGCGAACGCTGCCGTGCGCCGGTGCCCGCGGGTGATCACCTTCGCCAGCATCGGGTCGTAATAGGCGCTCACCTCGGTGCCTGTGTCGACCCACGTCTCCACCCGCGTGTGAGCCGGGAACTCCACACCCGTGAGGCGTCCGGCGCTGGGGCGGTAGTCGTGGCCGGGGTCCTCGGCGTAGATGCGGGCCTCGACGGCAGTTCCCCTGATTTCGGGTCCGGAGTCGGGCAGCCCGTCCAGCATGGAACCGTCGCCGCGGGCGAGCCTCAGCATCCACTCGACGAGATCGACGCCGGTGACCTCCTCGGTCACCGGGTGCTCGACCTGCAGTCGGGTGTTCATCTCGAGGAACGAGGCCTCACCGCGGTCCACGTCGTAGACGAACTCGACGGTTCCGGCCGACCGGTAGTTCACCGAGGACGCGAGACCACGGGACGCGCTCAGGAGTTGCTCCACCACCTCGTCGGAGAGTCCGGGTGCCGGCGCCTCCTCGACCACCTTCTGGTTGCGGCGCTGCAGCGAGCAGTCGCGGGTGCCGAGGCTGAGCGTGCGGCCGCGGCCGTCGCCGAACACCTGTACCTCGATGTGCCGGGCGCGGGCCACGAACCGTTCCAGGAACACTCCCGAGGAGGAAAAGTTGGCCTGGGCGAGGCGCTGGACGCGGTCGTAGGCGTCGCGGAGTTCCGCGGCGTCGAAGCACGCCTGCATCCCGATGCCGCCACCTCCGCCGACCGCCTTGATCATCACCGGATAGCCGATGTCGGAGGCCGCGGTCAGGGCGGCGTCGGCCGAGTCGAGGAGCCCGCTGCCCGCGACCAGCGGGACGCCCACGGCGCGAGCGGCCTCGCGTGCGGTGTGCTTGTTGCCGAAGGTGCGCAACTGTTCGGGGGTGGGACCGACGAACGCGATACCCGCGGATTCCGCCGCCGCGGCGAACGCGTCGTTCTCCGACAGGAACCCGTACCCGGGATGAATCGCACCGGCGCCCGTGGCCAAGGCGGCCTTCACGACGGCGTCGGCCCGCAGGTACGACTCGTGGGCGGGAGCCGGGCCCAGCCGGACGGCGACGTCGGCCATCTCGACGTGCGCGGCCGCGGAATCGGCGTCTGAGTACACCGCGACCGTCTTCAGACCGAGGAGGTGCGCGGTTCGCATGATGCGGCAGGCGATTTCGCCCCGGTTCGCGACGAGCAACGTGTCGAAGGAGTACTCGATCGGCGGCGTATTCATCCCTGTGGACATGGTTGTATACGCTAAGTACGAGGTGTTTCACCGAGATTTCTCGAAGTAAAGCGTGGGTTAGTAACACCTCTCACGGTGTCGAGGGCTGCACCGGGGGGACGAAGTCGAATGTGGTGCCGAGCAGCCACACCAGCAGCAGGACCACCGGCAGGTGGAACATGAACTGCAGGAACGTGAATCCCACCAGATCGCGCGCCCGGAGCCCCAGCACCGCGAGCAGCGGCAGCATGAAGAACGGGTTGATCAGGTTCGGCAGCGCCTCGGCGACGTTGTACACCTGGACCGTCCAGCCCAGGTTCATCTGGACGTCGGTGGCCGACTGCATGACGTACGGCGCCTCGACCAGCCACTTCCCGCCGCCGGACGGCACGAACAGGCCCAGTACGACGGTGTAGAGGGCGATGACGACGGTGAACGCTCCGCCGCTGCCGATGTTCGTGAAGAACTCGGCCAGGTGCTCCGAGATGGTGAGGCCGTTTCTGCCCTCTGCCTTGGTGAGGATCGCGGCCATCGCGGCGTACAGCGGAAACTGGACCAGGATGCCTGCCGTGGCCGGGACGGCCAGGGCGACGGCTTGCAGGAATTTGCGCGGCGTCCCGTGCAGCACCAGCCCCAGCATGAGGAAGACCAGCAGGTAGCCGTTGAGGCTGCTGACGACGCTGAGCAGCGGTTTGGTCGCCAGTTGGGAGATGAGCCATCCCAACGTCATCAGACCGGCGAGTATCGGCAGGATCCGGCTGTACTCGAGCCATTCCCCCGGACGCGATCGGGGCGGGACGTCCTTCGGCCGGTCGTCGAGGTCCACCTCCAGGTCCTGGGCGGTGGTGACGGCGGCGCCCCTCGGCGCCGAGAAGTGGGCGATCACCACGGTCAGCGCGATGATGACGGCGCACATCAGCAGCGACTGCCAGGTGAAGATCGTGGTTCCGAAGTCGAGGACGCCCGTGATCTGCAGCAGCGCCGGCGGCAGGGAAGCGGCGGTGGCCTGGAGTTGGGCGGCGGAGGACGACATGCCGAGCGCCCACACCGCGCCGAGGCCCATGAAGGCCGCCGCGCCCAGGGCGCGGTAGTCCACCCGCAGGTCGGTTCGGCGCGCGATGGCCCGGGCCAGCAGCCCGCCGAACACCAGACTGAGCCCCCAGTTCAGGAACGAGACCGACATGGACAGGAACGCGACGAAACTGACTGCGCTGCGTGCAGTGCCGGGCACCGTCGCCAGACGGTCGATCAGCCGGGCCACCGGCGGGGACGTCGCGACGACGTACCCGGTCAGCACCACCATCGCCATCTGCAGGGTGAACGCGGTCAGATCCCAGAACCCGTCGCCGAACGCGTCCACCACTTCCTGAGGAGACGAACCGTTGGCCAGTGCGGCCACCGCGACGACGAAGACGCCGACGAGGGCGAAGACGTAGGCGTCCGGAAACCACTTCTCCGTCCACCCGGCCAGTGACTGGGCGACCCGCGCCAGACCTTTCTCGGAACGGACGTCTTCGGTGGCGGAGGTCATGCAGCCGTTCCTCTTCTTTGCGTTCTCTGCGCGATGCGGAGCCTACGAGTAGTCGCGTTCGATCCTCAGCGTCCCGATGGTGGTGGCCAGGGCGTCGTACTGGGTCACCAGAAAACAGAACTCGATCAGCCGGCGATCGTCGAAGTACGCACCGAGCGCCGACCACGTGGCGTCATCCAGGTTGTCGGTGGTGACGAGTTGGTCGACGGCGGTGAGGATGGCGCGGCGGCGCGCGTCCCAGCCTTCCGCGTCCGGACCTTCCAGCACCTGTTCGAGCAGCGCCGGGGTGACGCCGGCCCGGCGTCCGAGGCGCACGTGGTGGTCCATCTCGTAGCCGCACTTCCGCAGGTGCGCCACCCGGAGAATGATCAGTTCGGTCTCGTGCCGGGAGATCTTTCCGCCCGGCATCAGCTTGCCGGAGTACCGCAGCCACGCGCGGAAGAGGCCCCCCGTGTGGCCCACCGTGCTGAACAGATGCGCGTCCGGGACGCCGGCGACGCGGGAGATGATGCGCCACAGCACCCAGTTGACGGGACCGAGTTCCTTCAGACGTCCCGGTGGAATGCGTGCGGTCACGCCGCCCCCTCTCCTTGTACTCGCCCCCTGGCAGGAACGGTTGCGTGCGTGCGTAGTTCGATCGACCGGGTCATCTCGGTCGCCCGAGATGCGATGCCCCGAAGTGGGAGGGCCCGGAGTGCGAGCATACGCACAGAATCCGACCCGGGTACCCGGGACGGCGCGGAAATCCGGTTCTTCCGTCCCGCGATTCCCCGTTCGAGCGCGTCGATCGCCACCGTGATCGAGGAGGTCCGGGCGAGTGCGCTGCCGCGGGGTGCAGGGACCGCTGCGCCGTCGAAACCGATCAGTGTGCGATCCGTGTCGATCTCGCCGAGCCGGGCGATGCCGACCTGGGTCCCGAGCGGCTTCAACTCCTCCCGCAGCGCCTCGCCGAGTTCCTCGGCGCCGCCTCTCGTCGCACTGTGGACACCACGCAGCGGGTCGAATGCCGTCGACGATGCGACGACCAGTGCGTACCCGTTGCGATGCCCGATGTACGGCCCCGCGGCCCGCAGCGTGTGGTACGTCCCGAGCACGTTGACCTCGATGGCGTAGCGCATCACTTCCGGATCGCCCGCGACGATGTGCGCCGGGGGCGTCACTCCCGCGTTCGCGACGACGACGTCGAGGCCGCCGAGCTGGTCGGTGAGGTAGTCGAACGAGTCCTCGACGGCACGCCGGTCGCGGATGTCGCACCGGCGCCACGGCGCCCGACCGCACGTGGTGGCCGTCTGTTCGAGGAGTTCGGGTTCGAGGCCGAGGAGCCCGACGCGGGCGCCCCGCTCGTGAAGTCGTCTGGCGAGTCCGGCGCCGATTCCCCGGGCCGAGCCGGTGATCAGGACGCGGCGTCCGACCAGATTCTCTTCGAGAGTGCGTGACATGAAGCGAGTTCCCAACCTGTGTTACCGAGCGGTAGCAAGACGCTAGCACCCGCTCGGTGCATTGGTGGGAAAAATGTCCCACCGAGTTGGACAACTGTCTCAATCACGGATCGCCCAGGCCATCCGCGCCAGGGACAGCGCCTGCTCGGCGCGCTCGATCACCACCTCCCGCGACTCGCTGATGTGCGCGAGCAGCGTGTCGTACGCGGTGTCGAGCTTGCCGTCGAGCGCGAACTCGGCCACTGCGATGTGCTCGTCGATCGTCGCGCTCATCCGGTCGGGGGTCAGATAGTCGAACATCCGGACCGGCCGCACCTTCGCGTTCACGCTGACCAGCGCGTCGGACAGCGCCCGGTTTCCGGCCGACCGCAGCAGCACCGTGTGGAACTGCTCGTCGAGCGCCACGAATCCGGCATCCGGCTCCGGGTTCTCCTTCCGCAGCGCGTACCACCGCTCGAGTTCCGGACCCAGAACGTCCGGGTCGTGCGACAGCGACTCGTCGGCACGGACCCGGGCGATTCCCTGGAGCTCGAGCGTGATGCGCAGTTCGTAGAGTCCGGCCAGTTCGTCGATGCGGGGGCGGTAGGGAAACAACCCGCCCACGTCGCGCTGGACCAGTCCGTCGGCGAGGAGCCGGGCCAGGGCCTCCCGCACCGGTGTCCGCGACACCCCGTAGGTGTCGGCGAGACGCTCCTCGCCGAGCCGCTGTCCCGGCGGGATCCGGCCGCTCATCAGATCGGTGCGCAGCGACAGGTACACGTGGTCGCTGAGGGACCCGGCCGGTTCTCGGCGTGCCATCAGATCGCCATCGCCGCGCGGACGTCGGAGACCGCGGTCCGGACGTCGGAATCGGGTGCGGCGCCGCCGTGGCCGGACGACGTGACACGCCCGGACTCGAGGACGTAGTAGCGCTCGGCGGATTCGAGCGCGAACCCGATGTGCTGTTCCACCAACAGAACTCCGAGGCCGCCGCGGCGGGTGAGTTCCATGATCGTGCGTTCGATCTCCGTCACGACGGACGGCTGGATTCCCTCTGTCGGTTCGTCGAGGATCAGCATCTTCGGTTCCGTGATCAGCGCCCGCGCGATGGCGAGTTGCTGACGCTGGCCACCGGAGAGGAGGCCGGCGCGCCGGTCGAGCAGGCCGCGCAGCGCCGGGAACAGGTCCAGCGCCTCGCCTACGAGTTCCTTGCCGCGCTTGCGGCCGTCCGCCACCACCTGCAGGTTCTCCGCGGTGGTGAGCTGACCGAACGACTGCTGGCCCTGCGGCACGTACGCCAGGCCGCGCGCCACCCGGGCGCTGGGCCGCAGCGCCGTGACGTCCTCGCCGTCGAACAGCACCCGCCCGGAATTCACCTTGATCAGTCCGACCGCGGCCCGGAGAAGCGTGGTCTTGCCTGCACCGTTGTGTCCCATCACCGCGGCGACCCCGTCCGAGGGGACGGTCAGCGACACTCCGTGGATCACCTCGGTTCGGCCGTACCCGGCCCGGACGTCGTCAAGCTCGAGCATCGCTGTCCTCCTTCGAAACGGCGGGCTGCAACTCGGGGGCGGCGCCTGCCGCGGCGGTCCCGAGGTACACCTCCTGCACACGTGGATCGGCCTGCACCTGCTCGACCGTTCCCTCGCTCAGCACCTTCCCGGCGTGCAACACGGTCACCGAGGTCGCGAACGCGCGCATGAAGTCCATGTCGTGCTCGACCACGACGACGGTCCGTTCACCGCCGATGCGGCGCAGCAGGTTTCCCGTCTCCTCGCGTTCCTCGTGGCTCATGCCGGCCACCGGTTCGTCGAGCAGCAGGACGGAGCAGTTCTGTACCAGGAGCATGCCGATCTCGAGCCACTGCTTCTGCCCGTGCGCGAGGATTCCGGCGGGGGTGTCGCGGAGCTTGCCGAGACCGGTGACGTCGAGCGCCTCCTCGATCGCGGGGAGCACCGACTTGCGGCGGCGCAGCAGGGTGAGCGCGGAGCGGCCCGCGCCCGCGGCGATGTCGAGGTTCTGGAGCACCGACAGTTCCTCGAACACACTTGCCGTCTGGAACGTGCGGCCCACGCCGAGCCGGGCGATGCGGTGCACCTTCCTGCCGATCAACTCGACGCCGGATTTCGTGACCGACCCGGTCGCCGGGACGAGCCCGGTGATGGCGTCGACCAGCGTGGTCTTGCCCGCGCCGTTGGGGCCGATCAGGAACCGCAGATCGCCCTGCATCAGGGTGAGGTCGACGCCGTCGACCGCCTTGAAGCCGTCGAAGCTGACCCGCAGGTCCCGGACCTCGAGGTACTCGCTGGACATTCCGGCGTTGCCGCCGAGCACCGGCTCCCTGGACGTGGTGGGAATCGTCATCGCGCCATCTCCATTCGCCGCGCCGCCTCGGTCTCGTCCTCCGGCCCGGGCGGTGGCTGCTGCTCGGACGCGGCCTTCCGCTTGCGCTTCAGCAGCGCGAACAGTCCCGCGACACCGGCCGGGAAGAATCCGACGACCACGATGAACAGCAGACCCTGCGCGTAAATCCAGCCGGACGGGAACGACTCCGAGAAGGCGCTCTGCGCCCACGCCACGCCGATGGCGCCGAGGACGGGGCCGAGCAGCGTGGAGCGCCCGCCGATGGCCACCCCGATCAGGAACGCGATCGACGGGACGATCCCGACGTCGGCGGGGGAGATGATGCCGACGATCGGCACGAACAGCGCACCGGCGAGGCCGGCGAAGAACGCTGCCGTCACGTAGGCGACGAGCTTGATGTTCGCCGGGTCGTACCCCAGGAAGCGCACGCGCTCCTCCTGGTCCCGGACGGCGACGAGTAGTTCGCCGTAGCGGCTGTTCATCAACTGCCGGGTGACGGCGACGACGGCCAGCAGCACGCCTGCGGCTATGAAGAACAGCATCTGCTTGTTGGCCGGATCGTTCAGGTTGAAACCGAAGAACGTGCGGAACCGGTTGAGGCCGTTGCTTCCACCGGTGCTCTGCTGACCCACCAGCAGGATGGCGAACGCGGCCGCGAGCGCCTGGCTGAGGATCGCGAAATATGCGCCCTTGACGCGGCGCTTGAACACGCCGAGACCGAGCACGAAGGCCACCGACGCGGGGATCAGAAGGATTCCCAGGATCGTCACGATCGGCGACGTGAACGGCACCCAGTAGCCCGGCAGTTCCCGGATGCCCGCGATCTGCATGAAGTCGGGCACGGGGTCGCCGCGGAGTTCGGCGTCGGCGATCTTCAGATGCATCGCCATCATGTACGCGCCCAAGCCGAAGAACACACCCTGACCGAGGGTGAGCATGCCGCCGCGGCCCCAGGCCAGGCCGATCCCGACCGCGACGATCGCGAAGCACAGGAACTTGCCGAGCAGACTCAGCCGGAAGTCGCTGAGGACGGCGGGGGCGACAACGAACAGAAGCAGCGCGGCCAGCGCGAATCCCGCCCACGCGCGGTAGCGGCCACTCGTCAGGATGCTCATACGAGACTCCTCGTCTTGACGGCGAACAGGCCCTGCGGCCGAACTTGCAGGAACACCACGATGACCACGAACACGATGACCTTGGCGATCGACGCCGTGGTCGAGTACTCGACGAACGAATTGAGAATGCCGAGCGCGAACGCGGCGATCACCGCGCCCTTCATCTGACCCAGGCCCCCGACCACGACCACCAGGAACGCGTCGATCAGGTAACTCTGGCCGATCGTTGGGCTCGTCGAGCCGATCAGGGTCAGCGCCACACCCGCGACGCCCGCCAGCCCGGAACCGATGAAGAACGTCGTCACATCGGTTCGGCGACTGGAGATCCCGCTCGTCTCCGCGAGATCGCGGTTCTGCACGACGGCGCGGATGCGGCGTCCCATCGACGACTTCTGCATCGCCAGCGACAACGCGACGACGGCCACCACGGCGAGCACCAGGATGAACAGCCGCGTCTTCGGGACCACCGCGCCCAGGATCTCCACCCCACCGGACAGCCAGTCCGGTGCGGCGACGTTGACGGCGGGCGCCCCGAAGACGTCGCGGGCCAGTTGCTGCAGGATCAGTCCCACACCGAACGTCACCAGCAACGTGTCCAGCGGCCGGTGGTACATCCGCTTCACGAGCGTCACCTCGAGGAGGACGCCCATTGCACCACCGACCACGAAGCCGACGAGCAGAGAGACGAACAGAGAACCGGTGGCGCTCGACACCACCTGCTGCACCACGTAGGCCGTGTACGAGCCGGCCATGATGAATTCGCCGTGGGCCATGTTGATGACGCCCATCTGGCCGAACGTCAACGACAGCCCCAACGCTGCGAGCAACAGGATCGATCCGATACTCAACCCGGTGAACAGCTGTCCGATCACTACATCCATCGATGTATGTCCTCTCTCTTCCCTCGTGCTCGTCGGACCGTGTTCTAGCTACCCAGCGCCTCGGCCCACGGGTAGGACTTCAGGTACGGGTCCGGCTGAATCGGGGTGCCCGAATCCCAGACCGTGTAGATCAGGCCGTCGCCTCGGATCTCACCGATCCGCGCGGTCTTGGTGATGTGGTGGTTGGACCCGTCGATGGTGACCGGACCCTCCGGTGCGGCGAACGTGACGCCGTCCGCGTTGTCCTGGATGTCTTTGGTGGCGAACGAGTTCGCCTTCTCGACGGTGTTCTTCCACAGGTACACGGACGTGTACGCGGCTTCCATCGGGTCGGACGTCGGCTTGTTCGCGCCGTACCGGGCCTTGTATGCGTCGACGAACTTCTTGTTCTCCGGCGTGTCGATGGTCTGGTAGTAGTTCCATGCGGTCAGCTGACCCTCGACGTTCTGGACGCCGATGCCGCCGACCTCCTCTTCGGCGATCGACACCGACACGACGGGCATGTCGGCGGGCTTCAGGCCGACGTTCGCGTACTCGCGGAAGAAGGCGACGTTCGAATCGCCGTTCAAGGTGTTGAACACGGCGTCCGCGTCGGCGGAGCGGACCTTGTTGACGATGGTCGAGAAGTCGGTGGAGCCGAGCGGCGTGTAATCCTCACCCTTGATCTCGATGCCGTTGGCCTCCGCGTAGGCCTTGATGATGCGGTTGGCCGTCTGCGGGAACACGTAGTCGCTGCCCACCAGGTACAGCGACTTGACGCCCTTCTCCTTCAGGTAGTCGAGGGCGGGCACGATCTGCTGGTTGGTGGTGGCACCGGTGTAGAAGATGTTCTTCGAATCCTCGAGCCCCTCGTACTGCACGGGGTAGTAGAGCAGGGAGTTGTTGTCCTCGAAGACCGGCAGCATCGCCTTGCGGCTCGACGACGTCCAGCCGCCGAACACGGCCGCGACGCAGTCGCTGCTGATGAGCTTCTCGGCCTTCTCCGCGAACACGGTGGGCTCGGAGGCGCCGTCCTCGGCCACGATCTGGATCTTCTTGCCGAGCACGCCGCCCGAGTTGTTGATCTCGTCGACCGCGAGTGCGATCGAGTCCCGGACGGTCACCTCACTGATGGCCATGGTGCCGGACAACGAGTTCAGCGACCCGACCTTGATCGTGTCCCCGGACGTGTCCACACAGGACGCCGCGGTGGACTCGCCGGCCGTGTCGGACGCCTTGCTGCCGCAACCGGTCAGCACGAGCCCGATGGCGGCGAGCGCGGTCGGTGCAGCGAGGGCGCGCTTGGAGAAGGTGCGCATGTACGGGCCTTTCCGTCGGAGGACTTGGTGGACCTCCGCAACCCGGGACATGTATCCGCCCCACGTATACAGAGGTGTATTCGTGGGGCGAACATTAAGCGGCCGTTGTTGCGCCTGAATGTCTGTCGGTGACGTGTTCGTGACGCGAATTACGGTTGCGTGAACAACCGCTCACAGTGCCCCGGTGTGGCCGGGAACCGGTGTGCGCTAACGAATCAGGTACGGGGAGACCGAACTCTGGTGCTCGCTGATGTCGAGTTGCTTGCCGAGGGGCGGGAACGCGCGCTGCGGGCAGTTGACCCTCTCGCACACCCGGCAGCCGGCGCCGATGGGGGTGCCCGGGTTGGAATCGTCGAGGTCCAGACCGTCGCCGTACACGAGCCGGTGCGCGTGCCGGATCTCGCAGCCCAGCCCGATCGCGAAGATCTTGGCGGGCTGACCGTAGCGCTGGGCGCGACGTTCGACGGTGCGGGCGATCCACAGGTACCGGCGGCCGTCCGGCATCTGCGCGATCTGGTTCATGATCTTGCCGGGGTATGCGAACGTCTCGTACACGTTCCACAGCGGGCACGTGCCGCCGCTGGTGGAGAAATGGAACCCGGTGGCGGACTGCCGCTTCGACATGTTGCCCGCCCGGTCGACGCGCACGAACATGAACGGGACACCGCGCAGCTTCGGGCGCTGCAGCGTGGAGAGGCGGTGGCAGATCGTTTCGTAGCTCACCGAGTAGAACGCCGACAAGCGCTCGATGTCGTACCGGAAGTCCTCGGCCACGTCGTGGAACTGGCCGTAGGGGAGGACCGTCGCCGCGGCGAAGTAGTTGGCCAGCCCGAGCCGGGCGAGTGCGACGGACTCGTCGCTCGTGAAGCCGCCCTCCGCCACCAGCTTGTCGAGCAGGTCGCCGTATTCGAGGAACGCCAGCTCGGTCGCGAACTTGAACACCTGCTGCCCACCCGACAGATGCGGCGAGATCTCCAGCAGCCGCGACTCGGGGTCGTACCGGTGCAGGACGTTCTCGCCGAGGTCGATGCGCTTGACGATCTGCACGTCGTGCACGGTCTGCAACCGGCGGGCGATCTCACCGCCGACGTCGCCGCGGTGGAACCGCATCCGCGCCGTCAGCTCCTCCGCCGCCGTGTCGAGTTCGTGCAGATAGTTCTGCCGCTGATAGAAGTAGTCGCGGACCTCCTCGTGCGGCATCGTGATCGCGCCGCTGCCGCTGCCGTCGCTGTACCGGTCCTCCGTCGCGAGAGCCAGCTGGGCCGTCGTGTTGCGGAAGCGGCGGTGCATGTTGACCATCGCCTTCGCCAGGCCCGGATGCGACGCGACCATCTCCGCGATCTCCTGGGCGTCCGCGTCGATGCCCATCTCCTGGTCCAGCGCGACCTCGCGCATCTCCGCGATCAGGCGCGTGTCGTCCTGGGAGGAGAAGAACGTGGTGTCGACGCCGAAGACCTCACTGATCCGCAGCAGCACCGGCACCGTCAGCGGCCGGACGTCGTGCTCGATCTGATTGAGGTAGCTGGCCGAGATCTCCAGCGTCTTCGCCAGCGCCGCCTGGCTCAGACCACGCTCGGTTCGGAGCTGACGCAACCGGGTACCGACGAAGGTCTTGGACATACGGCAATGGTACCGGTGCAGGTCAGGTGTGCGAACGGAACCTTTGCAAGATTTACTCGCGAGGGTCCGGCGATCAGCCCTTGTTCTCCGAGCGCGGGGCGCCGATGCCCGGGTCGATCCGGAACGGGCCCGACGTGGACGGTGCGACGGGGAAGTCGAACATCGCCGTCGGCAGGTAGACGGTCGAGCAGGAGTTCGGGATGTCCACGACCCCCGACAGCCTGCCCTCGATCGGTGCGGCCCCGAGCAGGAGATACGCCTGCTCGGGGCTGTACCCGAACTTGGTGAGGTAGTCGATCGCGTGGAGACACGCACGCTGATAGGACAGGTGCGAGTCGAGGTACTTCTGTTCCCCGTCCAGGGTGACGGACGTCCCGGAGAACGCGAGCCACTCGGAATACTGTGGATCCGTGTTGCCGGGCATGAAGATCGCGTTCTCGGACACGCCGTACGTGTCCATCCCGCCGGGAATGATGTCGACGCGCAGGTCGATGAAGCCGCCCATCTCGATGGCGCCGCAGAACGTGATCTCGCCGTCTCCCTGCGAGAAGTGCAGATCGCCGACCGACAGGTTCGCGCCGTCGACGAACACTGGGTAGAAGACGCGGCTGCCCTTGGTGAGGTTCTTGATGTCCTGGTTCCCACCGTTCTCCCGCGGGGGAGCGGTGCGGGCGGCCTCGCCGGCGACGCGGTCGAAGTCGGCGCCCGGCAGAGACCCGAGGACGGCGTCCTGCGGTTCGGGCGGCAGGGCGAGTGGGGGAACCCGGCCCGGGTCGGTGGCGATGAGCGCACCCTCCCGCGCGTTCCACTTCGAGAGCAGGGCGGCCGACGGCGCGGTGCCCATCAGCCCGGGGTGCACGATGCCGGTGAACGAGACGTGCGGGACGTGCCGCGACGTGGCGGTCTGACCGGAGAAGTCCCACACGGCCTTATAGGCGTCGGGGAACTGCTCGGTGAGGAATCCGCCGCCGTTGTGGCGGGAGAAGATGCCCGTGTACCCCCAGCCCTGGCCTGCCAGCGGGCCGGAATCCTCCTGGGGGATGGGTCCGACGTCGAGGATGTCGACGATCAGCAGGTCGCCGGGCTTCGCGCCCTCCACGGCGAAAGGTCCGGACAGGGTGTGCACGGTGGTGAGCGGTGCGTTGAGGATGTCGTCGGCGGAGTCGTCGTTGTGGATGGCGCCGTCGAACCATTCGCGGCAGTGCACTCGGAAGGAGTCGCCCGGTTTCACCGTGACCGCGGCCGGGATGTCGGGGTGCCAGCGGTTGTGGCCGACGATCGCCTGGTCGGTGAACTTCTTCGAGGAATCGAGCGGAAACAACAGTTCGGGCATGTGCGCTCCTTCTGTGGCCGGTCAGGGACGAGGAAGTCGGCGGTGCAGCGGGTTGTTCGTGACGGGTGAACGCCCGGTTGCGGCCCGCGGCGGCGGCCCGGCGACGACGGCCGGTTCGTGAGCCGACCTCTTCGTTGCGTCGAGGAGTTGCATCGCGGACGACGATCCGTGTCCGAGGCGCGGGGAGGACACGAGCCGGGCGGCGTCGCCTTCGCATCCCGGGCAGGTGATGGATCGAGGCACGTCGGCCATGGGGAACGACCGCTCGAACGGGCCGCAGTCGGCGGCGCATCGGAATTCGTACAGCGGCATCGTGGTGCCCTTCGCCCGGAGGAGACCATTCGAGGTCACGGTAGCCGACCGGATCCGTGATTGCAGTCACATCCGATGCGCCGGGGCCCCTGCGCAGGTGGTGAACTGCACGGTCCGGCGGGAGCAACTATCTGTGTACGACGGGTTGCGTGCATTCGGTTCACCACCTGCGAATATTTGCTACTGGCGAGTATTTTTCCTCCCCGATCGGGCAGGTTTGCCGCTGAACTTTCTTAACAGTCTTTGCAAAGTGCTGTGAAAAGCTAGCCAAGATTGGCAGTAGCAACAGGTAGACGGCACTTTTTGCTTATGTCATTCTCGGTGAGTACATACGAAGGGCCTGGCAAGGATGTGAAGCAGTACATCCGTACCGGACCAGAAGTCGAAGAGAGTGGAGTCTTGATGTCGACCACCGGCACCCCGAAGACCGCAGCTGAAATCCAGCAGGATTGGGACACCAACCCGCGCTGGAAGGGAGTAACCCGCAACTACACGGCGGAGCAGGTCACCAAGCTCCAGGGCACAGTTGTCGAAGAGGCGACCCTCGCACGCCGTGGATCCGAGATCCTCTGGGACCTCGTGAACAACGAGGACTACATCAACTCGCTGGGCGCGCTGACCGGTAACCAGGCCGTGCAGCAGGTCCGTGCAGGCCTCAAGGCCATCTACCTGTCCGGCTGGCAGGTCGCCGGTGACGCGAACCTGTCCGGACACACCTACCCCGACCAGAGCCTCTACCCGGCCAACTCGGTCCCGCAGGTCGTGCGCCGCATCAACAATGCGCTGCTGCGCGCCGACGAGATCGCCAAGGTCGAGGGCGACACGTCCGTCGACAACTGGCTCGCCCCGATCGTTGCCGACGGTGAAGCCGGCTTCGGTGGCGCGCTCAACGTCTACGAGCTGCAGAAGGCCATGATCGCGGCCGGTGTCGCCGGTTCGCACTGGGAGGACCAGCTCGCGTCGGAGAAGAAGTGCGGCCACCTCGGTGGCAAGGTGCTCATCCCCACGCAGCAGCACATCCGCACCCTGACCTCGGCTCGCCTCGCGGCCGACGTCGCGGACGTCCCCACCGTGGTCATCGCCCGCACCGATGCCGAGGCCGCGACCCTCATCACCTCCGACGTGGACGAGCGTGACCGCCCGTTCCTCGACGGCACCCGCACCGCCGAGGGCTTCTACGGCATCAAGAACGGCATCGAGCCCTGCATCGCGCGTGCCAAGGCCTACGCCCCGTACTCCGACCTCATCTGGATGGAGACCGGCGTGCCGGACCTCGAGGTCGCGAAGAAGTTCGCCGAGTCCGTGCGCAGCGAGTTCCCCGACCAGCTGCTCGCCTACAACTGCTCGCCGTCCTTCAACTGGAAGGCGCACCTGGACGACTCGACCATCGCGAAGTTCCAGAAGGAGCTCGGCGCGATGGGCTTCAAGTTCCAGTTCATCACCCTGGCCGGCTTCCACTCGCTCAATTACGGCATGTTCGACCTGGCGCACGGCTACGCCCGCGAGGGCATGACCGCCTTCGTCGACCTGCAGGAGCGCGAGTTCAAGGCTGCCGAAGAGCGTGGCTTCACCGCCATCAAGCACCAGCGTGAGGTCGGCGCCGGCTACTTCGACAGCATCGCCACCACGGTCGACCCCAACACGTCGACCGCTGCGCTGAAGGGCTCCACCGAAGAGGGTCAGTTCCACTGAGCCTTGTTGTCCGAGGCTTCGACCGATCATGGTTTCACCTGATCAACCCGAACCCGGGGAGGGGCCTGTGACAGGGCCCCTCCCCGGGCGACGACTCCACTAGACGAAAAGGAGCTGACGTGACCAGCGAAAAGATTCAGCGCGTCGGCGTGATCGGCGCCGGGATCATGGGTGCCGGAATCGCAGAGGTGTGCGCTCGCGCACACGTCGACGTTCTGGTGTTCGAGCAGACCCGTGAGCTTGCGGCCGCGGGGCGCTCGCGCATCCTGCGTTCGCTCGATCGCGGTGTGAGCAGCGGCAAGATCACCGAGCGGGAACGTGAGCAGGCCGCCTGGCGGCTGCGGTTCACCTCCGATCTCGGTGATTTCGCGGATCGGCAGCTCGTCGTGGAGGCCGTCGTCGAGGACGAGAAGGTGAAGAGCGAGATCTTCGCCGAACTGGACCAGGTCGTGACAGATCCGAACGCCGTGCTGGCGTCCAACACGTCGTCGATCCCGATCATGAAGCTGGGCATCGCCACGACGGCCCCGGAGCGGGTCATCGGGATGCACTTCTTCAACCCCGTTCCCGTGCTTCCCCTCGTCGAGCTGGTGACCACGCTCAAGACGAGCAAGTCGGTGGCCGAGCGGGCCGAGGCCTTCGCGAGCGACGTGCTGGGCAAGCAGGTCGTCCGGTCCGCGGACCGTTCCGGATTCGTCGTCAACGCCCTCCTGGTGCCGTACCTGCTGTCCGCGATCCGGATGGTCGAGTCCGGGTTCGCCACCAAGGAAGACATCGACAAGGCAACGGTTCTCGGCCTCGCACACCCGATGGGTCCGCTCGCGCTGACCGACCTGGTGGGCCTGGACACGGTGAAGTCCATCGCCGACTCCATGTACGAAGAGTTCAAGGAGCCCCTCTACTCGGCTCCGCCGCTGCTGCTCCGCATGGTCGAGGCCGGGCTGGTCGGCAAGAAGTCCGGCGCGGGCTTCTACGAGTACGGCGACAACGGCCGTGCGAGCAAGAAGGCCAGCTAGTAGTCAGGTAGGCGACTACGCCTGTGCGCCTTTCACGACCTCCGGCGGTTGTGAGAGGCGCACAGGTGCATCGAGCCCAGAGGCATTCTCAGCCACCGGACTGAGCCCAGAAAGGTCGACCGCATGTCCAGCACCGCAGCATACGGATCCAGCATCCTGGGGTATCCCCGCATCGGACCTCGCCGCGAACTCAAGCGTGCCCTCGAGTCCTACTGGCACGGCGCGGGAACGAAGGAAGAACTCGTCGCCGTCGCCCGGGATCTCCAGGAGGAGACGTGGAGTGAGCTCGCCGCGACCGGTCTGACCCAGGTCCCGGGCAACACGTTCTCCTACTACGACCACGTACTCGACAACGCGCTGCTGTTCGGTGCGGTCCCCGAGCGGTTCGCGTCGCTCGAGAACCAGCTCGATCCGCTGGACTTCTATTTCACGCTGGCACGGGGCAGGCCGGACTTCCCGCCGCTCGAGCTGGTGCGGTTCTTCGGCACCAACTACCACTACCGCCAGCCCGAATTGGACGAGAACACCGAGTTCTCGCTGCGGTCCGAGATCCTGCTTGACGAGTTCGAGCGGGCGAAGGCACGCGGGATCGAACTGCGTCCCGTCGTGTTGGGACCTGTGTCGCTGCTCCTGCTGTCGAAGGTCGGTCCGACGTCGAAGCGGCACGGCTTCTCGACCCTCGACCTGCTGGACAAGCTGCTGCCGGAATACGAGCTGCTGTTCGAGCAGCTGGCGAAGGTCGGCGCCACGTGTATCCAGCTGGACGAGCCGTCGTTCACCGAGGACCGCACGCCGGAAGAGCTGGCGGCGCTGGCCCGGGTGTACGAGAAGTTGTCGCACGCGCCGCTGCGTCCCCGCATCCTCGTCACCGGCCCTTACGGGCATCTCGGGGAGGCTCTCGCGATCCTCGCCTCCACCAAGGTCGAGGCGCTCGGACTCGACCTCGTCAGCCACCGGCTCAGTGCCGACGAGCTGGCGAGGATCCCGGGGATGAAGCGCAAGCGCATCTACGCCGGTGTGGTCGACGGCCGGAACGTGTGGCGCGTCGACCGGTACAACACGCTGACGTACCTGAACACCCTGAAGGACGTCGTGCCCGATCTTGTGGTCTCGACGTCGACGTCGTTGCTGCACGTGCCGTACGACGTGTTGTCCGAGTACGACATCCCGGGTGACGTCGCGGACCGGCTCGCGTTCGCGAAGCAGAAGGTCGGTGAGGTGGTCTCGCTGGCCAAGGCGCTGACGGAGGGCCCGTCCGACAAGTGGCGCAAGCGTCCCACGTCGGTGCACTTCAAGCTCAAGCACGCGGTGCGCGCACGGGTCAACGCCATCAAGCCGGACGACCGCATCCGGGCTCCGTACGAGGAGCGGCGCGTCGCGCAGCAGGAGCGACTGAACCTGCCGCTGGTTCCGGCGACGACGCTGGGTTCGTTCCCGCAGACGAACGAGATCCGGAGGGCCCGGTACGAGCTGGGGCAGGGGCGCCTGGAGTGGGACGAGTACTACACGCGGATCCAGGCGGAGATCGAAAGCACGATCCGGTTGCAGGAGGACATCGGTCTCGACGTCCTCGTGCACGGTGAGCACGAGCGCAACGACATGGTGCAGTACTTCGCGGAGCTTCTCGAGGGGTATGCCTTCACCCACAACGGCTGGGTGCAGGCTTACGGCTCGCGGTGTACACGTCCCCCGATCCTCTACGGGGACGTGTCGCGGCCGAAGCCGATGACCGTCGAGTGGATCGCGTACGCGCAATCGCTGACGGACAAGCCGGTCAAGGGCATACTGACGGGCCCGGTGACGATGATCGCGCGGTCGTTCGTCCGCCAGGATCAGCCGCTGTACGAGACTGCCGACCAGTTGGCGCTGGTGATCCGTGACGAGATCGCCGACCTGGAGGCCGCGGGTATCGCGATCATCCAGGTCGACGAGCCGGCCATCCGTGAACTGCTGCCGTTGCGCGAGAACGGCCGCGAGGCGTATCTCGAGTGGGCGGTCGACGCGTTCCGTCTCGCGACGGGTGCGGCGAAGCCGGAGACGCAGATCCACACGCACCTCACGTACACGAGCCGGGCGTCGGTGGTCGAC
This sequence comes from Rhodococcus sp. T7, assembly GCF_009872365.1. NCBI lineage: Bacteria > Bacillati > Actinomycetota > Actinomycetes > Mycobacteriales > Nocardiaceae > Rhodococcus > Rhodococcus sp. T7. The sequence continues at coordinate 84,190 of NZ_WXYH01000110.1, forward strand.
GCCATCGAGCGGCTCGACGCGGACGTGACGGCGATCGTGGCGACGCGTTCCATCACGTGGGTGCTCGATGCCATCAAGGAGCGGGCGCTGACCCACGGGGTCGGTCCGGGTGTGTACGAGAGCCGGTCGGCCCGGATTCCGGACATCGACGAGTTGGACGAACTGCTCACGGAGGCGAGCGAGTCGGTTTCGCTGGAACGGTTGTGGGCCAACCCGGACGGTGGCCTGAAGACCCGCCACTACTGGCAGCTCGAGCCTTCGCTGCGCAACCTGGTGGCGGCCGCGAGGCGTCTGCGCCGACGGTCCGAGAAGGAAGAATCCGAGGACTGATTCCTCAGGTCTGTTCGGGGTCACCGCGGAAGCGGTGGCCCCGAACGTGCGTTCGGTCGCGCAAACATGTAGGCATGTAAGCATGGTTACCGCAGCCGCATACGCAGTCACGTCCGCCGACAGCCGATTCGAGAAGACCACCGTGCAGCGCCGCGAACTCGGACCGCTCGACGTGCTCATCGAGATCAAGTTCGCCGGCATCTGCCACTCCGACATTCACACCGCCCGCAACGAATGGGGCGGCACCCACTACCCGGTCGTGCCCGGTCACGAGATCGCGGGCGTGGTGAGCGCGGTCGGCTCCGACGTCACGAAGCATCGGGTCGGCGACCGCGTCGGGGTGGGCTGCTTCGTCGACTCCTGCGGCGAATGCGACGCCTGCCGGGCCGACGAGGAGCAGTACTGCTTCAACCGGGCGACCGGGACGTACAACGCCACGGGGCGGGACGGCGAGCGGACGCAGGGCGGCTACTCGACGCACATCGTCGTGACGGAACGATTCGTCCTGTCCATCCCGGACGGCCTCGAACTGGACGTCGCGGCGCCGCTGCTCTGCGCGGGCATCACGCTGTACTCACCGCTCGCCCACTGGGGCGCCGGCCCGGGCAAGAAGGTCGCCGTCATCGGGATGGGCGGTCTCGGACACGTCGGCGTGAAGATCGCGCATGCGATGGGCGCCGAGGTCACCGTGCTCAGCCAGTCGCTCGGCAAGAAGGACGACGGCCTGAAATTCGGCGCCGACCACTACTACGCCACCTCGGATCCGAGCACGTTCACCCAGTTGCGCGGACAGTTCGACCTCATCGTCAACACCGTCTCGGTGAATCTCGATATCGACGCGTACATGTCCACGCTCGCGATCAACGGCACCCTCGTCGAACTGGGGTTGCCGGAGAAGCCGATCGAGGTGCGCGCGTTCAGCCTCACGGCGAACCGTCGCAGCCTGGCCGGTTCGATGGTGGGCGGCATCGCTCAAACGCAGGAGATGCTGAACTTCTGCGCCGAACACGGAATCGGCGCAGAGATCGAGGTGATCTCGGCGGACCAGATCGACGCCGCCTACGACCGCGTCGTCGGCAGCGACGTGCGGTACCGATTCGTGATCGACACGGCAACGATCTGACCTACGCGTCACCGAGTTGATCTCGCAGCGACGCCAGTGTCTTCGCGAGCAGGCGGGACACGTGCATCTGCGAGATGCCGACGCGGTCGGCGATCTGGGTCTGGGTCATGTTGCCGAAGAACCGCAGCATGAGGACGGTCCGCTCCCGTTCGGGCAGTGACTGGAGCAGGGGCCGCAGGGTTTCGTGGTTCTCGACGTCGTCCATCGCGGCGTCGTAGTCGCCGAGCGTCTCCACCATGGACAGCTCGCCTGCCCGGTCCGAGGACGTGTTGTCGACGGAAACGGTCTGGTAGGCGTTGCCTGCGAGGAGTCCCTGCGCCACCTCCTCCTGTTCCAGGTCCAGATGCTCGGCGAGTTCGCTGACGGTGGGGGCGTGGCCGAGGCTCTGCGACAGTTCGGCGACGGCCTGGCTGAGAGCGAGGTGCAGTTCCTTCATCCGGCGGGGTACCCGGACGGCCCACCCGGTGTCGCGGAAGTGCCGCCGGACCTCGCCCATGATGGTGGGGACGGCGAACGACACGAAGTCCGATCCCCGCTCCACGTCGAACCGGTCCACGGAGTTGACCAGGCCGAGGCGCGCGACCTGCACCAGATCGTCGTGCGCCTCGCCGCGGCCGTCGAAGCGGCGTGCGATGTGCTCGGCAAGCGGCAGGCAGCGAGTCACGACGGCGTCGCGAAGTCTGCCGCGCCTGGGGTCGTCCTCGTCGAGGGCTGCCATCTGTTGAAACATTGCTGTGACGTCCTGATACTCGTCCGGCCAACGGGCCGTGTGCCCCCCACTGTGAGTATGGGACGTCACAGACTCAGGCCGTTCTTCACCTTGGTGAATTCCATGGTGGTGACGAAACCCGCGGTGGCGGGGTCGGGCTCCTGTTTCAGGTCGACCGAATCGGTGAGGGCGTTGAGGACGTGCCAGGCGAACGAGCGCTCGCCGAGGGAATCGACCGAGGTGGTGGTGCTCGAAACGTCGACTCGCAAGGTGCCGTCGAGAAATTGCAGCCGGCACACCAGAAGTGCATCCGGTGTCGCGCGGACGATCAGCTGGGTGCAGATCTCGTCCATGGCCAGTTTGATGTCGGCGATGGAGTCGAGGTCGAAATCTTCGTGGATGGCAACGGTAGCTGCCAGGGCGCGCAGTACGGAGAGCTGATCGGGCGTTGCTCGCACGCGCAGTTCGACGACGGGATGTGTGTGATCCTGGTCGGGTTCGATTGTCTTGGCGATGGCCATGAGACCTCCGGGTAGGGCGTACCGTGCTGTCGGCGAGCGGTGGGTCGGCTCGCGCTGCTGAGAAGTCAGGGTAGCGATCCGGCGACACCGCAGGTGGAATACCGCAGAACAGGACCGATCAAACCAGTCCGATCAGTACGTTTGCGCGGGTAGTGTGGGCGGCACGATCAGCGTTCCTGAGGCCCTCGGCAGGGTCATGGCGGTCACGGGAGACGAGTGAGTGGGATGCCTGACGAGATTCACCTGCACACGTTGACAAGTGACGTCGACGCCGACGCGGTCGCCGTCTCGCTCGACTCCGTGCTCGAATTGCTGGGGCCCGAGGACGAGTTCGAGGTGGTGCTGAACAGGGTGTGCCGTCGGATCGTGTCGACGTTCCCGGGTGCGGCGATGGCCGGGGTCACCGTTCTCCGGGCGACCGGTCCGGTAACGGCGGCGGCGACCTCGGACGACGTCGCGGCACTCGAGGAGTTGCAGTACCGCTTCGGTGAGGGTCCCGCGCTCGACGCCATCCGCTCCCGCGAACCCGTGCGTGCCGACCGTGCAGCCGCGTACGAGAAGTGGCCGGCGTACGCCGCGAGTTCCGAACCGGCGGGCGTCCACAGCTACCTGTCCGTGCCGCTGCCCTGCCCGGAGCAGTCGGCCGCACTGAATCTGTACGGACTGTTGCCGCACGCCTTCCACCGGATGGACGAATCGGTGCTCGAGTTGCACGTCGAGGCGGCATCGGTCGCGGTGCGCAACGCGCGACGGTACGGCGAGGCGAGAAATCTGATCGAGCAACTTCGTATCGCACTTCGTTCCCGTTCCGTCATCGACCAGGCGAAGGGAATCGTGATGGCGTTGCGGGGTCTCGACGCCGAGACCGCATTCGACGTCCTCGTCACCCGTTCGCAGCGCGAGAACGTCAAACTTCGGGTGGTCGCAGAACGTGTCGTGGCGGCTGTTTCTGCCCGCACAACCGTGCATAACGGTTTGTAATCGCTCACCAGGGCAAACGGGGGCCCCAGTATCTGTTATTTCCTTGTGACACATCACAGGCGGGAGTAGTCTCGAACCGAGGTTGAACACACAGCCGATGTCGGGAAGCGCTGCCGTAGCAGACAGTGTCATGTGTCCGAGGTCGGGTCTGTCTGCAGGTGCTCCGCTTCCCCTCTCAATGTTCGAGATGGGGTGAGCCATGTCTGTTGGTCAAGGGGTCCCAGAACCTGAAATGGCGTGTTCGGGCACGGAGTTCGGTACCACGTACAAGCCGAGGGTAACGCTCGCGGCCGTTGGTTCCGCTCCGACACGCTGTGCGAGCGCGGAATTCACATCCGAACGTCTCGGTTCCGGGGTGATGTTGGTAGGGGTGCGGGGCGAGATCGACCTGTTCAGTGCACCGGGGTTCCGCGACTACGTGTGCACGCGGATCTCGCCGGAGGGGCAGTTCATCCTCGACATGTCGAAGGTGGACTTCATCGGAACCGCGGGTCTGTCGGTGCTCGACACCGTTCACGCGACGAACGTCCGGGACGGGCGGACGTGGGCGATGATCTGCGGCCGGCCGGTCTACCGGTTGCTCAGGGCGGCGGGCCAGGAGTCGAGCTACCCGTGCTTCGCGTCCGTGGACAGCGCCCTCGTGGCCTGGCACGGCCGAACGGCGTAAGCCGCCGAACCGGCCGAACCGGCGCCCGAGTCAGTGGGCGCCGGTTCGACTCGTGCGCGGAGGAGCCGACACACAGCGGCCGTAGGCGCGGAGGGTGTCGGTGGCGACCCGGTCCCACGAGTAGCGGGCGCGGGCGCGATCGCAGCCCGCCATGCCGTATCCCGTGCGCAGGGCGTCGTCGTCGAAGATCTGCCGCAGGGCCTCCGCCAGGCGGACCGGGTTGCGCGGGGAGATCAGGCGTCCGGTGATGCCGTCGACCACCGTGTCGCGCATGCCGCCGACGGCGGACGCGACCACCGGGGTGCCGCAGGCCATCGCCTCGAGCGGCACCATCCCGAACGGCTCGTACCACGGGGTGCACACGACGGCGTCCGCCGACCGCAGCAGCGCGGGCATGGCGTTTCGCGGTACCCGCCCGACGATCCGTACCCGGTTGCGCACCTTCGTCTCACGAGCCAGCGTCAGCAGTCTGGACGCTTCGGGGTCGTCGGCGACGTCGTCGGCGGCGGGTCCGCCCGCGATGACGAGTTCGGTGTCGGGGAAGTGGGTGAGCGCCTCGATGGCGGTGTCGAAACCCTTGCTGGGCGCCAGCCTGCCGACCATGACGAGGCGGTGGCGTTTGCCCTTCTCGTCGGCGCGGCCGTCGGGCGTGAACTCCTTGACGTCGACGCCGGACGGGACGACGGAGGTGCGCGAGCGGGGCAATCCGAGGTGGGAGAGTTCGAAGACCTCGTCCGTGCACGTCGCCACCACTCGGGTGGCGCCGCGGGCGATCAACTGCTCCAAGTGAATTCGGTTGTGCGTGCTCGACGTGTCCGCGTGCTCGAACCGCTGCTCGACCACTCCCAGGGCGTGGAACGTCTGGACCACCGGTATGCCGAGGGTGCGGGCGGCGAGTTGCGTCGCGATCCCGGACATCCAGTAGTGGGCGTGGACGATGTCGGGCCGCTCGGCCTCCCATTCGGTCTTCAGGAAGCTGCCGAATGCCCCCATCAGCGGCAGGATCTCGGCCTCCGGCATCGGCCGTGCGGGACCGACCGGTACGTGCACGACGGTGTACCCGCTCGCGGTCGTGACGCGCTCGGGGGCGTCCTCGCGCTCCGCCCGCGTGTAGACCGTGACGTCGTGGCCCTCCCTCGTGAGGGCCGCCGACAGTTCGGCGAGGTGAATGCTCTGCTCTCCGACTTCGGCGCCGTCCGACGCGTCGAGGGGACTGGCGTTGGCGGAGACCATCGAAATCCGTAATCGTCTCGAGGTGCCGACTGCGGCCGTTCTCATCGGCTGCCCGCCGCACACGGGAGGTCTGGGTTCGCGATGAATGGCCGTCATGCCACGGGGATTCCCGAAGTTCGGGTTTGTAAACCGACCGACTCGCATTCTGTCACGGGACGGGTGCCACGAGCCGGCCGGTGTTGCGTTCTAATACCAGCGACGCCTGCCGCCGACCGCACGCCCGGTCGCGCCCAGAATCCACAGGACCACGCCGATCACCACGAGGATGATGCCGATGGTCCAGAGCCAATTGATGCCGGCCAGCCATCCGATCAGGAGCAAGATCAGTCCGAGCACGATCATGACGTTCCTCGATTCTTCATCCCACCGAGGTGAGGGGCGAGTCCGATCGCGGACCCTCCCGCACCTCGTCGACCCCTGCGCCCATTGCGTAGGTCAGATGCCCGCCGAGCGCGCCGCCGATGCCGATCGCGAGGAGTCCCGCGGTGCTCGTGGCGACAGCGCGTCCGTCCGTCCCGTGCCTGCGGCGAACGTAGGACGCGAGCATGGCCACGACACCGATGGCGTTGGCCTCGGCGTGGATCAGTCCGACGCGGCGCTGTACGGTGTCGCGTTCGGCCCAGTCCGCCCAGCCGGTCATCAGCGTCGGGGGAGCTGCGAGCAGTCCGAGGCCGATCAGCCTGCGTGCGCCGACGTGATCACGAAATGCCAGATCGAAGACGCTCGCGCCGACCCACGCCCCGATGGGGAGGCTGACGAGAACGGGATGCACGGGGTGCCCGAGCCAGGACCCGCGCAACAACGGGCCCGCGGCGGAGGAACCGAGTGCCCCCTGGATCCGCTGCTGCAGAAACCGGCTGCCGCCGTCGAGGAACCGGGCGGCCTCCGCTTTCCGGAACACGCTCTCGAGGTTCATGCCTTCCGGTTACCCACGGCGGCCCGAAGAAAACCGGTCCGCCTTGTCGTCGGTGCAGGTCGGGCGTAGCGTCGGGACCACGTTCTCGAAGGTGAGGTGAGTGCAATGAAACTCAATCTCTTCGCAGCTTGGGTCAGCTTCGCACTGGTTCTGCTCTCGGTGGTCTGTCTCGGCGGGTTCCTCGTCGCCGCGGGATCCGGGCAGGGCGGCTGGGCGGTGATCTCCGGGTCTCTGTGCGTCGTCGCACTGGCCGGGGCGATGGCGCTGTACGGCGGAACCGTGCGCCACGACCACAGGTTGCATCACGAATCGCCGCACCTGTTCTGACTGCGGCAGTTCCGGACGGCTCAGGATTCCGCAAGTCTCCGCTTCTCCGCGTCGATGTCGAAAGTGGCGGGCGGCCAGTCGAGGTCGAGCTTCTCCAAGGCGTCGATCAGCAGTTCGGTGACCGCGAGCCGGCTGTACCACTTGCGGTCGCACGGAACGACATACCACGGCGCGTAGTCGGTCGACGTCAGGTCGAGCATGGCCTGATACGCGTCCTGGTAGGCCGGCCACAGCAAGCGCTCGTCGACGTCCGAGGGGTTGTATTTCCAGTATTTGTCGCGGCGCTCCAACCGCTCCCGCAACCGTGACTTCTGCTCGTCGAGTGACACGAACATCGCGACCTTGACCAGGGTCGTGCCGCCTGCGACGAGTTCCTTCTCGAATTGGTTGATCTCGTCGTAGCGGCCGCTCCAGATCTCCTCGGGCACGAGATCGTGAACCCGGACCACCAGTACGTCCTCGTAGTGCGACCGGTCGAACACGCCGAGTTGCCCGCCGCGGGGGACGGCCTTGCCGATCCGCCACAGGAAGTGGTGGCGCTTCTCCTCGGGTGTGGGAACACCGAACGAGGCGTGATCGACACCCTGCGGGTCCACGTGCCCGATGACGTGGCGGACCATTCCGCCCTTCCCCGCGGTGTCCATGCCCTGGAGCACGAGGAGCACCGACCGTCGGTCGCCGGATCGTCCGTTGGCGTAGAGCTTCTCCTGCAGGGCGGACAGAACCGCTCCGCGTTCCTCGAGCAGCTGGAGGCCGTCCGACTTGTCGCCGACGAATCCGGGTGTGCTCCCGCAGTCGAGTTCGGCGATCCACCGGCCCGAGTGTGACCGCAGGGCCTCGGTAGCGGGCGTCTTCCAGAATCCGCGTGCGTTCTCGGCCATGTACAGACAGTGCCACAGGAGCGTTACATGGAGGTGTGGTCGGCGAGGTGCATCGTTGCCGTGTCCTGGTGATCGGGACCGGGTTCTCCGGTCTGGGCACGGCGATCCAGCTGCGCAAGCGTGGGCGCGACGACTTCATCCTGCTGGAGAAGGCGCGGGAGGTCGGCGGCACGTGGCGGGAGAACACGTACCCGGGGTGTGCGTGTGACGTGCCCTCGCACCTGTACTCCTTCTCGTTCGAGCCGAACGCGGACTGGACGCGGATGTGGTCCGGGCAGGCGGAGATCTTCGATTATCTGCGCGGACTGGCCGACAAATACGACCTGCGGCGCAACATCCATTTCGGCCGCACGATGACGGGCGGCTACTGGGACGCCGAACACCGCCGCTGGCACATCCACACCGAGTCGGGCGACGAGTACGTCGCGCAGTTTGTCGTGTCCGGGATCGGCGCCCTCCACATTCCGAACGTCCCCGATCTGCCCGGAGCCGGCACGTTCGAGGGCACGGCGTTCCATTCGGCGCGCTGGAACCACGACTACGACCTGCGGGGTAAGAAAGTCGCGGTGATCGGCACGGGCGCCAGCGCCATCCAGTTCGTACCCGAAATCGTGGGCGACGTCGCCGAACTGCAGTTGTATCAGCGGACGCCGCCCTGGGTGATTCCGGACTTGAACTTCCGCATTCCGCCGAAGGCGCGGCGACTGTTCGGCCGGGTCCCGCTTGCGCGACGGATGGCGCGTGCCGCGGTCTACTGGACATACGAATCGCTCGCGCTCGGGTTCAACGGGCACTTCCGCCTGATGCGGCCGATCGAGAGCGCGGCGCGGGGGAATCTGAACAGGACCGTCACCGATCCCGAACTCCGCCGCAAGCTCACCCCGTCCTACGTCATCGGCTGTAAGCGGATCCTCGGGTCGAACGTGTACTACCCGGCGCTGATCTCACCGAGGTCGGTCGTGATCACCGAGGGCATCGCGGAGATCCGTCCGCACAGCATCGTCGCGGGGGACGGGACGGAGCGGGACGTGGACGCGATCATCTACGCCACCGGATTCCACGTCACCGACGGCTTCGACAGGTTCGACCTCACCGGGGTCGACGGCAGGCGCCTCGCCGACGAATGGGAGGAGCACGGGATCCGCACCCACCTCGGTATCACCGTCGCGGGTTACCCCAACGCGTTCTTCCTGTTCGGCCCCAACACCGGACTCGGTCACAATTCGGTGGTGTTCATGATCGAGTCGCAGATTCGTTACGTCCTCCGGCTGATGGATCTCGTCGACCGGCGCGGCGCCGACGCCGCGGTCGTCCGGCCTGCGGTGCAGAGCAGTTTCAACACCGCCATCCAGCGGAAGCTGTCGAAGGGTGTGTGGTCCCGCGGCGGATGCGTGAGCTGGTATCTGGACTCGCACGGCGTCAACCGCGCGATCTGGCCGGGCTCGACCGTGCGTTACTGGCGACAGACGCGGGAGGTCGATCCGACGGACTTCGAGTTCACGCCCGGCTGAAGGGCGGGGGCGTCACTCCGTCGACGAGATGGCTTCCCCAGAGGTCCACTCCGGTGATCCGGGCGGTGGCCGTGCCTTCCGGGCCGGTGATCTGAAGTTCCGTACCCGCGGACAGGTCCGCGTCCGCGCCGAGAGCGTCCGTCAGGGTGCGGACACGGCCGTGCCAGACGTACCGACCGCTGATGGGTTCGAAGTTTCCCGCCAGCTGGACCCTTACGGTGACGGCGGGACGGTCGCCGACGACGACGTCGGCGGGGCCGCGGTAGCCCTCTTCTTCCTCGTGTTCGTTCACTCGAGGAAGTTTACCTGTAACTGCTAGTTACACAAGAATGGATCGACGCCTATTCGGTGGCGTCGGCAGGCGGCAGCAGTGGGTGCGGGATCGCGTTGAAGCGTGCAGGCGAGCCGTTGACCGCAGCAATTCCGGTGACGCCACCCCAGGTCATCATCGTGAGGTAGTTGATCAGGTCCTCGACCGACATCGACCGGTTGGAGATCCACCAGTGGGTGGCCAGTTGCACACCGCCGACGATTCCGTACGCCCACGGGACAGCGCCGCCGGAGTCCATCTCCATCTGCCGCAACCGCTCGCCGAGCACGGTGGACAGCACCTCGGCGATCATCCGCTCCGAGTCGGCGACCGTCTCGCGGCCGGGGCCGGAACCGTTGGCCATGATGTACAGGTAGACGTCGGGATCCGACGCCACCGTCTCCACGTACGCGGTGATCGTGGCGCGGGTCAACTCGAAGTCGTCGAGGTCTCCGCCGATGGCCTCGTAGATCCGCGGAGCGAGCGTCGTCTCGACGTACCGCGCCATGGTCGCGTTCGTCAGATCGCTCTTGTCCGCAAAATAGCGGTACAGCACGGTCTTGGAGACACCGATCTCGGACGCGATCTCGTCCATGCCGATGTCCCGTCCACGCAGGCGGATGGCGGCGATCGTTCCGTCGACGAGTTCCTCTCGGCGCGCGATCTTGTGCTCACGCCAGCGGCGCTTGCGCCCATCGGGCTTTGCCGCTTTGTCCTGCTTCGTCATCGACTCGGTCACCTGCTCGGGATCCTTCACGCCGTCGTTCGCCACTGACTCTCTTCACATCCGTTTCGTGTCGCGATCTCCTGTCAGCTTAGTGCGAGGGTGTTGTCTCACGGCACAACGCCGTCTGTGCGGGCGCGCGTCCAACGGCTGGGTGACCGCCCCGGCGCCGACCTTGGGCACAATGGCGTCTGTGGATCAATTGAGCCTTTCCGCCTTCGACGACGATGCGAAGCGTCGTGATCTCCGCAAGATGAAGGCTGTCGCGACGGGCTTCCTCGTCTTCGCCACCGTGGTCTATCTCGTGTGCCGGTGGCAGGAATCGCGGGGCGCGGGGGCGTGGGTCGGCTACGTGCGAGCCGCGTCGGAGGCAGGCATGGTCGGCGCGCTGGCCGACTGGTTCGCGGTGACGGCCCTGTTCCGGCATCCGCTGAGGTTGCCGATACCGCACACCGCGATCATCAAACGCAAGAAGGATCAGCTGGGGGCGAGCCTGAGCAGCTTCGTCGGCCAGAACTTCCTGGCCCCCGAGGTGGTGTCCGCCAAGGTGGAGGCCGCGGAGATCCCGCTCCGGCTGGGCACGTGGATGGCACAGCCGAAACATGCCGCGCGGGTCGCCGCCGAGACGGCCACCATCCTGCGCGGCTTCGTCGAGATCCTGCGCGACGAGGACGTGCAGCAGATCATTGACAGCACGCTGGTGCGCCGGCTGGCCGAGCCTCAGTGGGGGCCGCCGATCGGGCGGGTGCTCGGCGAACTGCTGCGTGAGAACCGGCAGCTGCCGATCCTGGATCTGCTCGCCGAGCGGGCGCACCAGTGGGCGCTCGGGAGCCAGGAGACCATCGACCGGATCGTCAGCCGCGATTCGCCCGCCTGGTCGCCCAAGTTCGTCGACGCCATGCTCGGCGAGAAGATCCACCGGGAACTCGTCGAATTCACCTGGAAGGTGCGGTCCAACCCGGAGCACGAGGTGCGGCAGGCGGCTAACCGTTTCCTCGTCGACTTCGCCGACGACCTGCAGAACGATCCCGCGACCATGGAGAAGGCCGAGAAGATCAAGGCCGAGATCATGGGACGCGAGGAGGTGACCGGCCTCGCCGCGGCGACGTGGACGGTCGCCAAGCGCCTGATCATGGAGTCCGTCGACGACCCGGACAGCACGCTGCGCACGAAGGTCGCGGAGAACGTCGTGCGATTCGGCGAGCGGCTGCGCGACGACCACGAACTGAGGACCAAGGTCGACGGGTGGGTACTCGCGGGCACGCGCTACATCGTCGTCCACTACACCGACGAGATCACCGCGATCATCTCCGACACCGTCGAGCGCTGGGACGCCGAGGAGGCGTCCAAGAAGATCGAGCTCCAGGTGGGACGCGATCTCCAGTTCATCCGCATCAACGGCACCGTGGTCGGTGCGATCGCGGGCCTGCTGATCTACACGTTCTCGACGTTGCTGTTCGGCTGACTTCCCGCGCGGAACCGCGCCGCTAGCTAGGTGCTAACAGAGTGCTTGCAATTGCTAGCACCCTGCTTTAGGCTGGGTGCTGCACAGCAACACGGAGGACTGATGGCAAGCGATGACCGCGATGCGGCCGGTGCAGGAGATCTGGCAGCTCGCGTAGTCAGCAACGCCGCTCACGACATCGGAGGTTTCATTCGTGCCCAGCGCGAAGCAGCCCAGGTGTCGATGCGGCAGCTGGCGCAGCTGGCCGGAGTCAGTAATCCGTATCTGAGTCAGATCGAACGTGGGTTGCGCAAGCCCTCGGCCGAGGTGCTTGGGCAGATAGCCAAGGGGCTCCGGGTCTCGTCGGAGGTCCTGTACGTCCAGGCGGGTTACCTCGAGCAGCGGCCACACGGTCCCCTCCGTGACGCTCTGCTCGCGGATACGGCCATAACCGAGCGGCAGAAGCAGGTGCTGCTCGAGATCTACGAGTCGTTCTGTCGTGAGAACGAATCGGCGGAAGCGGCAGAATCCCGGACGTCCGAGCTTCGGACAGAAGAACACCAGCGTTCTGATTCCCAGACGCCGGAACCAGAACCCCCCACCGTTGAAGAGGAGAAAGCCGATGACTGACCAGAAGACCATCGACAGCGTCAAGACGTCGCTGTACGCCGCCGTAGGTGCCGGAGACGTCGTGGTGCAGGCCGTGGCCGACGTCGTCGCCCAGGTCCGCTCGCGCGCCGAGTCCACCCAGGGTGACGTCGAAGAGCGTGTCGGCGGCGCCAAGGAGCGCTTCGCCGGACTGCAGGAAGAGGTCACCGAGGGTGTCGAGAACCTTCGCGACCGCCTTGCCGGACTGCCGTCCGAGCTGCCCGAGGAGCTCGCCGAGCTGCGGGAGAAGTTCACCGCCGACGAGCTGCGCAAGGTCGCCGAGGCCTACCTGAAGGTCGCATCCGACCTGTACACGTCGCTCGCCGAGCGCGGCGAGGACACCGTCGAGCGCATTCGCAAGCAGCCGGTCGTCGAGGAGGGCATCGGCCGCGCCGAGACCGCCTTCGGTGACGCCGTCGAGCTGACCGAGGAAGCTCTCGGCACCGTGGCCCGCCAGACGCGCGCCGTGGGCGAACAGGCCGCGAAGCTCGCGGGCCGCGCTTCGGGCCGCATCTCCGAGACGGCAGAGGGACTCGGCGAGGCCATCGCCGACGCCGGCGACGAGGCTGCCCTGAAGGTTCTCGACCTGGGCGACCAGGCCGAGGAAGCGTCGAAGGGCGCTGCCGATCGCGTCACCGCCACGGCGGCCGACGTCCAGGCTCGCGCCGACCAGGCGGCCCCGGCCAAGCATGCTGCCGCTCCCGCGAAGAAGGCTGCTCCCGCTCCGGCCAAGGCCGCGGCAACTCCGGCTCCGGCCAAGAAGGCGGCCGCTCCGGCCAAGAAGGCTGCTCCGGCCAAGAAGGCTTGATCCTTCACGCTTTTCGGCCCCCGCACGTTCGGTGCGGGGGCCGTTTGCGTGCCCACCTCGTAGGATGGGGCTGTGATTCAAGTTGACGGCGTCGTCTCGGTGATCTTGTTGGTGATTCGCATCGTCGCTCTGGGTGGTGCTGCGTACGCGCTGTTCCACGCCGCCCGCCAGCGCAAGGACGCGTTCACCGCGGTGGACAAATTGAGCAAACCGATCTGGCTGAGCATTCTCGCGGTCGCGTTCCTCGTTCTCCTGCTGTTCCCGGCCGTGCAGTTGTTCGGTATCGTCGCGGTCGTCGCGGTGTGCGTCTACCTCGTGGATGTGCGGCCCCGTGTCGACGACGTGCAGCGCGGACCTCGCTGGTAGGCATTCCAGCCGGACAGATACCGCTCCTCCCTCACGGTCCTGCGAACGTTCGGGGCCTTTCGCGCCCTGACGATGACAATGGACATTGTGACAATGCTATGGTGGTTTTACGGCTACCGAGGAGCTGACATGTCCGCGAGGGAATACCGAATAGACGACCTCGCACGCGAGGCGCGGGTGAGCGTGCGCAACGTGCGCGTCTACCAGGACCGCGGACTGCTCCCGCCGCCGAGGAAGCAGGGGCGCACGGGGTGGTACAACGACTCGCACCTCGCGCGGCTGCACCTGATCGGACGGATGCTCGATCGCGGCTACACATTCGCGACCATCAGTGAACTGCTTACCGCCGCGCACTACGGACTCCAGGTCAAGGACGTTCTGGAGACCGACGACCCGGGCGGCCGCTGGAAGAAGCGCAGGCGCGCGGCACGCCTCACGATCGCCGAGCTGAAACGCATGTTCGGGGCGCAGACCACCGAGGCCAACATCGCCCGCGGCACCGAACTCGGTGTGCTCGTTCCCGCAGGGGACGACTATTCGGTCGACAATCCGCGACTGGTCGAGGCGGCGCAGGTCCTCGTCGACGCCGGCATCCCGCTCGAAGACGTCCTCGAACAGACCGCGGCGGTGCGACGCGACCTCTCGGACGTCGCCGCACGGTTCGTCGCCGTCGTCGCGGACCGCTATCTCGCCGCCGAGGGTGAGCCGCTCGAACTCGACGAGGCGAAGGTCTCGGACATCGCGCGGCTCGTCGACCAGATGCGTCCCCTCGCGCACGACGCCGTCCAGTCGCTGTTCGAAGAGGCGATGGAGGAGCAGATCTCCCGGGCCCTCGAACGGGCTGCCCGGCAACTCGGCGAGACACCGGGTCCGGCGTCGGGCACAGACACCAACAAAGCAAGTTAGACAGGACAGGGGTAGGGAATGACCAGCAGTTCGCGCACCATCGCCTTCCGGGCGCTCGCAGGCGCAGCCGGGGTCGGCGCCGTCGTCGCCGCGGCAGCGGCGATCCGTCACAAGCGCGCCACCCGCGGGTTGACGTTGTCGACCGAGGTGGCCCCGAACGAGTTGCTGCGCACCCCGGATCTGCGCCCGGATGTGACGGAGATCCTCACCGACGACGGAGCGACGTTGTACGTTCGCGCGTACGGTCCGGTGGACGGCGATCCCATTGTGCTGAGCCATGGTTGGACCTGTTCGACCGAATACTGGTACCCGCAGGTGAATGCGCTCGCGGGCGAGTACCGGGTGATCACCTACGACCAGCGTGGGCACGGTCGCAGCTCGGTCGGCTCGCTTCCGCTCGGTCCCGACGTCCTCGCCGACGACCTGTCGGAGGTGCTGAAGGCGACGGTGCGTGACGACAAGAAGGCCGTCCTCGTGGGCCACAGCATGGGCGGCATGAGCATCATGGCGTGGGCAGGCCGGCACGCCGACGAGGTGAAGAAATACGCGTCGGCAGTCCTGCTCGCCAGCACCGCCTGCGACCGGCTCGTCGCTGAGACCACCGTCATCCCGTTGCCGAATCGTTTTCCGCGCGTGCCGGTTCCGGTCGGTCGCGCCGTCCTGAGCACACCGGTCCCGTTGGTGTCTTCGCCGGTGATGACGCGCGCGTTGCAGTACGTGTCGATGTCGCCGAACGCCACTCGCGCCGAGGTCCAATTCTGCGAGAACATCGTCCGGGACTGCAAGCCGCGCATCCGCGGCGGCTGGGGTGCCGCGCTCAGCGGCCTCGACATTCACGAGGCACTCGACCACCTCGACGTCCCGACCACGGTGCTCGTCGGTTCCATGGATCGGTTGACCCCGCCCGTCCATGCCCGCAAGCTCGCTCGCGTCCTGGACGAGGCCGGTCACCTCGAGCGGCTGATCGTCCTTCCCGGCGTCGGTCACATGAGTTCCGTCGAGAGCATCGACGAGTTCGACAAGGAGATCGTGCGGCTACGTAACCTCTGACCTTTCGGCTGCCCTGCAGTCGGTCGGGCCCACACGCTGATGGCGTGTGGGCCCGATTTTTTGTGCCGGTGTGAGGCTTGACACATCGACGACAATACATCTAACGTAATTTGTATCACTGTAAAACGTGACGCGATCCAGCGTTCCACCGATCCGGTCATCAGGCGATAGGAGCTCACGTTGGCTCATGTAGTTACGCAATCCTGCTGCAACGACGCGAGTTGCGTCGCGGTGTGCCCCGTCGATTGCATCCATCCGACTCCGAACGAGCCCGGCTACGGCAGCGCGGAGATGCTGTACATCGATCCCGCCGGCTGCATCGACTGCGGCGCCTGCATCGACGCGTGCCCGGTCGACGCGATCGTTCCCGACTACGACTTGACGCCGGAGACCGCGCGCTACGAGGAAATCAATGCGGCGTTCTACACGAACCGGGATCAGCAGGCCCCCGCCCCCGACCGTCCTGTTGCCGAGGCGGTCCAGGTATCGGACCGCGCACTGCTACGGGTGGCGATCGTCGGATCCGGGCCGTCCGGCTGCTATGCGGCCGAGAGCCTGCTGTCGCGAATCGGTCCCGCCGTGGAGATTTCCTTCTTCGAAAAGCTCGCGACACCGTTCGGGCTGATCCGATTCGGAGTCGCACCGGACCATCAGGGCACCAAGGCGGTCGCCGCGCTGTTCCAGAAGACGGCGTCGCGGAAGAACGTGGACTTCTACCTCAATGTCGAGGTCGGTACGCACCTGACTCACGACGACCTGCTCGCGCATCACGATGCGGTGATCTACGCGGTCGGCGCCCCCGCCGACTGCGCGCTGGGGATTCCCGGCGAGGATCTGCCCGGAAGCCACTCGGCAACGGAATTCGTGGCGTGGTACAACGGTCACCCCGAGCATGCGCACCGCACGTTCGACCTATCGGGCGAACGGGCCGTCATCATCGGCAACGGCAATGTGGCGTTGGACGTGGCCCGAGTGCTCGTCGCCGGCGCCGCCGAGTTGACGAAGACGGACATCGCCCCGCACGCATTGGAAGCGTTGTCGGAGAACAGGATCAGGGAAGTGCTCGTCGTCGGGCGGAGAGGTCCGGCGCAAGCGGCGTACACGAATCCGGAGTTGCTCGCGCTCGGCTATCTCCCCGGCGTGAATGTCGCGGTGCAGCCCGACGAGGTGGCGCGTGAGGCGGAGGCGGGTGGGTGGACCGACCCGATCGAGGCGATGAAAGCCAGGATCGTCGCAGAGTTCGCCGCCGCCCCGAACGCGCCCGGATCCAAGCGTATTACGCTGCGCTACCTGCTTTCTCCGGTGGAGGTGGTGGGAGACGGCCGGGTGGAGGGGATCCGCCTGGTCCGCAACGAGCTTGTTCCGGATGCGGACGGCCGTTCCCGGGTGGCTCCGACAAGTGCCGTCGAGGACGTCGACTGTGGTCTGGTCCTGCGGTCGGTGGGGTACCGGGGGATCCCGGTCGCGGGGATCCCCGTCTCGGGTGCACGATCCACGATGCTGAACGACGGAGGTCGTGTGCTGGAACCGGACTCGGGCAGGCCGATGTCCGGTGTGTACACCGTCGGGTGGATCAAGCGAGGTCCCTCCGGCGTCATCGGAACCAACAAGGCGTGCGCCGCCGAAACTGTCGACAAACTCGTCGACGACTTCCACTCGGGTCGATTGGCGGCTCCCGGGGGTGGCAGGCAGGACCTCCGCCGACTGGTCGCGGAGCGGCGACCCGAGAGCATCGGTTACGACGGATGGAAAGCGATCGACGCGCACGAGCGGCGACTCGGCAGGGAATCCGGCCGGCCGCGCGTGAAGCTGGTAGACATCGCCTCGATGATCGAAATTGCTTCGAGTGCAGCTATTTCCGGCTGAATCTACCCTGATGCGCGCCCGGCTCGACGTGCGCCGAAGAAAGTGATTGACGTCTCATCGCCTAACGGTATAAGGTTTATTCGGATCGGAGATGCGGCCCGCACCCGATCCTCTCGGCCGGCGACAGGCCCCGCCGTCGAGGATCGGAACAGTCTGGCCGCCCGACTTCGCCGGACGATGTCCCACGCACCGCGAGTCTCCGGCATCTGACGAATCATCACAGAGGAGTTCACATGAAACTTCAGGACAAAGTTGCCGTCATCACCGGAGGTGGATCCGGGCTCGGACGCCAGGGAGCGCAGTTGTTCGCATCGGAAGGTGCGAAGGTGGCGGTCGTCGACATCGACGGCGACCGGGCCGAGCAGACTGCGAAACTTGTTGAGCAGCAAGGTGGAACGGCGATCGCCATCACCGCCGACGTGAGTGACGAGGCGGCCGTCTACCGCAGCGTCGAGACCACCGTCGAGCAGTTCGGCAAGCTCGACATCATGTGGGCCAACGCCGGTGTCGTCTCCCGCGGCGGTGTCCCGTCCGTGGCCGGCGGCGAACAGGTGGAGTTCCAGGACCTCACGGATGCCGACTGGCAGCACGTTCTCGGGGTCAACCTCAGCGGTGTCGTGTACTCCTGTAAGGCTGCGGTGCCTGCGATGCGGGCCAACGGCGGCGGCACCATCCTGGCGACGTCGTCCGCGGCCTCGTTCGCCGCCTATCACAGCATCGCGATGTACTCGGCGACGAAAGCCGGTGTCAACGGCCTGGTTCGCGGCCTCAGTCTGGATCTCGGACGCTACGGCATCCGCGTCAATGCCCTCGCCCCCACGCACGGGATGTCGCCGAACTTCCTGATGGGCCCGGGCACCCCGGTGATCGGCCAGTCCTACGAGGAGACCGCGGGCCCGTGGGATCCGGGCGTCTCGCCGATTCCGCTCAAGCTCCAGCGTCCGCCGTCGCTCGTGGACAACGCGAAGGTCGCACTCTTCCTCGTGTCGGACGACTCCGCATACATTTCCGGTCTGACGCTGCCCGCGACGGACGGCGGCACGCTGTCACGTGTCGCGATGATGTTCGAAGAGGACACGCCGACTCCGACGCTTCCCGTCGACTGAGTGGAGCGTCCGCCGATGACCATTCATGCGCAGAACCGTGCGCCGTCGTTGAAGGTCGACCGATCCGCTTGTGCGGGCCACGGCCTCTGCTACGGCGCGGAACCCGAGATAGTCGACAGTGACGACCAGGGCTACCCCGTCGTCGTTGCCGAACCGGTTCCCGAGGAACTACGAGACCAACTGGGTGCCCTCGTCGAGATGTGCCCCGAACGCGCGCTGAGCGTCGAACTCCCGAATTCGGAAGGCTGAGAAGCAGTGACGACAACCCAACTACCCGAGAACCTCATTGTGGACTTCGACGTCTACGACCAGACCTTGGCGATGCCGGAGGACGTGTTCCAGGAACGCGCGGCGGCGCTGCGGGCCATCGGCCCCGTCGTGTACTCGAAGGCGCACGGCGGCCATTGGATCGTGACGCGCTACGAGGAGATCCACCAGGTCCTGCGTGATCCGGAGACCTTCTCCAGCTAC
This sequence comes from Rhodococcus sp. T7, assembly GCF_009872365.1. Lineage (NCBI taxonomy): Bacteria > Bacillati > Actinomycetota > Actinomycetes > Mycobacteriales > Nocardiaceae > Rhodococcus > Rhodococcus sp. T7. The sequence continues at coordinate 103,088 of NZ_WXYH01000110.1, forward strand.
CCGAACAACCTCGTGAACGCGGGCCAGGGGAAGTTCATCCCGATCGAGCTGGACCCGCCGGAGCACACGTTCTACCGGCAGGCGCTGCAACCGCTGTTCAGTCCCAAGCGGATGAAGGAGCTCGAGCCCCAGATCCGGGACGTCATCAACGAGCTCATCGACGACTTCGTGTCACGCGGTGAAGCCGAGTTCATCTCGGAGTTCGCCCACGAGCTGCCGACGCGGGTGTTCCTGGCGCTGATGGGCTGGCCGCTCGAAGACGCCGAGATGTTCACCAAGACGACGGACGTTGCACTGCAGGGCATTCCCGGTGGAACGGAAGAAGAGTCCGCCAAGGCGCGCGAGGATGCGGCCAACCAGATCTTCGGCTACTTCGGTGCCATCGTCGCCGGAGTGCGTTCCGGTGAGAACGCCTCGGACAGTCTGACGGCGCAGATCATCAACACCCCGATCGAGATGGAGGACGGGGTACGACTGCTCACCGACGAAGAGCTGTACCGCATGTTCTTCCTCCTGCTCATCGCGGGCCTCCACACCGTCCAGGGTTCACTGGCGTGGGGGATCATCCACCTGGCGAACAATCCCGGGCAGCGGCAGGAGATCGTGGACGATCCCGACACCATCCCGGCGGCTGTCGAGGAGATTCTGCGGATCGAGGCCGCCGTGATCGCGGGCCGGCGAGCGACCCGCGACGTCGAGATCGGCGGCGTGACCATCGCGGAGGGGGAGCAGCTCATCGTGCTGCTCTGCTCGGCGAATCGCGACGGCGGCGAGTTCGAGGACCCGGACGAGCTGAAGATCGATCGCTCGCCCAACCGTCACCTCTCTTTCGGGGCCGGTCCTCATCGGTGCATCGGGTCTCACCTGGCACGCATCGAGCTCAAGCTGGCCATGGAGGAGATTCACAAGCGGTTGCCCGATTACCGACTCGTTCCGGAGGATCCGCCGATCCTGCATGCCACCCAGGTACGCGGCTGCATCCGGCTCCCGATCACCTTCACCCCCTCGGCCTGAGGCCGGGCAGACGTCCGAGGCAGTTGTCCGTGGTCCTGTGGGACTTCGGGCAGCTGCCTCGCTCTTTTGGTGTAATGAAGGGACGTGGCCGCCCGATATGCAACAACTTACGTGTATTGTCATTTGTATCGCGACTGGTCGGGTGGCCGGTCGGAAGTGACGGTGTCTGGAGCGAGGATGGCAAGAAGGAAGACCGCCGGTGTGCTGAGCCAGGACGCCGATGTCGCACGGTCTCAGATACTCGTGGCCGCCCAGACGATGATTCTTCGTTTCGGGATCGCGAAGACCACCATGGAGGACATTGCCAAGGAGGCGGGAGTCTCGCGCCCGACCGTCTACCGGTACTTTCAGGACCGCGAGACGCTCACCACCGAGCTGATCAGGTGGCGATCGCGTCAGACGCTCGAACGTGGCCGCAAGTTCCTGATGGAATGTGCGACGTTCGAGGACAGGCTGATCGAAGGCCTCATCTACCTGGTCTACGACGGGATCAACGATCCGATCGTGCGCATCCTCGTCAGCCCCGAACACGTCGGCGGGGATTCGTGGCTCGAGACGATCCCCCTCGCAACGAGTCTGACCACCGAACTGTGGGGGCCGATCTTCGACGACGCCAAGGCCGGCGGCGAGATGAGGGCGGATATCGACACCGGCGAGGCGTGCTCCTGGATCACCCTCGTGCAATTGATGCTCGCACCGCGACTGGACAATTCGGATCCGGCCGATCCCTCGCACCGGCAGATGATGAAGCAATTCGTTCTGCCGGCCTTCCTGCCCTAGTTCGCCCGCGTCCCCCAGAAGCCGTGCCCCCGAGGGCACGGCTTCTTTTGTGCTTTCACCCGGTAAATCTAATGTTCTTAAGTATGCTGTTCGATGGTTCCCGTGCCTGGTCACGGCCGGATCGGTCGGGAATGCTTATGCCTGCGCCTATTTCGCAGGAAAGCTATTTCGCTTCCCGCTCTTGCCTCGGCGGTCAAAAGCCGTATAACGTATTACGTGCGACGTAATTTGTATCACAGCTAAAGGTTGTGAACTCGCCGTCCATCGTCCGCGATTCGATGAAAAGTGCTGCAAACAAGCTGTATTCGTCGTGCGCGACGGGATGGCTGTGGGTTCCGGTCCGAGGTCGCAAGTGCCCTGCAACATCCGAGGCGGCGTTCGACGCCTGAAGACACGGAGGTAATGGTGGGAGTGGAGGTATCCGTCGAGGGACTGACCAAGTCCTTCGGCTCGCAGAGGATCTGGCAGGACGTCACGCTGACCCTTCCGGC
>NZ_WXYH01000111.1:0-267916 GCF_009872365.1 Rhodococcus sp. T7
GCCATCGCGGCGAGGACGTCGTAATACCAGCCGAACGGCGCCTCGGGGACGCCGAACCAGCGGAAGTAGTTGGCCATGTAGCCGGCGTGGTCGGAGACCCGGGCCATGGTGAGCAGGTAGCCGTCGTCGGACGTGTTCGCGCCGATGAAGTGCCACAGCACCAGCGTGCCCACGACGATCGTGTCGAGTCCGGTGAACTTCCACCAGTGCGAAGGCAGGAAGTTGCGGTGCCCGCGCCCGTCCGTGCCGTCGAGGCGGCCGAGGGCGACCAGGGCGATCGCCGTGGCGAGGAGGGCCACGATCATCGCGACCAGCTTGATCAGCGTGGGGCTGGACGAGAACCGGGAGTCCACGTTCATCGTGAACGACAGCCCGGCAGGCGCCGCCCCGTCGCGGAGGTCGCTGAACACGCCCACGACCTGCGGGCGGAGATCGCCGGTGAGGGAACCGGCGATCGGGTCGCCGGTCGGGGTGTTCAGGCCCACGAATTCGGCGGATGTCGCGTCGATGTTCGATGTGATGCGGATCTCGCTGCAGGCGCCCGACTGCACCTGCGCGCGCGGCGCCGTCGCGATGGTGACGTTGCGGTCGAGCACGTCCACGGACTTGTCCGACACCCGCACGAACATCGCGTTCAGCGCGGCACCCTCGCCCTGCGCGGGCGCCGTGGCCAGCAGGATCCCGCCCTGCGCGGGCAGCCCGGACACCGCCGAACACGGGATCGCCGCCGCCAGGTCGATCGGGACCTGCGACACCAGCGGTGCCTCGAGGTCACCGACGACGCCGTTCTCCGGCCAGTTCACCGCTGCGGTCGTCTGCTGCACCGGCATGAACGGCGTGGCCACTGCCAGCACGAATCCGATGAGGCCGGTGACGATGGCGATCAGACGAGCGGTCCGGTACTCGCTCCGCCGGTCCTGGCGAGCAGGCGGCGAAGAGACTTCGGGATCGGAGACGGAAGTTGTCAGAGCATCGGGCACGGTTGTCGATGGTATGTCAGGAACCTGAGGAGGCATATTGCCGCCTACCAGAGGGTAGGGGCGTCTCTAGTAGTAGCGCACCGGTCCGGCCGACCACGTACCCGACCTGGTCACCTGTTCGGATTCGACCTGGGCGGGTGTCGCCGACTCGTCCAGCGGTGTGTACCGCTCGAGTGAACCCCAGTCGCGGTCCCAGTCGTTCGACAGGTAGGTGGCCAAAGTGCTCGCCGACAGCAGCTGGTCGGTCCAGCCCAGCGGGCCGCCGCCGAACTTGTCCTGCCAGGCATTCGTGGACTCGGCCCCGATGCGGTCGGGAAGGACACGCCACTGCGGGACCTCGGCGACCCCGTACCGGTGGTCGAACGGGCGCTGGCAGGGGAATGCGAGCCCGACAGCCCAGTCGAGGAGCACCGGGTCGCTGGACCCGACGACGGTCTGCAGCGTCTGCATCTTCGGCACCCGCGGCGGGGTGACCGCCAGCCACTGGCCGGGATCGGTGTCCGGGTCGTCCGCGACCAGCCGGACAGTGTTCGCCTCGGCGGGGAGCTGATCGAACGGCACCCGCAGGTTGCGCCACGACGGCGACGGTCCGATGTCGATCGGGTCGACGGTGCCGAGCGCGGTGACGGACCCGTCGGGTCCGGTCACCCCGTACTCGACCTTCAGGCTCTGACCGGGGGTGACGACGCCGTCCGCGTCGACCGACCGGATGCGTCCGGCCGCCGAGATCGTGAGGATCGGTGCGTCGTCGCTGCGGTCGGGCAGCCCGTACCAGCCGGTGGTGAGGGAGGCGGGTTTCTGCTCCCCACCCCGCTGGTAGCTGCCGAGGACGGGGGTTCGGGCGGGGTCCAGGCCGAACGGCAGCGTCACGGTGCTGCCGTTGACTCCGGCGGTGGCCTCGGTGCCGCCGCCGGTTCCGGAACTGGTGCCGGTGGTCGTCTCGTCGGTTTCGGTGTCGACGGTGTTGGCGCCGCCGGTGGCAATCTTCTCGGAGTCGGCGGTGAGGTCGTCTGCGATGCCGTTGGGGGTGAAGCCCTCCGCGGACGTTGCGCCGAACGCGCCCGCACCGTTCGGATCGGTGACCGGTGTGAGCGGCTGCAGCAAGGCGGCGGTCGGGTCGGTTTCGACGAGGACCTCGTCGGCGAGCGCGCACGTGCCGCCGGTGACCGACTCGATGTTGGCCTTCGCGATGGAGTACCCGGGGTACTGCGCGACCGCGCCCTTCAGCAGCGACAGCACCTCGAACAGGACGACGGCACCGGCCGCGACGGTCAGCGGCGACGGCGCGAGCATCCGGGCGCGCTTCCCGTTTGGCTTCTTGCCCGTCTCGTACGGCTCGCGGACGTGGTACCAGGCGGCGAGGAGCAGCGTGAGGACCGTGAGTCCGAGGAACAGCGTGGAGAAGCCCTTGCCCGCGATCATCGGCGGCTTGTCCCACCACGGGACGCCGTAGCTGGAGACGTACCACCAGCCGTTGGAACTGGTGAACGCGACGGCGAGGATGAACAGGACACCCGCGGCGAACAGCGTGCGGTTCCGTTTGGAGCGGATACTCGCCGCCCCCACCCCGACCGCGGCGAGCACCGCGACCGAACCCGCGAGCCCCGCGTACACCCCGAAGTGGTGGGTCCACTTGGTGGGCGTGAACATCATCAGCAGCAGCGACGCGAACACGATGCCGAGGATGCGGCGCGACGGCCCGATCGCGGTCCCGGGCACCTTCCCCTTGCGCAGGATCAGCATCACGCAGACCACGACGCACAGCAGCATCACGAACACACCGAAACGTCGGGCCAGCGAGCCGTCCGGGGAGATCCCCATCAGCGAGTCCCAGCGCAGCCGCTCGTCGAACCAGGCCACGTTGGGGCCGAGGGCGGTGCGCACGCGTGTCGACTCGAGCACCGTCGCGAGTGTCTGATCCGCGAAGACGGCCACCAGCACGACCGTTCCCGCGGCGAGGATCGGCAGGATCTGGGACGCGAATCCCACCCGGTGGCCACGCGCGATGATGATCTGCAGGATCGGCCGCGCACCCGCGATCAGGGCGGCGATACAGATCAGCCCGGACGGTCCGGCGGCGAGCGAGAACGCGGCGATCAGCACGGCGACGGCACCGGGAAGCAGTCGTCCGGTGGCGATGGCCCGCTCGATCGAACACCACGTGAGGAGGGCGCCGAGCGCGATGACCGGTTCGGGACGCAAACCGTTGTCGTACGGCAGCCAGAACGCCAGGAAGACCAGGCCACCGGTCCAGAGGGCAGTCCTGTTGCGGCGCACGGCCACACCGAGGCGGGGAATGACCTCCCGGCTGATCACCATCCAGCAGAGCAGCGCCGCAAGCAGCGTCGGCAGTCGCATCCACATGCTCGCCGTGCTCACCTTCGCCAGCGCCGCGAGCAGTTCGTACGACCAGCCGAACGGCGCCTCGGGGACGCCGAACCAGCGGAAGTAGTTGGCCATGTAGCCGGAATGCTCCGACACCCGCGCCATGCCCAGGAGGTAGCCGTCGTCGGACGTGTTCGCGCCGACCACGTGCCACAGCAGCAGCGTCCCGATCACGACGGCGTCGACGCCGGTGAACTTCCACCAGTGCGCAGGCAGGAAACGTCGGGCGCGCCTGCCGTCGATGCCGTCCACGCGGTGCAGCGCGTACAGCGACGTCAGCGTCGCGAGGACGCACACGATCATCGCGAGCAATTTGAGCAGCGTCGGGCTGGACGAGAACCGGGAGTCGGGCTCGACGTGCACGCTCAGGTCGGCGGGCGCCGCGCCCTGCAGATCGGTGAACAGGCCGACCATCTGCGGTCGCTGGTCGCCCTCGACGGACCCGGCGAGCGGTTCGGCGGTGCCCGTGACCTCGGCCGACGTCCGCTGGTAGTCGGACGTGACGGTGAGTCCGGTGCAGCCCTGCAGATCCGCCGCACCCGCCGAGATCAGGGACCTGCCGCGCAGGGTGACGTCGACCGTGCCGCCGGCGCCCGCCTTCACGACGAGGCCGTTCTTCTCGAAGTCGGGCGCCCGGTTCGGGAGGGTCGAGACGACGGTGCCGCCGTCGGGCCCGAGTTGGGTGAACACCGAGCAGGGAACGTTCACCTGCATGGCCAGCGGCGTGTACGAGACGAGTGGCGCCTCGACACTGGCGAGAGTGCCGCCCTGCGGCCAGTCGATCGTCGCGGCGTCCTGCTTCACCGGCAGGAACGGGGTGGCCAGCGCGAGAACGAAACCGATCAGGCCGGTGACGATCGCGACGAGCCGGGAAGTGCGGATGCTCCGAACGTCGGGCAGCGGCGGTTGTGGCACAGCACGATGTTAGTCACCCGTGAGTACTTGTTAACCGCCGGACGTTAATAAGTACTCACGGGTGGCGCAGCCACCGGACGTCCCACACCCACACGCCGTCGACCGATTTCGCGGGCGCCCCGACGAGTTGCCGGACCGTCTCGCGCAGGACGCGATCGTTCTGGGTGTGCGGCAGGACCAGGACGTCGGCGTTCCAGAACTTCAGGTCGGTCAGCGCCTGGGCCCTTTTCGCGTCGTCGATGGCCGGCACCTGGCCGGACGACTGCGCGGAGGCGAGCAGCAACGCGGTCGGGCGGTCGTCGGGCCCGTACTTGCCCCGCTGCTCGCTGCCGGCCGGGCCGACGAAATATCCACCGGCAATGGGGAATGCGAGATCCTGCTCGGTTTGCCAGCGCAGCATCCGGGCGTTCTCCGGGGAGGGGAGCGGCACCGTGACGACGGAACCGTCGGTGACGTACTCCCGCCACGTGCCGTCGGCGAAGAAGTTCGGTGCGGTGTCACGCTGCACGACGGCCAGGGGTGTCGGCGCCAGCGGAAGCAGCGCCACCGCGAGCCACCCGATCCACAGCAGGGTGGTGGTCCGCTGGCCCTCGCGGGCGGACGCCAGGGCGCGGTCGGTGCCCAGTGCGAGCAGCAGGGCGGCGGCGGGCAGGCAGCCCATCGCGAAGCGCGATTCGAGGACGGATTCGAGAAGCGGCAGGTGCGAGATCAGCTTCCATGGCAAGGGAATTCCGGTGTCCCAGCCGCCGATCGTCAGCGACGTCCCGAGCGACAGGACGCCCATCACGGCGACCGTCGCGGCCGCGGCGCGCGCGAGCGGCATCCGCCACAGCCACAGCGCGGACAGGCCGAGGAGAATCAGCAGGGGCCAGCCGAAGTACGCGTTCTCCTCGGTCGCGTTCATGCTGAACTCGGCGGACCCGGGCTCGCCCGCCAGGGAGGACGTCGGGAAACTGGTGAACGATTCGGTGTCGTTGCCCACCGGGCCGTGCTCGATCGCCCGGTAACTGTCGGGTCCGAAGAACTGCCACCAGAGGGGAACGGCGGCGATGGCCAGCGCGACGCCACCCGCGATCGCAAAACCCTTGATGCTGTGCCTGACTGCCGCGAACGCGGTCCGCGGGCGCGACGCCGCGTAGGCAACCCCGAAGACCGTGAACGCCAGCGCGTAGATCAGCAGCGGTTCCTCGCCGAGGAAGATCTGGTAGGCGATCAGCAGGCCCAGCACAATGCCGTCGCGCACGGGTCGCGCGCCGCTGCCCAGCCTGATCACGGCGAGCGCGATGAAGGGCAGCAGGAACAGGGCGACGAAGTTGGGATGCCCGTTGGTGTGCGAGATCAGGGCGGGTGCGAAACCGCACAGGCCGCCGCCGACAGCCGCCGCGAGACGCGAGGACACGACGTGCCGCGAGAAGACCCAATACCAGGCAATTGCCGTGCCCGACAGGCCAAGTGTGAGTGCCAGAGTGAATGTGACGTTCGGTCCGAACAACAGCGTGACGGGCGCCAGCGGAATGCTGATGCCGAACATCGCCGTGTTGCCCATGAGGTTGACGCCCAGCGGATAGTTCTGCAGGTCGCTGGACAGCGGGTTCTCCAGATGGACCAGCGAACGTGCGGCGACCGCGAAGAACCATTCCCACATGGTCTGGTCCTGGCCGCTGCGCACCAGATAGCCGGTTCCGAGGTGTTTCCACTGGCGGGCCAACACGAATGCGGCCAAGCCGACGTAGAAGACGACCACTGCGACATCGGCCGGGTGCGGCCGGAAACGCGAGCGGACAGGGCGAGCGGTGGTGCTGGTGCTCTCGGCGGGCCGAGTCGTCTCGACCGGGGTGAGTATCTCAGTCACGCAGCAGCGCCTCCGGGTCTCGGGTCGATGTCAATCGGTCGAGGGTACCGGAGGTCGCTGAGAGCTTCCTGGGTTGCGATCGGGTAATTGTTGCGTGTATCACATCAAGTTGATTTGTGAACTTCTGATCAATACAGGGATATTCTTCTGCCCCACTGGTTACGCTCAGCATGCTTTTCCGTATCGGTTGCAGTGCATTCTGAATGGGGTCGGCATGACGGACATCAGCACATCTCGATTTGGGTACAAACGCTTCACACGGACGGTTGCAGTCGCAGGCATCGCAGCGCTTGCCATGGTAATAGGCAACGGCTCGGCGTCGGCCGGCGTGGACAATTCCAGCTCCGTGATCGATTCACGAGGAAATCGCATCGAAGTCGTCCAGGGCGACACACAGTATCAGGTCGTACCCCCGCTCGACGGCGTACCTACCAGTGTGGAGTTCTTCCACAACGGTTACGCGGGGGTCGCCATCACCGGGCCGAACGCGGAAGAGTTCAAGGGAACTCAGCTCACCGTCGGTTATCAGATCGGTTACCCGGTCTCGTTGGCAGGCGCGACCATCGTCCTCAACTCGCCCGGACTCGGGTTCGCAATCGGGTCGAGCAATGGAATCAACGTCGATTTCGGCCCGATGGGGATGCTTGAAGGTTTCGGACTGAACGCAGGGACCAACGCGGAACTCGCCGGCGACATCATTCCGTCGCAGGAACTCGACATCGACCTGGAACCGGGTGGAATCACCACCGTCCCGCTCCTGGAGGGTCAGGAGTTCGACGGATCGGCGGCTGTGGTCAGGATGCAGGGAGTTCACGGTTCCATCTCCGGTGCTATCGGGCCGGTCACCATCCGTCCGTACGCCATGGCGGTGACGGAGAACGGTGACACCGTGATGACTTACGGTGTGCCGCAGAAGCTCAACTAGGCAGCCCGCCCGACAGGGTGCCTGACACGGGTCGCCGGACCGAGGTCCGGCGACCTTTGTCGGCTCACATGGACGACGACGTCGCTGGCGACGAACACGGCGGCGCCGAGCAGTGCGATCACGAAAAGCGCCCAGTGCCCGACGTAGACACCGACGATCGCTCCGATCGTCGCGGCTAGTCCGGCATGCACGATCACCTCACTGGGGGCGGTGCCGAGTAGATAGTCTTCGGCACCGCTACCGGCGCGTCGAGGCTCCACTGCATCCGGCATGACCGCTCCTCGCGACGACCCGACATTTCCCCTCGGGGCGCGGAAAATACCCGCTTCCCTGATTGGGTGCGGAGTTCCCGCGACGCGGCGAAATAAACTCGAACAGACCGATCAGTTTCTTGTGACGACGACGAACGGCCCGGTCTCCGACACCGTGAATCGCGGGTCGTCGAACAGTTCCTTCGGGAACGTGACGGTGTAGCGGCGCACGTTGGGGTCGTTGGGATACACGTCCTCGGCGAGCCGCAGCGTGTACCCGTCGGGGCCCTGACGGAACACGAACGCGTCGGGGGTCCGCCACGGCGCCGCGTCGAGTGCGGCCACCAGCTGGTCGGATGTCTCGAGCTCGCTCCACTCCGCGATGGTCCGGGCGCGTCCGGCGAAGTCCGCCAAGGGATTCGAGTAATGCGACGTCAGCGCCTGGAACCCGAGGTAGGGGTAGAAGCTGAGGAAGCTGGTGTCGGCGGTGAGGACCACCGTGTCGTCGCGGTCGCGGGGGACCTGCGCCCGGATCAGTTCGTCGACTGCCGCGTAGTGGGCGGCGGCCCCGGGTGGACGCTGGTCGGCGCGTTCGCCGTTGCCGTCGGTGTCGGTGTAGGCGACGGCGATGTCGGAGTCGAGGAACTTCGGGATGTTCTGGACGAACGACAGCGCACCGAGCACGCCGATCACCAGGACCGCCCCCTTGACCCGCGGGTTGTCGCTGGTCGCGAGCACGAGCCACCCCGCGAATTCGACGAATCCGAAGACGCCTGCCGCGCCGAGCAGGACGATCAGCACAGGCTCGAGCCGGAACGAGAGCAGGGTGCTGCCGAGCACCGTGAACGCCATCGACAGCAGCGACCACAGGTAGATGGCCACCACGCCGACGCCGAGGGCCTGCGCGCGCCGCGATGTCGACGCGCGGGCGACGAGCCAGATGGTGCCGAGCAGGCACAGCGCCCCGGTGAGGGAGAAGTGGATCATCGGCAGCGGCAGTTGTGCGCCTGCCTCGGGCAGGTAGTGCAGCGCGGTTCCCGACGCGGCGGGCGAACCGCCCACGACCTTCAGCAGATACGGCAACCACACGGTCAGGGCGAGGAGCCCGGACACGGCGGCGATCACGATCAGCCGGACCAGCGGGTCGATCGCTGCCCGCCACGACTTCCGGTCGCGCACCCGCAGCGCCGCCGCAAGTAGTGCGAGCAGGGTGATCGCGAAGGCGGCAAGTCCGAGATAGAGCGTGTAGAACGTGGCGGCGAGACCGAGGAACAGGCCGGTGCCGATCACGGCACCCCAGCCGCCGCGGCCGTCGACACGATTCAGTCCGCCCCAGGCGAGGACGAGCGCGGGACCGATCAGCAGCGTGATGACGGCGCCGTACGGTTCGGGCGAACCGTAGGCCAGGACGAGGGCCGTCGTCGCGAGGGACACGACGATGGCGAGGTCGTGGCGGATCAGGTTGCTCCACAACACCAGTGCCACGACGGCGGCGACGGCGAGGGACCCGATGGCGTACGGCTTGAACGCCTCCCAGCCGTCCATGCCGAGGAGGTTGGCGACGCGTCCGCCGGCCCAGAACCAGCCGGCCGGGTAGTACGGCGGCAGGTCGGCGTACGTCATGTCGCGCAGTGCGGCCGAGTCGGTCAGCCGCGTGAGATATTCGGTGCGGAACTCCTGGTCGACGGAAACGCCGTGCAGGTACAGCTTGGTCGCGGCGAGCGGCAGACCGAGCGTGACGGTGACGAACCCGGACAGGCTCGCCCACGACAACAGTCGGGCGAACCGCACGGCCCGGTGCAGCCGGACCAGCAGCACCGACACCGCGATACCCGCGATGGCCACGACCTGGCCGACCGTCGTAACCGCCTGGGTCACGTTGGACGAGTTGAACGCAGGCCACTGCACCCGCCCGAACGCGAACAGTCCGACCGCTGCCACCACCGCGGCCACGACGGCCCCCAGCAGCATTTCGACAGCTGTCGACAGGGACCGTCGGGCCGGTGCTACGTCTGCTTCCGTCACGAGGGCGAAGCTTAGATGGGCAGCTTCTTGAAGATCGGTCGCGGGATGTGCCGCAGGATCATCATCACGTACCGGAACGCGCCGGGCGCCCAGACGAGATCCTTGCCCTTCTCCGCCGACGTGACGGCGAGCTTGGCCACGTCTTCCTTGTTCACCGTCAGCGGGGCTTCCTTCACGTCCGCGGACATGCGGGTGCGGACCTGGCCGGGACGGATGACGAGGACGCGGGGACCGAACTCGCGCAGGGCCTCACCGAGTCCGAGGTAGAAGCCGTCGAGTCCGGCCTTGGTGGAGCCGTAGACGAAGTTGGAGCGGCGCACGCGCTCGCCCGCGGCGGACGACATGGCGATGATCTGGCCGAAGCCCTGTGCCTTCATCTTCTCGCCGACCAGCACGCCGACGGACACGGCCGCGGTGTAGTTGACCTCGGCGATCTGGACGGCCTTGCGCTGGTTCTGCCACAGTTCCTCGGCGTCGCCGAGCAGGCCGAACGCGACGATGGCAACGTCGACGTCGCCCTTCGCCCAGGCGTCGTCGATGACCTTTGGGTGGGTCTCGGTGTCGACGGCGTCGAAGTCGATGACGTCGACGGCGTTCGCGCCTGCCGCCTTCAGCTGGGCCACCGCGCCGTCGCGCCCGGGGTCGCCCGGCAGTGCGGCGAGGATCACCCGCATCGGCGCCTTCTTCAGGTACTCCTCGCAGATCGCGAGACCGATCTCGGAGGTGCCACCGAGCAGCAGGAGGGTCTGGGGGTTCCCGACAGCGTTGATCACTACAGTTCCAACCTTCTGGACATATCGGAGGCGAAGACATTGGTGGGGTCGTACTTGCGGCGGGTGGCGATCCACTCGTCGATCCGCGGGTACATGGCGTGGAACGTCTCGGCGGTGGTCCGCGAGTCCTTGGCCGTGTAGAGACGGCCGCCGAACTTCAGGACCCGCTTGTCGAGTTCGGTGACGAACTCGTTCAGGCCGGGCTTGATGCGGAAGTCGACGCAGATGTTCCAGCCCGGGATCGGGAAGCTCAGCGGCGCTTGGTTGCCCTCGCCGAACAGCTTGAACACGTTGAGGAACGAGTAGTGCCCCGACGTCTGGATGTCGCGGATGATGGCCTTGAACTCCTCGACCGCGGTGGTCGGCACCACGAACTGGTACTGCAGGAATCCGTTCGACCCGTAGGCGCGGTTCCACTCACCGAACATGTCGAGCGGGTGGTAGAACTGCGTCAAGTTCTGGACCTTGTCGCGGTAGGTGCCGGACTTCCGGAACCACAGCTCGCCGATCATCGAGAAGTTGAACTTGTTGGCGAGGCCGTTCGGGAACACGTCCGGGAACGTCAGCAACTGCGGCGCGTCGAACGCCAGCGGGTTCTTCTGCAGCTTCGCAGGCAACTGGTCGAGCTTCGCCAGCGAGCCACGGGAGATCGCGGCCCGGCCCAGCTTCGGCGGCGCGGCGATGGCGTCGAACCACGCGCTCGAGTACTCGTAGTTGGCCTCGCTGCCGTCGCTGTGCAGCGCGATGGTCTCGTCGAGCGTCTGGGTGACGTCGCCGTCGGCGATGAAATATGCCGTCTCGGTCGGCGTCATCTTGATGGTCGCCTTGAGGATGATGCCCGTCAGGCCCATGCCGCCGATCGTCGCCCAGAACAGCGCGCCCTTGGGGTCGTTGCGACCGCCCTTCGGCGTCAGCGTCCGCACCTTGCCGTCGGCGGTGAGCAGGTCCAGCGACACCACATGGTTGCCGAAGCTGCCGGCGCTGTGATGGTTCTTGCCGTGGATGTCGGAGCCGATGGCCCCGCCGACGGTGACCTGCCGGGTGCCCGGCAGCACCGGAACCCACAGACCGAACGGCAGCGCCGCCTTCATCAGCTGATCCAGGTTCACACCGGCGTCGACCTCCACCAGGTGGGTGTCGCGGTCGATGCGATGGATCCGGTTCAGCGCATTCATGTCGATGACCAGGCCACCGGCGTTTTGCGCCGGGTCGCCGTAGGAGCGGCCGAGGCCACGGGCGATCACCCCACGCTGCAGGTGAGCCGGCTTCGACTCGTTCTGCTCCGCGACCTGGGCGACCGCTTGCGCGATCACCTCCACGTCGGGAGTGGACAGCACCTGCGCCGTGGTGGGCGCGGTGCGCCCCCAGCCGGTGAGGGTGCGGGTCTGTGTGGGGAGCGCCTGGGTGGGCGTCTCTTCTGCTGTCGTGGACATCGGCATAGAGGCTACCGCCTGTGAGTACTTCTCAACCGCGGGCGGTTAAGAAGTACTCACGGGGCGCTAGCCTCGTCGTCGTGTCAGAAACCCAGCCGAGTCACGAGCACGAACCTCACGTTCCGCTCCCCGTCGAGATCCCCGTCACCGAGAACATCGCCGACGACGCACTGGACCTGAAGACGCAGATCGTCCGTTTCGTCCTGACCGGTGGACTGTCGGCGGTCGTCGACTTCGGCCTGTACTTCCTGCTGTTCGAGGTGGTCGGGCTGCCAGTCAACGTGGCGAAGTCGATCAGCTTCATCGCGGGCACCACCACCGCGTACCTGATCAACCGCCGGTGGACGTTCAAGGCGGAACCGAGCCGTGCCCGCTTCGTCGCCGTCGTGATCCTGTACGCGGTCACGTTCGCGGTGCAGGTGGGCCTCAACTGGGTGATGTACCACGCATTCCCCGACGAATGGTGGCGTCTGCCGCTCGCGTTCGTCATCGCGCAGGGCACGGCGACGGTCATCAACTTCGTGGTGCAGCGCGCGGTGATCTTCAAGATCCACTGAGGCGGCCGCCGGAAGCTTCCACTGACTGGCCCGGCAACCGGGCGGCAATGCCCCGGCGGGTGCTGCGATACCGACTGGTCGGGTGTTTCGGTAACGACTCAGCAACTTCCCTGGCGCTGCCGACGCGTTCGGTGAGAATCGATCAATGCTGATTGTTCTCGATACCTCGGCCGTCACGCGAGACGCGCGCTTCGAGACGTTCGTCCGCGACACCCTCGACCGAGGCAGCCGGGTGCTCGTCCCCCGACTCGTCCTCGTCGAGGTCGCTCACCGGTACCAGCGGGAGTCGGTCGCGATGATCGAGGCCCTCACCGTCCAGGCGCGAATGTACGACCGGCTCGGGCTCCGCGACGACCTGTCGGCGTTCGTGGACGCCGCGCGGGCCAAGGCCGACGGCTACGTCGACTCGCTGGCCCGGCAGCTGGAGGCGATGGGCTGCGACGTGATCGAGCCGGCGTACACCTCGCACCTCGAGGTCGCCGCCCGTGAACTGCAGCGCCGTCGCCCGTATGTGGACCGGAAGCGGCGCGGTTACACGGCCACGGTGAACTGGTTGACGGTCCTGGACATCGCGGATCGCCGCCCGTCCGAGGACGTCGTGTGGGTCAGCGCGAACTCCCGGGGGTTCGGGAGCGGCGAGCCCGGGGCGTGGCACGACGAGATCTGGGCCGAGCTGCAGGACCGCGGTCTCGACCACCGGCTGCGGTGGGTGACCGGGCTCGACGACGTGGATCTGCGGGACACCGGCCTGCCCCGCCGCGAACGGGTCTCCGTGCCGATCGCTGCCCCGCCTGCCGCGGTCCCCGCTCCGCCTGCCGCCGTCCCCGCCCCGCCGTCCGCGGTCGCCTCCCCGCCCGCCGCGGCACCACGACCCGTGGTCGCGGCCCCGCCACCCCGGTCGCCCCTCGTCGTTTCAGACCCCGTGGTCCCCCCGGTCGCGCAGACGCCGCGCCCCCGGGTGGCGCCGCAGCGGATCCTGCCCTCGGCCAATGCGGACACCGGTGGCCGCCGCGGTATCGGCCGAATGCGGGGCGGTCGTAAGCGCAAGGTCACCGTGGTGGAGGAGCTGGACGACCTCGATTTCGGCTGATCCGACCGGCCGGTAACGATTCGGGCAACGGTCATAACGACTTGGGGCCGAAGCCACCATCAGCGACACACGAGCGTGGCGAGTACTCCAAGGTTGAACTTACGTATCCGTCAACGGCGACGGGTATCGGCGACCAGGGGAGAAGGCATGAAATCTGTGCCGAACGACCGCAAGCCGTCTGCGCCGCAGCGGAATGGGACACCGACCGTCCAATACCGTTCGGGGGCGCGGCTGGCGGGGCCGAGTATTGAATCCCAGGTTCTCTACCAGGCGTGCAGATGGTTCCTCCGGCCCGTGGTGCGGATGGCGCCGATCAACGAGTCGGCGATCCGCAGGGCCGCGCTGCTGGATCTCGCGGCGGGGATCCGCCCCGCGTCCGGTATCCGCCGCCAGAAGGTGCGGCTGCCCGGGTTCGATGCGGAGATCGTCCGCGCCCCGGGAGTCTCACCGGAGCTGAGCGACGGCGTCGTCCTCTATCTCCACGGCGGCGGGTTCCTGTGCTGCGGACTGAACACGCACCGGCCGGTGGTCGCGACGATCGCGAAGCTGACCGGACTGCCGGTGATGCACGTCGGCTACCGGCAACTGCCCGACACGAACATCAGCGGTTCCGTCGACGACTGCCTGACGGCGTACAAGTGGTTGCTGGAGAACGGAGCCCGCGCGGGCGGGACGGTGTTCGCCGGTGATTCGGCGGGTGGGTTTCTCGTGTTCGCGACGGCGTTGAAGGCCCGCGAGGAGGGTGTCGATCTGCCTGCCGGACTGGTCGGGCTGTCGCCGCTGCTGGACCTGGACTGCGCCGACAAGCTGGTGCACGCCAACGCCGCCCGCGACGTGTTCGCTCCCGTGGAGGCGCTCGTCACCATCGGCAAGCTGGGCGGCGAGGTGGACGGCGTGCTCGACCCCGCGCTGTCACCCGTGAACGGCGTGCTCGAGGGTCTGCCGCCGTCGTTGCTGTTCGCCGCGGAAGGGGAGGTGCTGCGGTCGGATTCGGAGCTGATGGCGCATCGGCTGAGCGCTGCGGGTGTGCCGGCGACGCTGCAGATCTGGGACGGTCAGGTGCACGCATTTCCGGCGTTGTGGCCCGGACTGCCGGAAAGTCGTGTGGTGCTTCGGCGTATCGCGCGGTTCGTCGCGTCGCGGGTGCGGCCGGACGACGGTGTGGCCCGGGACAAGACCGCCTGACTACCGCGGCGGTCCCTTCTCCAGGACGATCGTCGTCGACCGCGCACTACCCGCCTCGTCGAGCCAGCGCAGTTCGACCGCGTCGCCGGGGTGCCGCGCGATCATGAGTCCGGTGAGGTCGTCCGAGGACCGGATGGGGATTCCGTCGAACTCGGTGACGACGTCCCCGATCTCGATGCCCGCATCGTCGGCGGGGGTGCCGATGCTGACCCAGAGGACCTCGGCGCCGCGAGCGTCGTCGGTGACGCTGATCCCGAGGAGGGGAGTGTCGCCGATGTGCACGGTGGCGGACGCCGTCCCGGCGCGGACCTGATCGACGATCGTCATCGCGGTGTCGATGGGCACCGCATACGACCTCGGCTGGGCGGGAGCGGGTTTCGCCGGATCGGAGTCGGCGTTGCCTGCGGTGTTCACGCCGATGACGGCAGCGGCGTCGTCGACGAGGGGGCCACCGGAGTCGCCGGGCCGGACCGCCGCATCGATCTGGATCAACCCGTTCAGGCGGTTCCGGGAACCGTCGATGGAGCTGCGGGCGGTGATCGCCTGCCCGAGATCGGTCACGAAACCCCGCGCCGCCACCGGAACTCCGCCCCCTTCGGCGTTGCCCACCGCGGTCACCGGGTCGCCGATGCCGATCGCGGTGTCCTTCGCGAGGGTCGCGGCGGGGAGGTCGCCCGCGCCCTGGAGCCGGAGGACCGCGATGTCGCGCGAACTGTCGTAACCGAGCACGTCCGCGACGTATTCCGCACCGTTACCGAGGCTCACCGCGCTGATGTCGAGTGCACCGTCGATCACGTGATGATTGGTGAGGACGACGCCGTCGGGGGTGAGCACGATGCCTGTTCCCGCGGTTTCGACGAGCCCCGAGTCGGCGACGAGGGTGACGATCGCCGGGACCACCCTGGCCTCGACCTCCTCCGGGGACAGGACGACGGGCGGCGGCGGTGGCGGTGGGGCGGGCTGGGCCACCGTCGCCGCGGGCTGCCGCGATTCGCGGACCGTCGGTGCGCTCAGCAGCAGGCTGCCGATCACCGCCGTGGCCACGGCGAGGACCGTTGCGGCGCGGGGCGTCGTCATGCCCGGGTGTCGTCGTCGCGGATTCGGTCAGGACTGTTTCAGCGACCCCCAGCCGTGCCAGGTGTCGATCTCGATCCACGCGCTGACCCGTTTCCGGTCGCGGACGGGGTACGGCTTGCCGCTGTAATGCGTCGCGAGGCGGTCGATGTCGGCGAGGTCTTCGTCGTCGACGAACTCCGTCACCCGGCCCTGGACGCTGACGTGGGTGATCCAGTCGCCGGGGTCCATCGCGGTGAGGCTGACCCGGGGGTCGCCCCGCAGGTAGTCGAGGCGCTTGCGCTCGGCGTCCATGTTGACCAGCACCCTGCCGTCCTCGTACAGATACCAGGTGGCCACGGACACGGGCTGCCCGTCGGGCCGGACGCAGGCGATGGTGGCGTAATTGGGCCGGGCGAACATCTCGGCGGCCTTCGGTGTCAGAGGTGGCTTCGACATGTCCGAAAGATACTCCCTAGCGTCGGTCCCGGAACTGCGGTTCGCGCTTGTCCTTCCGCGCGGCGGTGGCCTCCTCGAAATTGTCGGTCAGCAGCCGCACCAGCAGCTGTCCCAGGCCTTCCTGGTGGATGTGGGCTTCGAGGGAGGCGGCGTCGAGCCCCGACCACAGCGTGCGCTTCGTCAACTCCAGACCCGGCCGGGAGAAGCGCGACATGCGTTCGGCGAGGTCGAAGCATTCGTCCAGCAGGTCCTCGCCGGGCACGCACCGGGACACGAGTCCGATCCGTTCCGCCTCCGCGGCGTGTACGTCGCGCCCGGACAGCATGATCTCGAAGGCTCGGGACGAACCGATCGCGCGGGGCAGGAGATAGCTCAGTCCCAGTTCGCTGGCCGTCAGTCCGTTGTTGATACCGGCCGCGCGGAAGTACGCGTCCTCCGCCGCGATCCGGATGTCGGAGGCGAGCGCGAGGCACAGCCCGCCGCCGATGGCGGCGCCGTTGACGGCGCTGATCACCGGCTGGTGCATCCGGCGGAGCGAGAGCACCACGTTGTCGAGCATCTCCATGGCCCGCAGTGCCACGGTCGGCGGGGTGAGGCCGTCGACGTGGGGGAGCGGGCCCGCGGATCTCTGGTCGGCGCCGGAGCAGAAGCCGCGGCCCGCGCCGGTGACGACCACCGCGCGCACCGAGTTGTCGTTGCTGATCTCCTCCAGCGCGTTGCGGAACGGGATCATCACGTCGAACGCCATCGCGTTCATGCGTTCCGGGCGGTTGAGCGTCACCAGGGCGATACCCGGCCGGGGGTGGTCGACGACGACGAAGGTCACGCCCTCGATACTAGAACACGTTCTCGTAAGTCACCCCCCATGTGAGTGTTTTCGTGTACCCGGGCACACGAAAACACTCACATGGGGAAGGTGGGGAGCGCTCCGGTGTCGATGGCCTGCTTCAGCGACGGCGCCGCCGAATCCTTCTCGGACAGCTGGAACGTCAGCGGGCTGCCGTCCCGGCCCGTCGTCGGCCAGTCGATGCCCAGGTCGGGGTCGAGCGGGTGCAGGTCGTGGTCGAGGGCCGGCGTGTACTCGATCGAGCACAGGTACATCACCGTCGACGCGTCTTCGAGGGACAGGATCGCGTGGCCGACACCGGCCGGAAGGTAGACGGCACGGCGGTCGACGTCGTCGATGAGCACCGAATCCCACTGCCCGAACATCGGCGACCCCACCCGGAGATCGACGATGACGTCGAGGAACGCGCCCTTGACGCAAGTGACGTATTTCGCCTGCCCGGGCGGGTCGTCGGTGTAGTGGATGCCCCGCAGGACACCGGCGGCCGACACCGAGCAGTTGGCCTGCGCGAGTTCGAGCGGGTGCCCGACGGCGGCCTCGAACTCCGACCCCTTGAACCATTCGAGGAACACGCCGCGGTCGTCGCCGAACTGCCGTGGGGTGATCTCCCACGCGCCGGGGACCTTCAGTTCCCGATACTCCACGTCACCAGTCCTTGCCGCGTTCGAGAAGTTCGAGGAGGTAGTCGCCGTAGCCCGATTTGCCGAGAGCCTCCGCACGCGAACACAGTTCGGCGTCGGTGATGAACCCGCGGCGCCACGCGACCTCTTCCGGGACGCCGATCTTCAGCCCCTGCCGGTGTTCGAGCGTGCGCACGAAGTTCGACGCCTCGAGCAGCGAATCGACGGTGCCCGTGTCGAGCCACGCCGTTCCGCGGGGCAGCACCTCGACCTGCAACCGTCCGGCCTGCAGGTAGGCCTGGTTGACGTCGGTGATCTCGTACTCGCCGCGGTCCGACGGCCTCAGGTCGCGCGCGATGGAGACGACGTCGTTGTCGTAGAAGTACAGCCCGGGGATCGAGAAGTTCGACTTCGGGGTGGCCGGCTTCTCCTCGATCGACATGGCGCGGCCGGTGTCGTCGAACTCGACCACACCGTAGGCGCTGGGATCGGACACCCAGTAGGCGAAGACGGCGCCGCCGTCGATGTTCTCGAAGCGGTTCAGCCGCGAACCGAGACCGGGGCCGTAGAAGATGTTGTCGCCGAGCACGAGGGACACGGACTGGTCGCCGATGTGGTCGGCGCCGAGGACGAACGCCTGCGCGAGGCCGTTCGGTTCCTCCTGCACCTTGTACGTGAGGTTCACCCCGAACTGGGAGCCGTCGCCGAGGAGCCGGCGGAACTGCTCGGCGTCGTGCGGGGTGGTGATCACGAGGATGTCCCGGATGTTCGCCAGCATCAGGGTGGAGAGCGGGTAGTAGATCATCGGCTTGTCGTAGACCGGGACCAGTTGTTTGCTCACTCCGAGGGTGATCGGGTGCAACCGGGACCCGGTGCCGCCTGCCAGGATGATTCCACGCATGTGCGCAGTGTTCCAGTGTTCGCGCCGGATAGAAACTCGGGCTCGCCACTAGGGTGGGTGCACATGAGGCTTCTCGTGACCGGCGGCGCCGGGTTCATCGGCGCGAATTTCGTGCACCAGACGGTCGCCGAGCGGCCGGACGTGCAGTTGACGGTGCTCGACGCGCTGACGTACGCCGGCAACCGGCGCTCACTCGACGCGGTGGCCGACCGCATCGAGTTCGTGCACGGCGATGTGGCGGATTTCGCGCTGGTGGATCGCCTGGTCGCGGAGTCGGACGCGGTGGTCCATTTCGCCGCGGAATCGCACAACGACAATTCGCTGGCCGATCCGACGCCGTTCGTGCAGACGAACGTGATCGGCACGTTCTCGCTGCTGCAGGCCGTCCGCGCCCACGACGTCCGCTATCACCACATCTCCACCGACGAGGTGTACGGCGACCTCGAACTGGACGACCCCGAGCGCTTCACCGAGTCGACCCCGTACAACCCGTCGAGCCCGTACTCGGCGACCAAGGCGTCGAGTGACCTGCTGGTGCGGGCGTGGGCGCGGTCGTTCGGGGTGCGAGCCACCCTGTCGAACTGTTCCAACAACTACGGCCCCTACCAGCACGTCGAGAAGTTCATTCCGCGTCAGATCACCAACCTGATCGACGGCGTGCGCCCCCGCCTGTACGGCAGCGGGAAGAACGTGCGCGACTGGATCCACGTCGACGACCACAACGCGGCCGTCTGGACCATCCTGGAGAAGGGCAGTCTCGGCCAGACGTACCTGATCGGCGCCGACGGCGAGGTCGACAACCGGACCGTCGTCGGGACGCTGCTCGAACTGTTCGGCCGCGACGCCGACGACCTCGACTTCGTCACCGACCGCCCCGGCCACGACCTGCGCTACGCGATCGACTCGACGCGTCTGCGCACCGAACTGGGCTGGACGCCGCAGTACGAGGATTTCCGCAGCGGGCTCGAGGCCACCGTGCGGTGGTACCGCGACAACGAGTCGTGGTGGCGGGCGCAGAAGGAATCCGCGGAGAAGGCGTACGCGGCTACGGAATCCGTCATCGGCTGAGGCGCGCCGGTCAGTCGGGGACCGACCCGCGGAACGCCCACGCCCGCGCCGTCAGTGCGATGCGCCCGGCGTCGTCGCGCGGCAGTCGGGCATCGAGCAGGTCGCGAAGAGCGGTTCGGCGTCCGGCGGGCAGCGACGTGCAGTAGCCGGGCGCGGGGCCCTGACCGCCGAGGAACGGCCGCCAGAAGTCGTCGAAGCCGGCGAACACGGTGGGAACGTCGAGCGGGTGCACGGTCACCTCGGTGAACCCGGCGGTGGCCAGCGCGTCGCGGAGAGGCTGAGGCCGGCAGAGCGGGAAGCGGACACCCTCGTCGAGGGTTGCGGCCACCTCGTCGAGTTCGCGGGCGGCGTCCCAGAAGACGCGGATCATCTGCATGCCCTCGGCGTAGTCCCACACGTACCCGGCGACCGTCCCGCCCGCGCGGGTGACGCGGCGCATCTCGGCGAGCCCCTCCACCGGATGCGGCACGAAGTTGAGGACCAGCCCGGACACCACGCGGTCGAACTCGCCGTCCGCGGCAGGGATCGATTCGGCGGTGCCCGGCCGCACGTCGAGGCGGGGATCGTCCGCGCCGGCCCGGGCCGCCGCGGCGAACGGCTCCGAAGGCTCGACTCCGACCACCCCGGCCGGATCGAACAGTCGGAGGACGGTGTGGGCGAGGGCGCCGGTCCCGCATCCCACGTCGCACCAGACGTCGCCCGGGCCGGCGGCCAGCCACCGCAGGAACTGCGGCGCGACCAGCCTGCTCCAGCGACCGATGTAGTTCTCGTACGCGGGATCGACCTCCCAGGCGTCCGTCATCGCGGTCTCCTCACGAGGGCTGCGGCACCCGGGAATCCTCGTGCACGAGGGCGTTGCGCAGCGAACGCGAACCGGCGACCGCAGCGACGAAGCCGGCGAGTACCTCGCACAGCGTGAACACCAGGCGGGATGCGAGGGCCAGCCCGAGCGCCACCCCGCTGTCCATGAACGGCGACAGCGCCGCGACGACGACGGCCTCGCGGACCCCGATGCCGGACGGCGCGACGACGACCAGCACGCCGGCGCACATGCCGAGGGCGATCGCGCCGATGCACTGCACCAGGGTGCCCACCGCGAATCCCGACGTGCTCGACGCGAGGAGCCACAGATGCACGCCGTACAGCACCCAGCTGACGGCGCACCAGCCGAGCGCCCGCCCGATCTTGTGCATCGTCAACTGCCGGTGCAGCGGTGCGCGCCGCAGGATCCGCAGGGCCAGGTTCACCAGCCGGGTGAGGATCGGGGGATAACAGCAGACGAGGGCGATGGGGACGAGCACGATCACCGCGACCGCCGCGACGGTGCTGATGTGGAACAGGGCGGGCAGCGCCAGCAGCCCGACGACCAGTGCGGATGTGATGCTCAGCCCCACGGTGACGAGGACGGCGACGAATCCGTTGGCGCGCGACACCCCGGCCCGGCGGACGAGTTCGGTCTGGAGGACGAACGCCCACACGCTGCCCGGCAGATACTTGCCGAGCTGGCCGACCAGATAGCAGCGGGCGGCGTCGAACGCGGGAATCGGGTGTTCGAGGGCGCCGAGCGCGTGCTGCCACGCGCGCACCGCGGCGGCCATGCCGAGGAACACGAACACCGCGGAGGCGGCGAGCGCCCACCAGTCCAGCTGGCTGATGGTGTCCCGGACCTCGGCCCACTGCGATTTCACGGCGAACGCGACGGCGACGACGATCGCGAGGGTGACGAGGATTCGCAGCGCGTTCATCAGGACGGCGCGGCCGCCGCGGTCGGGGACGATCTCGGGATCGGTGTCCACGAGGACCACCCCCTCACCGGCAGTGCGCTGCGGCAGTGCAGCGTTCGTTTCCGACGATAGCAATCAGGGGGCGCAGGATCAGGAAACGAGCGGTTTCACCGCAAGCCGGCGCCACCAGGTGAACGCGTCGGCGAGCGACTGCGGGAGTTCCGCGTCCGCCTCGAGCCGCCCCGACGCGAACAGATTCACCACCGCCTCGATGTCCCGGTCGGCGATCCCGGACCGGCTCATCCCCACCCGGTTGGCGCCGCGCAGGGCGGCGGGATTGCCGAACACCGTGGCGAACGGCGGAATGTCCTTGGCGACGACCGATCCCATTCCGACCATCGCGCGCGCCCCGATCACCCGCCGCTGATGCACCACCGCGCTCATGCCGATATTGACGCCGTCGCCGAGGGTCACGTGGCCGCCGAGGGTGCTCGACGGTGACAGGACGCAGTCTTCGCCGATCCGGACGTCGTGCTCGACGGACGTGTGGTTCATGACGAATCCGCCGCGCCCGATGGTCGTCGGCCGCTCGGCGCCTTGCTGGACGGCGCTCATCTCCCGGATCACGGTGCCGGCGCCGATCACCACACCCCGGTGCGGGCTGACCTCCGTCCACGTGCGGGGATGCGTCTTCCCGATCCACTCCGGCGGCGCCCCGAGCGTTGCGTGGGCGCCGATCCAGCAGTCGTCGCCGATGTCGAGGGGGCCGGTGAGGACGGCATACGGTCCGATGCTCACCCGGTCCCCGACGGTGACGCCGTCGCCTATCACGACGGTCGGGTGGATCTCGCAGTTTTCACCGATGGTCATGAAAGTTTCGGATTCCTTCCAGGAGCCGTGCAGACCGTGGGAACCTTCAAGGGGTTGCAATCTGTGAAGACGGTGTGAACTGCACGTCAATCTATCGGAGGAACCGTGATCGCGATCTCGAGTATTTCCTTCGGAGAGGATGTCGAGCGCGAGGTCCTCGACACCCTGCGATCCGGGATGGTCGCGCAGGGACCGAAGGTCGCGAGGTTCGAGGAGGGGTTTGCCGAACTCGTCGGCACCCGGCACGCGGTGGCCGTCAACAGCGGGACCACCGCGCTCATCGCGGCGCTGCGGGTGCTGGACCTTCAGCCCGGCGACGAGGTGCTCACCACCCCGTTCACGTTCGTGGCGACGCTCAACGCGATCCTCGACGCCGGCGCGACGGCACGGTTCGCCGACATCGGGGAGGCCGACTTCGCGATCGACCCCGACGTCGCGGAGCAGTGCGTGAACGAACGCACCCGGGTGCTGATGCCGGTGCACCTGTACGGGCAGACCGCGGACATGGGTGCGCTGATGCCGCTGGCCGAGTCGCGGGGACTGGCCGTGGTCGAAGACGCGGCGCAGGCGCACGGCGCCACGTTCGACGGCAGGGGCGCGGGCAGCTTCGGGCTCGGCTGCTTCTCGTTCTACGCCACGAAGAATCTCACCACCGCCGAGGGCGGGATGGTCACGACGGACGACGACGCGGTGGCCGACCGGTTACGGGTGCTGCGGAATCAGGGCATGCGCGGGCGCTACGAGTACGAGATGGCCGGCCAGAACTTCCGGATGACGGACCTGCAGGCCAGTCTCGGGTTGCCGCAACTGGGTTCGTATCTGCAGCAGGTCGAGTCGCGCCGGCGGAACGCGGAGGCGCTGCGGACCGGGTTGAAGGACGTCGAAGGTCTGGTTCTGCCTTCGGAACTCGCGGGCCGCGGGCACGTGTGGCACCAGTTCACCGTCGTCCTCGCGCCGGACGCACCGATCGACCGCGACACCCTCGCCCGGCGTCTGGGCGATCGCGGTGTGGGCAGCGGCATCTACTACCCGAGAACCGTCTACGACTACGACTGCTACCGCGAGCATCCCCGGGTGATCGTCTCGCCGACACCGATCGCGACGTCGGTGGCCCGCCGGTGCCTCAGCATCCCCGTTCACGCCGCGCTCTCCACCGACGACGTCGACCGGATCGTCGCGGCGGTCCGCGAGGCGATGGAGGCGTGATGACGTCCACGCGACCGCGGATCGCGCTCGTCGGATCCGGGAAGATGGGTTCGCTGCACGCCCGCGTCCTCGCGCAGTCGCCGCTGTGCGACCTGGCGCTGCTGGTGGAACCGCGGGAAGACCACGGACGGGACGTCGCCGCACGGTTCGGCGCCGAGTGG
Source organism: Rhodococcus sp. T7 (assembly GCF_009872365.1). Taxonomy (NCBI): domain Bacteria; kingdom Bacillati; phylum Actinomycetota; class Actinomycetes; order Mycobacteriales; family Nocardiaceae; genus Rhodococcus; species Rhodococcus sp. T7. The sequence continues at coordinate 23,281 of NZ_WXYH01000111.1, forward strand.
GCCGCGGATTTCGACGACCTGGACGGCATCGACGCCGTCGTCGTCGCGGCCGCGACCCCCGCACACTACGAGGTGGCAGGCCGCGTCCTGGACCTCGGGAAACCGCTGCTCGTCGAAAAGCCGCTCGCCGCAACGTACGAGGAGAGCACCGATCTGGTGAAACGCGCCGCCGCAACGGGTGTCCCGCTGATGTGCGGTCTGCTCGAGCGATTCAACCCGGCGGTCCGGACGGCCCGCGAATTCGCCGGTGACGTGTGGCAGGTCAACGGAATCCGGCACTCGCCGTTCGTCTCCCGCATCCCCACCGGTGTCGCGACCGACCTGCTGATCCACGACGTCGACCTGGCGATCGGATTCGTCGGATCGCCGCCGGTCGGGGTGAAGGCCGAATTCGGTTACTTCCACGACCGTTCGCGGCGCAACGACGCCGAGGACTGCGCGGAGGCGGTGCTGCGATTCGAATCCGGTGCGGTCGCCACCATCTCGGCCAGCCGGGTGAGTCAGCGGAAGGTCCGGCAGTTGTCGCTGCTGGAGCCGGACCGTCTGATCGAGATCGACCTGCTGCGCCGCGACATCACCATCTACCGGCACATCGACGACGACCTGCCCGCCGACCGCGACGGGTACAAGCAGCAGACGGTGATCGAGATCCCCACCATCCGCTACAGCGACGAACCCCTCGCCGCCCAGCTCGCGCATTACGTCGGGCTGGTCGGCGGCGAGGGGGACGCCGACGCGGAGCGCGAGTCGATCCTGCCCGCGCACCGCGTGGTCCACGAGGCGACCGTATCGGCTACCGGCTGAGCGCTCCGGCGACCGCCAGCCGGGTGTCTTCCGCGATGAGGTCGGCGTTGAGGGTGGCGGCGGCGGTCAGTCCGGCTCCGGCAGCGACGATCACCTGCGCCTTCGGGTCCGCGACGTTGCCTGCCACCCACACCCCGGGAACAGCGGTGGCACCGGTCGCGTCGGCGGCGACGGCGGTGCCGATCACGTGTCCGGCCATCTCCATCTCGGTGGTGCCGAGGCCGAGGGTCGTGAGGAAGTCGGCGCGGGCCCGGAACAGCGGCGGGACCACCACGGCGGCGAGGGGGAAGACCCGGCCCGTGCGCAGCCGGACACCGGTCAGCCGGTCGTCGCGCACGTCGAGTCCGGCCACCGCACCGTCGATCACGGCGACGCCGCGGGCGGCGAGTTGCTTGTATTCCTCGCCGGTGGGTTCGTTCGCGTCGTTCAGGAACAACGTCACCTGATCGGTCCACTGGCTCCACATCAGTGTCTGGTGCACCGCCAGCGGACTGCCGGCCAGGACGCCGACCGGCTGGTCCCGGACCTCCCAGCCGTGGCAGTACGGGCAGTGCAGTACGTCCCGTCCCCATCGTTCGGCCACCCCGGGGATGTCGGGGAGGACGTCGACGAGGCCGGTGGTCACGAGCAGCCGCCGCGCTCCGACGGTCCGGCCGTCGGCGAGCGTCACCCGGAACTCTCCGTCCCCGATCTTCTCGGCGGATGTGACGGTGCCGGTCACGATCTCCCCGCCGTAGCCGGTGACCTCCTCGCGTCCGACGGCCAGGAGTTCACCGGGAGGGGTGCCTTCTCGGCCCAGATAGTTGTGAATATGCCCGGCCGGTGCGTTGCGGGGTTCGCCCGCGTCGATCACGAGCACGGATCGGCGGGCCCGCGACAGGGTCAGTGCCCCGCTGAGTCCGGCCGCGCCGCCGCCGATGACCACCACGTCGTAGCTGTCTTCCATCGCGTTCTCCTTCGTTCGTCGACCTCGTGACGTCCACTGTCCGGGGAGATCGCGATCCTGGCAAGAATGTTTGCCAGTGTGGCAACATGGTGGTGTGAACGACGATCTACCCGATCTGGACGGCGTCCTCGACGCCGTGGGACCGCGGCTCAAAGCGCTCCGGCAGCAGCGGGGCGCGACCCTCGCCCAGCTCTCCGAATCCACCGGGATCTCGGTGAGCACCCTGTCGCGGCTCGAGGCCGGCCAGCGCAAACCGACCCTCGAACTGATGCTCCTCCTGGCCCGCGCCCACCAATTGCCCCTGGACGAACTGGTCGACGCACCCGCCACCGGCGACCCCCGCGTCCACCTGAGGCCGCTCGACCGCAACGGCACGACGATCATCCCGCTCACCCGCAGGCCCGGCGGGATCCAGGCGTTCAAGCACGTGATCCCGCCGGGCGACCCGACCGCGGTACCGAACCTGCAGGTCCACGAGGGCTACGAATGGCTGTACGTCCTGTCCGGCCGGCTGCGGCTGCTGCTCGGCGAACACGACGTGATCCTGACGCCGGGGGAGGTCGCGGAATTCGACACCCACGTGCCGCACTGGTTCGGCAATCCCGGACCGCAACCGGTGGAGATCCTCAGCCTGTTCGGTCCCCAGGGCGAGCGGGCGCACGTCCGGACCGTCCCGCGGGGAACGACGTAGGGCAGCGACCGTCGGTAGAATTCGTGCGGACCGGTGACGAGCGCTCCCTCCGAGGCGCAGGACGTGATGGGGAGGCCCTGTGCGACGCTGGATTCTCGGTGTTCCCGTAGCGGTTCTGATTCCGCTCCTCGCCGCCTGCTCCACGTCCACGGCACCGCCGGTGGCGCAGCCGCAGGAAGAGTCGCCGCCCGTGGTCGCGACGCTCGTGGGCCTGGGCGATTCGATCCCAGCGGGTGACGGTTGCCCCGGGTGCACGCCGTTCGTGGAACTGTTCGGCGATCAGCTGTCCGGCGACGACGCCGTGCCCGTCCAGGTCGCGAACCTGGGTGTCGGGGGCTGGACCAGCACCGACCTGCTCGACTCGCTCGAACCCGGCGCATACGACGCCGACGCCGTGAGTGCCGCCGATCTCGTCACCGTCACGATCGGCGCCAACGACTTCTACACCGAACTCGACGACTACCTGGACGGCGACTGCGGCGGCGACGACGGGCTCGGCTGCTTCGCGCCGGTGCTGCCGCAGCTGCAGACCACGTTGACGTCCGTGCTCGACCGCATCGCCGAGCTGCGGGCCGGTCAGCCGACCGCGGTGCTGGTCACCGGGTACTGGGACGTCTTCCCGGACGGCGACGTGGCCCGCGACTTGTACGGTCCGCAGTTCCTCCGCGACAGCGCCGTGCTGACGTTGCGCGCCAACGACGTCATCTCGGAGGTCGCGGGCGAGGAGGGCGCCACCTACGTCGACCTCTTCAGCACGTTCAAGGGGACGTGGGGCGACGGCGACCCCACCGGACTGCTGGCCGACGACGGCGACCACCCGAACCAGGTCGGCCACCAGCTGATCGCCGACGCGTTGTCGTCCGCGGCGGCCGCGTCCGGGTCGGCCGATTTTTCGGGAGTCACGGCGTCCGGTTGGTCGCCACGCTGACTGTTCCTCCTCCCCCTCCTCCGCCCACGAAAGTGCCACGCGCCCTGCATCAAAGCCAGGACAAGACCTAGACCGGTCAGGATCCGCCCCCAAAACGTTCCCGGCGGGGAGAATTCGAGGGTAAGGGTGGACACCGTGCCGCGGGTGGGTGGCAACTTCACCTGGAGGAGCCCGCCCGGGCTCGCCGAAGTCTGGGCGGGTCTGCCATCCACTCTCGCACTCCATCCCGGCCAGGCCAGCAACGCGAAAGTTGCGGTGCCCGATCCCGTAAACTCCACGGTTTCACGGGTGTCAGTGGCGGCGTTGTCGGCCAGCACGTGCAGTGTCCGCGGCGACGCGGACAGCCGTCCGTCGGGCCACTTTTGTGGCGCGATGCGGTGGCCGACCGTGACGGTCCCATCGTGAGTCACTGTCCACTCGCCGGGGGGAAGACGGTCCAGTGCGTGCGTTCCGCCGTAGGGGCCGCTGTTCTGGACCACTACAGTGCCGAGCCGCAGTGCGTCGAGCCAGCTCACGCTGGTACCAGGCGCCTTCGCCAGCAGTCGGTCGACTGCATCGGGGCACTCGACTCCGCCGTAGTAGTTGAGACACAGTGAGTCGACGAAGTCCTCATAGCTGATGCCTGCGTAGCTGTTGACCGCCTTGACGCCCGCAGGCTGCCAGACGTTGCCGAACAGAATGTCGCCCCATTGATCGGTAGGTTTCTCGCTCGGAATGTTCTCTGGATGCGCGATGACGAAAGTGGTCCCCGGATAGCGGTTCCTGAAGTGGTCCTCATAGAAGGAGATGTGGCGAGGGAACTTCCACGGCGTGACAGAGCAGTTTCCAGGAAACCACGCGTTGGTCTGCACAGCCAGCACCACAACGATTCCGACGGCGAGTGCGGACGAAAGCGCGCGCGGATTACGCATGGAAATACCGACAGTCGAGACAACGAGTGCGGCGGCGATGCCGAGCGCGACGAGATGAATCCTGCCGTCTTCGGGCACGTTCGACCACGACAGGTAGAACTGCACGAGAAGGAGCCCGCCGGTGAGGACGGAACGACGCATCACGTGGCTGCGATGGAGTCCTGCGGACAGCACGACCGCGGTCGCTACCATCACAGGGAGCTGGCCGTACTCGATGAGTCGCACCGGCCACCGGAACAGCCAGAGCTGGGACGGACCGAGCAGCAAAACCCCGTAGACGGCGCCGAACAGAATCAGCGAGACGCTCCTGCGTCCCATGGTCCGGAGTGTGTTCCAGCGGATCCACGGTGCGAGGGGAACAATGAACCAGACCAGATACACGAGCGGAACGGTCATGACGGGTTGGCCGAAAGCGGGTATGTCTGGTCGATTCGAGAATGCGCTGGCATTGAGAACGTCGCCCAGATCGGGGCGGAGGAAACCGTCGTTGTGCGCACCTCCCTGCGTCCGAACCGACACCTCGGTGGTGAAGGCCAGCGGGAGGTAGACGATCAGTGTGGCCAGTAGCACGGAAGCTCCGCTCCACAGTAACCTCGCGAGGCCGGAGTACCGGCGGAAGGCAACGCACTCACCGATCACTGCGAGATACACGACAGCGACGCCCACTGCGCCGTAAGGGTTTCCGGTCGTCAATGCGAGGAATCCGAATACGAACGGAACCAGTGGATTCAGGCGACCCTGTGCGGAAGCCCTCGTCGACCACCACACGTGCGGAATCCACGCGAATGCAATCAGGCCAGACGCCCAACTCGATGCGTCGAAGTACAGGGTGTACCCGGCAAACGGCATGCCGAATCCGGCAACAAAGGACATCGACCGGGTCGCACCGTACTGGCGAGCAACCACGTAGACACCCACAGCGAGGATGGCGAGAAACTGCATCTTGACGAGGGTGATGCCCACTGCCAGATTGGGCACCGACGCGATCAGGAGGGAGTCGGCGAGAATGACGGGGTTGTACGTGCCGTACAGAGCCTCTGCCGGAAGATTCCCGCCCGCCCACATGTCGGGGATCAGAGTCGGCCACGACCCCGCCAGGAGACGCTCGCCGACGGCGTACCAACCGGGCGCGAATGCCGCGGCGCTGTCATCCCAGAAGTAGAACGAGCGATTAGAGAACAGAGGAATCCCTGCCGTGGCGGCCACGGCGACGGCGAGCAGAACCGGCGTTCCGATCCGCTTCGCGACGTCCGGAAGCGAGATCACGGATGGGCTTCGGTCGAGCGAGTGATGCCTCGAATTCGCATATCCGGAGCGTAGTATTTCGGCGGGTCGATGCCGGGAAACGGGAGGCGGTGGCAGTTCGTGTCTGGTCTCATTCAGCCGAATCCGCGAGATGCCGGCACGCCCGAACTGTCCGTGGTGATTCCGGCGTTCAACTCCGAGGAGGTGCTTGAATCCACGGTCCGGAGCTTTGCAGAGCACTTCGCCGGCCGCGACGTCGAAATCATCGTCGTACAGAACGGATCGACCGATTCCACCGTCCGGGTATGCCAGGCGCTCGCGGACGAGTGGACGGACCCCACCGTGTCCTTCGCCTTTCTGAACAGTGCAAAAGGGATGGGTAACGCTCTGCGAACGGGGGCCTTGGCGTCTCGGGGTGACCGGGTGATACTGACTGCGGACGACCTTCCCTTCGGGTTCAGTGACATCGACGCGGCATACCGACTGGAAAGAGAATGGGGGCAGCTTCCTTCGGTGATCATCGGATCGAAGGCGCACCCCGAATCTGTGGTCGATCGTGGGCCCCTGCGGTCGGCGATGACGATGGGCTTCGGAGCCCTTCGGAGGGCGTTGCTGGGGACCCGGACCGGAGACCCCCAGGGGACCTTCGTGGTGGACGGAACCCTGCTGCGCAGTCTCGCCGACCGGCTGTCGGAGCCGGGTTTCCTCTTCACGACCGAACTGACCTACGCCCTCGAGTTGTCGGGTATCGCGCCTGTCGAGGTGCCCGTCCGGTTGAACGATGATCATCGGGCCCATCCGAGCCGGATCGCACTCACGGATGTAGTGCGCATGGCGTGGGGATTGCTGTCCCTGCGCCGACGCAGGCAAGGGCTCTGCGGTGCCTCCGTGAATCTGTCCGGAACGGCAGGCTGAGCCGCGACGAAGGCGACGGTCGCGATACCCTGCGCATGTGGATACAGCAAGCGCTTCCGTTTCCGATGTCGAGCTAACCGAGCATCGGGCGGAGTCTGATCGCCTCGTTGTACAGCGGGGACCGTTCACGGGCACCTCCTCGATCGTCAACGACGACCTCTACGCAGTGGTCAAGCGCGGTGGGTCCACCCGCACACGATTCCAACTTCGTATGCACGCCGGCGCCACCGTGCATACCAACACCTTTTTCGGCCGATTCCCTGCCAGCTACTGGCAGCGATGGACGACAGCAACCGAGGTCACAGCGATAGCGCGCGTCGACGCTGCGGACCGCTGCCGGGTCCAGCTCCTGGCCTCCGATATCGGCGGCCACCGCCGGATCATCGCGGCAGAATCCGTCATCGGCTCCGAGACCGTCACCCTGACAGCGAGGCTCGACAAGTTCGCCGACGGCGGCGCCCTGTGGCTTCAATTCGATGCCATCGAAGGCGGCGTCACGGTCAGCGACATCGAGTGGACCGTCGCGTCCCCCGGTACCGTCCGGCCGGTGGCCGTCGCCATCTGCACATTCAACCGGGCCGATGACTGTGCCAACACCGTCGCCGCTCTCGCGTCCGATGAGCGGGTGCTGTCCTCACTCGACGCGGTATACGTCGTCGACCAGGGCACCGACGCGGTCGAGAGCCGCGACTTGTTTCAGCAGGTCGCTCCGCGGTTCGGCGGCCGACTGCACTATCTGCGGCAGGCGAACCTCGGTGGCGCGGGCGGATTCAGTCGTGGCCTCTACGAGGCTTCGGCCGCGGGCCCGCACGCCGATGTGATCCTGATGGACGACGACGTCCTGTGTGAGCCGGAAACGGTCCTGCGGTTGAGCGCCTTCGCGAACATGACGACCGACCCCGCGCTGATCGGCGCACAGATGCTGTTCCTGTACAACCCCAACTACCTGCTGGCGTCGGGAGAACGCGCGGACTTGACCACCCTGCAGCGTGGGCTGCCGACAGACAAATTCGGGGTCCGCAACGCCAACGTGCTGAAGAAGCTGCCCGAGCGCCGGATCGACGCCGAATACAACGGCTGGTGGTCGTGCCTGATCCCGGCCGAAGTCGTCCGACAGATCGGCATGCCGTTGCCCGTCTTCTTCCAGTGGGACGACGTCGAATATAGCTTGCGCGCCGGACGCGCGGGCATCCCGACGATCACACTGCCGTCCACCGGCGTGTGGCATGCGGACTTCTACTGGAAGGACGTCGACGGCTTCGCCCACTACTTCAGTACTCGCAATGGCCTGATCACCGCGGCGCTCGACCCGAATTTTGCCCCGACTCTCCTGGCGAAACAGCTCGCTCGGGAGATCAGTCGCTCGATCGTGAGCCTCCAGTACGGTCTAGCGCACACGCAGTTGCGTGCTATCGAAGGGTTCCTCGAGGGCCCTGACGCTCTCGCCGACGGCGGGCAGGCAGCCCTCGCCATGATCAACGAGGAGCGCAAGCGGTTCCCAGAGACTGTGGCCCGACCGGTATCCGAACTCCCCAGCGGCGTGCGTTTCCACCGGGCGGATCCGCCCCCGAAGGCAGGGTGGGAGGACCTGGTACTGGCTAAGCGGGCCGGCAACCATTTCCGTGGACGACTCGAGCCCGGACCGGTCGCGATTTCCTACGAGGACGCGCGCTGGTGGCATGTCGGGCGGTTCGAGCACGTCTACGTCACCGATGCCTCACAGGCGGGTGTGCGCGAACGGCGGTACGACAGGCATCTCGCTGCGGAGATGAGTGGCCGCCTCGCCGGTGTGATCAAGCGATTCCGGGCAGAGGCGCATCCTGTTGCACGAGCGTTTCGCGCGGAGATGGCCACCCTCACCAGCCGGGACAACTGGACTCGGCTCTACACCCGGACAGACGAGGCGAACGGGACCGAACACTCATCTTGACACTGGTGCGGTGATCCGCACGACCACCTGCTCGTGGTTGGCGGTGTAGCTGAGGTACTCGAATCCGATACCGGTGCGGTCGACGAACTCCGTCCACGCCCGGTATTCGTGTTCCTGCCAGCCGGGGAAGTTGAAGAACTCGTCGAACACGATCACCGTGCCCGCGACGAGCCGGTGTTCGAGCCGGTCGAGCACCGACTTCGTCGACGAGTACAGGTCGGCGTCGAGGTGCACGAACGACACCGGTCCGGGGTGTTTCTCGAGGAAGCCCGACAGCGTGTCCTCGAACAGTCCGGGCACCAACTCCGCGCCCCGCACCTTGGGGAGTTTCTCCTGCGCGAACTCCCCGGCCGGGAAGCCGGTGCGCCACGTCTGCGGCAGCCCGGAGAACACGTCGAACCCGAACACCTCGTGCTCGGCGTCCTTCAATTGTTCGACGATGATCCGGAGCGTCGCGCCCGACGCCACCCCGAATTCGAGGGCCAGACCCTCGATCTCCACCTGCGACAGTCCGTAGCGCAACGTGTCCTGCGGGTTCCAGAACACGGGCGCCTTCGGCATGTGCTCGAGCACGAACTCCGCGGCCTCGTTGGTGGCCCGCACGTCCAGCGCCTGGGTGATGTCGCGGCGGGCCTGCTGTTCGAGTTCGCCGAGCCGCTGCTGGACGTCGGAGATCTCGATGCGGGCATCCGACAGCTCGGACAGCACCCGGGCCAGTTCCTGGTTGGTCGCGGTCAGCTCGGCCAGGGTCTGGTCGTGCTGGTTCACGGTGAGCTCGCGGGACCGCCGGTCGGATTCGGCGACCACCTCGGACATTGCACGCTGAAACTTGAGACGGGCCTTTCTCCGAAGATCGAACATAGCCCCATGTTGCCACCCGCATCCCGGCTCAGGGAGTGAACCGGGGTGCGGGCCGGACGCCCGGTCAGTGACCGCGGACGACGCCGGCGGGCGCGGCGACGTCGCAGCGACCGCGGTCCACGCGGATCACCCGTCCCGGCTCGCGACCGTCGGCGGGGAAGCTGACGAAGGTGTGGGAAAGTGTGTCGTTCCAGCCGTAGGGCAGGAGGTGTCCGGAATCGAACATGGTGGGTGTGATCCTCGGGTCGATGAGTGCCGACCGGACCACTGCGCGGGTTCGGTCAGGCGAGGGGGAAGGGGGAGTGGACGCACGCGGCGTCGACCGACGAGACAGTCATCGGACACTCACTCCTTCGCAACACATCGAATTCTTCGACCGGAACCCCACGATGCTCCCACCCGGCGGAACCCGGGCGCAACCGAATTTACGGCCGCTCGAACCGCTCCTGACGGCCCAGCTTGCGCAGCCGCATCCACTCCCGCAGACCCTGCGGATCACGCCTCGTGACGAGGAAATACCACCCGAACCGCACCCATTCCTGCGGCAGCAGCTTCCGCATGCCCGGCTGGGACAGCAGATAGCCGCGGTTGCGGTAGGTGAAGAACCGTTTCGTCTCGTTGTCCGGGTACTGCGTATGCATCCGGCCGCCGAGGATCGGCTTGAACTCCTCCGCGCCGTTCGGGTGCACGTACGCCGTCTGCAGGCAGGTGCCGAACGGCAGCCCCGACCGCACCAGCCGGCGATGCACCTCCACCTCGTCGCCGCGGACGAACAGCCGCAGGTCGGGGACGCCGACCGTGTCGATCGCCGACGCCCGGAACAGGGCGCCGTTGAACAGCGACGCGATGCCCGGCAGTAGGTCGGCCGAGTCGTCGCCGTCGGTGAACAGTTCGGACCGCAGCCGGCGCCACTCGACGCCGCGGCGCAACGGGAAGGCGAGGCGGTCGGGGTCGTCGATGTCACAGACCACGGGCGACACCTCGGCGAGCCCGTGCCGCTGGGCGCAGTCGAGCAGCGTCTCCAGGACCTTCGGCCCCTCGGGCCTGCCGTCGTCGTCTGCCAGCCACACCCAGTCGGCGCCGAGCGAGAGGGCGTACAGAATCCCCAGGGCGAAGCCGCCCGCCCCGCCCAGATTGTGCTGCGAGCCGAGGTAGCTGGTGGGGATCCCGGACGATTCGACGAGTGCGCGCACGTCGTCCTCGGCGGCGTTGTCCACGACCACGAGATGGTCCAGCGGACGCGTCTGCGAGCCGAGGATCTTCAGCGACTCCGCCAGCAGTTCCCGGCGTTTGTGGGTGACGACGACGCCGACGATCCGCTCGGCAGCAGCGCTCACGCGGACTCCGCCTCGGCTTCCGCGGCCGCGCGAACGGGACGCTCGTTCGATCCGACGCTACGGGCGTCCCGTTCGGCCGGGCGGCTCAGCCCGGACTTCTCCCGGTCCATCTCGTAGATGACGTGGCGGACGTGGTCGGCGGCGTCGTCGCCCTCGTACGCGCGGACGACGTCCTCGATGCCGCCCTCCTGCCGGATCTGACCGTGATCGATCCACATGGCCCGGTCGCAGAGCTGGGCGAGGAACTCGTTGGAGTGGCTGGCGAACACCAGGATGCCGGACCGCTCCACCAGCGCCTGCAGCCGCACGCGCGCCTTCTTCATGAACTCCGCGTCGACGGCGCCGATGCCCTCGTCGAGCAGCAGGATCTCCGGGTCGATGCTGGTGACCACGCCCATCGCGACACGCACCCGCATGCCGGTGGAGTACGTGCGCAGCGGCATCGACAGGTACTCGCCCAGCTCGGTGAAGTCGGCGATCTCGTCCATCTTCGCGAGCATCTGCTTACGGGTCTGCCCGAGGAACAGCCCGCGGATGATGATGTTCTCGTAGCCGGAGATCTCGGGGTCCATGCCCACACCGAGGTCGAAGACCGGGGCCACGCGGCCGCGGATGCTGGCGCTGCCGCGGGTGGGCTCGTAGATGCCGGACAGCAACCGCAGCAGCGTCGACTTGCCCGCACCGTTGTGACCGACCAGACCGATCCGGTCGCCTTCCTTCAGCGACAGGTTGATGTCGCGCAGGGCCTCGACCACCACGACATCCGAGTTGTTGCGCCCGATGGATCCGCCGGCCTTGCCGAGGAACGCCTTCTTCAGCGACCGGGACTTGGCGTCGAAGATCGGAAAGTCGACGCAGGCGTCCCGCGTCTCGATACTCACATGCTCCGTCATTGCCCCTCGCTCCGCTCAACCGTCGTCATATCGGCAAACCCCTATACCCAGTAGGGCACGCGGGCCCGGTACTTGCGAAGCGCGAGGATGGCGGCGGTCCACCCGACGACGGTGATGGCCAGCACGATGTACCAGTGGTACGCCTGCTGGTCCTGGCCGATCATCGGCGCGCGCACGATGTCGAGGTAGTGGAACAGCGGGTTCAGCTCGGCGAGCTTGACGCGCTCGGCGGCCTGACCGCCCTGCACCTCCAGGCTCTGCGTGGTCCACATGATCGGTGTCAGCACGAACAGCAGCAGCGTCATGCTGCCGAGGATCGGCGCGATGTCCCGGTAGCGGGTGGAGAAGATGCCGAACATGATCGACACCCACGCCGCGTTGACGACGATCAGCGCGATCGCCGGGATCGCGGCCAGCGACATCCAGGTCAGGTGCCGCCACACCCCGAACGCGAACACCATGATCACGTAGATGACGAGGTTGTGGGCGAACAGCAGCAGTTGCCGCCACACCAGCCGATACACGTGGACGCTCAGCGCCGACGGCAGCTGTTTGATCAGCCCCTCGTTGGCGATGAACACCTCGGACCCCTCGAGGATGCTCGCGCTGATCAGGTTCCAGACGATCAGACCCACCGTGACGTACGGCAGGAACTCGTCCAGCGGGATGTCCAGCAGGGCCGAGTAGAGGATGCCCATCGCCGCGGCCTGCACGCCGGTGGCGATGGTGATCCAGAACGGGCCGATCACCGACCGGCGGTAGCGCTGCTTGATGTCCTGCCAGCCGAGGCTCAGCCACAGCTCGCGCTGAGCGAAGCCGTCCCTGAGGTCCTTGAACGCACGCCGGAAGGTCTGCGAGTCGGACGCCGGGAGCGGGCCGCCTGCGGCCTCGGTTTCGATAGCGGATGCTGACACGGGCACCGAGCCTACCGGGAGTCGAGTTCCATGCTGTTTCGCCCGTTGCTACAGGTACTGGCCGGTACCGCTCGACTGCGATCCCGGATCGTTGTTGTGCGGCCCGTGCGGGTTGCCCATGCTGATGCCCGGAGGCAGGGCTCCCTGACGCATCTGCTCGAGTTGGGAGCGGGCCGCCATCTGCTGGGCGAACAGGGCCGTCTGGATGCCGTGGAACAGTCCTTCCAGCCACCCCACCAGCTGTGCCTGCGCGATGCGGAGTTCGGCGTCGCTGGGGACGGTGTCGTCGGTGAAGGGCAGCGTGAGGCGTTCGAGTTCGTCGCGCAGTTCGGGGGCCAGGCCCTGCTCGAGCTCGTGGATCGACGACTTGTGGATCTCCTTCAGCCGGTTGCGGCTGGCGTCGTCGAGCGGTGCCGCGCGCACCTCCTCCAGTAGCTGCTTGATCATCGTTCCGATGCGCATGACCTTGGCCGGCTGCTCCACCATGTCGGCGATCGACTCGGCGCCGTTCCCGTTCCCGTTCTCGGTTGCGGCGGCTGCGGCGGTGGAGTCCTCGGGCTTGCTCGCGGCCTCCGCGACGGGAATGGCCATGGGCTGACCGTCGGGACCGATCACGACTACGTGTTCATTCTCCGAGTTCGTCATGCCTCCATCTTGGCTGTTCCTGCGCGGCAGTGCGAAAGTGCGTCCGATTTGGCCCTTTCCATCTATGTTGCATTTGGCAACAATCGATGGCTGGCTTCGACCGTATTGACTTGGGGTCTTAGAGTGTCGGGCATGGCTTACGACGTTGCCCGCGTTCGGGGACTCATCCCCTCACTCGGCGACGGTTGGATCCATCTCGATCCGCAGGCCGGCATGCAGATTCCGGACGCGGTGTCGCGCACTGTCTCCACGGCCTTCCGGGCTTCTGCCTCTTCGTCGACCGGACGACATGTGTCCAGCCGGCGCAGTGCGGCGGTTCTCGATGCGGCCCGAGCAGCCGTCGCCGACCTGGTCGGAGGCGATCCCGCCGGGGTCGTACTCGGACCCGACCGATCCGTTCTCCTGGCCTGGCTGGCGGAGTCGCTGAGCACGCGACTCGGTCTCGGAACCGGGCTCGTGCTCTCCCGCCTCGACGAGGAAGCGAACGTGGCGCCCTGGCTGCGCGTCGCCAGCCGTTACGGCGCCCAGGTGCGGTGGGCGGAGGTCGAGATCGAGACCTGCGAACTCCCCAGCTGGCAGTTCCAGGACCTCATCACCACCACGACGCGTCTGGTCGCACTCACCGCCGCCTCCCCGATCGTCGGCTCGGCGCCCGACGTCCGCGTCGCCTCGGACCGCGTCCACGAAGTCGGCGGACTGATGGTCGTCGACGCGATCGGCGCCGCCCCCTACGCGCACGTCGACATCAATGAACTCGGTGCGGACGTCGTCGCCGTCGGCGCCACCTCCTGGGGTGGACCGCAGGTCGGGGCACTCGTCTTCCGCGACCCCTCCCTCCTCGACCGCATCCCGGCCGTGTCGCTGAACCCGTATGCGCGGGGTGTCGAACGTCTCGAGGTCGGGGTGCACCAGTTCGCGCTCCTCGCCGGACTCACCACGTCGATCGACTTCCTCGCGAACCTCGACGAGTCGGCCACCGGTTCCCGGCGCGAGAAGCTCGAGGCGTCCATCAGCTCACTGCAGAACTACCAGGACACCCTGTTCGACCACCTCATGTCCTCGCTGAAGCGGCTACCGCAGGTCATGGTCATCGGGCGGTCGCCGAGCCGGGTTCCCACGCTCAGCTTCACCGTCGCCGGAGTCTCGGCCGACAAGGTCGCCTCGCACCTCGCAGACAAGCGCATCGCCACCGTCAGCGGCGTCCACGGCGGTTCCCGGCTGCTCGACGCCCTCGGTGTCAACGACGAGGGCGGCGCCGTCACCATCGGGCTCGCGCCGTACACGACCCGCTACGAGATCGACCAGCTCGTCAACGAGCTCGCCACCCTGGGCTGAAACCGAGCTCGCCCGATGTGACATTCGTTTCGTCGGGACGAAGGTCACACCGGGCGACGCGTCACTTCCGCGGGATCGTCAGGATCACCTTGCCGACGGTGTCGGCGGAGTCGAGCAGTTCGTGTCCGCGCGGCGCCTCGGTGATGGGCAGTTCGGCCGAGACGACGGGGTGGACCGCGCCCTCCGCGATCAGCGGCCACAGCCGCTTGCGGACGTCGGCGACGATCTCGGCCTTGCCCTCGCGACCCGACTCGGGGCGTCCCCGCAGTCCGGCGGCGGTCACGTGGGCGCGTTTGGCCAGCACCTTGCCCAGGTCCAGTTCGCCCTTGCGGCCGCCCTGCATGCCGATGACGACGAGCCGGCCGTCGGCGGCGAGCGCGTCGACGTTGCGGCCGAGGTACGCGCCGCCCATGTTGTCGAGGATCACGTCGGCGCCGTGTCCGCCCGTCGCCTTGCGGATCTCGTCGACGAAATCGGCTTCCCGGTAGTTGACGAGGATGTCGGCGCCGAGTTCGCGGCAGCGCGCCAGTTTCTCCTCGGATCCGGCGGTGACGGCCACGCGCGCGCCCAGCGCGACACCCACCTGGATGGCGTGGGTGCCGATGCCGCCGCCGCCGCCGTGCACCAGCAGCACGTCGCCGCGGGACAGTCCGGCGCCCATCACGACGTTCGCCCATACCGTGCACGCGACCTCCGGCAGCGACGCCGCGACGAGCAGATCCACCCCTTCGGGGAGTGGGAGAAGCTGCGACGCGGGGACGGCCACCTTCTCCGCGTAGCCGCCGCCGGCCAGCAGCGCACACACCTGGTCGCCGACGGACCAGCCGGACACTCCCTCGCCGAGTTCGGCGATCGTGCCGGAACATTCGAGCCCGAGGATGTCGCTGGCCCCGGGCGGCGGGGGATAGAACCCCTGACGCTGCAGCAGGTCGGCGCGGTTGACGGCCGTCGCGGCGACGTCGAGGAGGACGTGACCGGGGGGAAGTTCCGGGTCCGGCTGCTCGGCCCACGTCATGACTTCGGGGCCGCCCGGTTGGTCGATGGTGATCGCATACATGGGAACGACGCTAGCGAAACGCGGCGCCGTCCGGTGCCGGCGACCGGTCGAAGCGACCGCTCGGCCTCTTCCGGCACCGCACGCTACTGGAAAGTAATGTCGGACTACTAGAATGTGAACCTGTGACAGCAGAAACCTCCGACGCCGAAGCCGCGACCAACTGGTTGACGGCGGCCGAGATGCGCGCATGGCGCGGATACATGGACGGCAACCAGCGGCTGATGGACGTCCTCAACCGGGATCTGCAGGAGAAACACGACCTCTCCCTCGCGGACTACCGGATTCTGGTGCTGCTGTCCGAGTCGCCGGACGGTTCGCTGCGCATGAGTGACCTCGCGGACGGCGTCCTCTCCTCCCGCAGCCGCCTCACCCACCAGATCCGGCGGATGGAGGCGCAGGGCATGGTCACTCGCGACACCTGCCTCGAAGACGGCCGCGGGGTGCTCGCCGTCATCACCGACGAAGGTCGCGCCCGGCTCGCCGACGCGGCCCCCACTCACGTGGCCGGGGTGCGCAGCAACCTCGTCGATCTGCTCACCAAGTCTCAGCTCAAGGTTCTCGCCGAGGTGTTCGAACGCGTCGACAAGGCCATCGGCGACCGCTGACCGGTTGCCCGATGCCGCCTCCGTACCGATAAGATCGCCCACGGAAGCGTGGCAGAGCGGCCGAATGCACTCGCCTTGAAAGCGAGCGTGGCGTTAAACCCACCGGGGGTTCAAATCCCTCCGCTTCCGCAGAGTGAAAAGGCTCTGATCTGGTGATGGATGCCAGGTCGGAGCCTTTTTCGTTGCGGTGACCGGTGAAGGTCAGTCGGCCCGTGCCCACGTTTTGCCCACACCTGCCGCAGATCGAGCCTGATCGAGCATTGGACGGGATTGGAGCAACGAGCTCCCATGGCGTTGACCTGGTTGTCGGATCTCGGAACACTTGGGTTGACGCAGTTGACCGCTAGGAGGAGCGCATGGACCCCCTGGTCGAGCAGGAACGCAAGCTCATGGCCCTTCTCACCCGCCGCGTCCACGAGACGTTCACCGACGCGCGCGCGGCCGGCGTCCCCGCCGAAATCTTCGACGATGTCGAATCGATCGCCGCGTCGATGGCCGCGGCACTGCCCACCACCCACGTCTACGACTTGCTGGTGGGCCCGTTCTACGACACCGGCGGCCTGACCCGGTGGTGGGGCATCAGCCGCCAAGCGGTCAACAAGGCTGTCGCCGCAGGCACCGTGATCGCCTGCCGGCTCGACGACGGCCAGTGGGTCTACCCGACGTGGCAGTTCACGGACGCGAGAACGGTGCATCCGCACCTGATCGCCTTGTGGAAGGCTCTGCGCACAGCCGCCGACCCGTGGACCTGCGCGGTCTGGCTGCGCAGCCCGCAGCCCGAACTCGGCGACCGCACTGCGGTCGACTGGGTCACCACCGGCCGCTCGGTCGAGGAGCCGCTAGCGCTTGCCCGGGCCGACGCCGAGCGGTGGGCCGCGTGACACGAGATTCCGTTGCCCTCCGCCCTCCGTCCCGTCCACTGCAGCATTTCCCCGGTTGCGAGCTCACCGCGGCGCAGGCGCTGCACCGCGGACACAGCAAGGGAAACGGTCCGTGGTGGTTCTCCTCCTTCGGCGGCGGCCGGTTCGATCTGACACCGCCACGGGGCACCTGCTACCTCGCGCTCGACGAGCTCACCGCGATCCGGGAGACCGTCGGGGCGGCGCTGGCGACGACCGGGATCATCAGCGAGGACTTCGCCGCAGTACGCCAGCTGTCGAACCTGGTCGTGCCTCACGCACACCGCGTGGCCGACACCTGCGCGGACGCGGCCGCGGATTTCGGTCTGACCCGAGAACTGTCGTCCATGACCCCCTATTCGGTGCCGCAGGAATGGGCCGCCGCGTTCGACGCCGTCAGCTTCACCGGCCTGCGGTACCAGACCCGCTTCACCACCGGCCCGAGCGCCAACGCAGTGGCGCTGTTCGGGGAGGCGGGTGAGGCGGACTGGCCGACAGACCCGAGTCCCGAGCCGCTCACGGTGGCCGCTCGCCGGCACGGCTTCACCGTCGCACGCCCGCCGCGGTCGGTGCGCATCGTCTCGCCGCCGACGAGCTGATCCGGCTCCACGGCCACATCACCATCACAAAACTCTGCGTGAGACTACGGGGATGAGGGCTGCTGTCGTTTCCTACTTCTTCCGCGGCTTCGGCTGTTTCGGTGGCAGTTCGGCGACCTCGGCGAGCGCGCGTTCGATCCACGGGGTGGCGAGGCCCGGGGTGTCCCGCCACCGGTCGGGTATGGCCAGGTATTCGCGCATCGGCTTCTCACCCG
Source organism: Rhodococcus sp. T7 (assembly GCF_009872365.1). Lineage (NCBI taxonomy): Bacteria > Bacillati > Actinomycetota > Actinomycetes > Mycobacteriales > Nocardiaceae > Rhodococcus > Rhodococcus sp. T7. The sequence continues at coordinate 41,011 of NZ_WXYH01000111.1, forward strand.
GGCCGAATCGGCCGACGCCGTCGGTGGACGCCAGTTCGGCTTTCGCCTGCTCGTCGAGGAGCCGCACCCCGACGCTCGGCCCGAGCAGCCCGGCGAACATGTTGCCGTTCACGAACGCGCCCAAATTGCCGAACATCGGCTTCACCTCGACGCCGGGGGTGTCGGGGATCAGCGAGCGGAAGAACTGCTTGTCCTCCTCGGAGGGTTTGGGCATCTTCACCGCTACTGACCCTGACGTTCCTCGGGCGTCATGATGCTGAACGTCGCGCCCTGCGGGTCGGCGACACCGGCCATGCGGCCGACGGTGGGGATGTCCATCGCTTCTTCGACGATCGTGCCGCCGAGTTCGACGACCTTGGCGGCGCTGGCGTCCACGTTCTCGACGGCGAAGTACACCCGCCAGTGATTGGGGGTGCCGGGCGTCATCGGCTGACCGCAGCCCCCGACCTGATCCTCGCCCACCTCGAGCAGGTGGTACGTGTACTCCGGCCCCATCGACATCGTCGACGACGTGATCCCGAAGACGCTGTTGTAGAACGCGAGTGCCTTGTCTACGTCGCCGGTGTTCAGTTCGTTCCACAGGCACGCGCCCGGGTCGCCGACGAGCGAGGCCCCGATGTGCCTGTTCGCCTGCCACAATCCGACGGCCGCCCCGGTGGGGTCGGTGACGAAGGACATGCGACCGGCGTCCGAGACGTCGAACGCAGGCATCAGCACCTGGCCGCCGGCGCCGGGGACCTTCGCGACCGTCGCGTCGACGTCGTCGACCGCGATGTAGGTGTTCCAATTCGCAGGCGCCCCCGCCTTCGCCGCGTCGGGCGGCAGTGGCGCGATGGCGGCGACGTTCTCGCCGCGCACCGTGGCCATCGAGTAGACGGGGCCCTCGGGCATCGGCCGGTCGTCGTACTCCCAGCCGAGCAGTTCCGAATAGAACTCCTTGGCCGCGTCCTGATCGCTGGTTTGCAGGTCTACCCAGCTCGGTGTTCCCTGGGCGTATTCCGACTTGTTGGGCATGACTGGACCTTTCCGTGTGAGGTGTCAGGCCGCCGGGACGGGGTGGCGGCCGGTGTAGGCGATGAGCCGGGTCACCGCGTCGCTGGTGTGCTCGACGGGTACGGGGTCGTCGAACCCGACGGCCTTCCTGCCTTCGGGCGAGATGATCTTGTGTGCCAACGCCAGCACGTATTCGGCGAGCGGCTCGGAAACGGCCACGTCGCGATCGGTCGCTGCCGCGAAATCCCAGGCGTGGATCAGGAATTCGATCGACAGGATCCCCGCTGCGACGGTTGCGGGGGCGTTGTTCGTCCCGAGCGTCACGGTGCCGTCCAGGCCGCGATTGCGCCACGCCTCCAGCGCGGGCTGGGCGAGGTCGGCGATTCTGGCCTCGACGGGTTTGCCGGGGTCGTCGTCGAACGTCGCGCCCGCCGCGCCGCCGAGGGCGGTGATCGAACCGACGAGATGATCGGCGAGCTGGGCGACGGTGAACTCGGTGCACGGCGTCTGCCGGGACATGTCCTCCGCCGTGACGCCGCGCAGGACGCGTTGCACGACAGCCAATGTCGCTTCGGCGCTGGACAGTTCGTCGAGCGGGTCCGGTGCGGCCGCCCAGTCGTCGGGCCCGGCGTCGCTGGTCTGCGCGGCGACGACGAGCCGGTCGAGGTAATGGTTCCAGCCCTCCGCGTGGCGGGTGGCCTGTTCGGCGTTCAGCCCGTCGTGCACGAGGCGCACCTCGGTGCCGCCGGCGGTCGGGGTGAGGGTGACCGTCACGGTGGACGCTCCCGGTGGGAGTTCGTCGTCGCCTTCCCAGCCCCATCCGAACACCACCCGCTGTCCGGGAACGACCTCCCGGAAGGTGCCCGCCGCCGAGTGCCCGGGAACCACGGTCCACCGGTACTCGCCTCCGGCCTGCAGGTCGACGCGGGCCGCGACGGTCTGCCACCGCCGCAATCGGTCCGGTCTGGTGACGAGATCGAACGTGGCGTCCGGGTCCAGCGGGACGACGACGGTCTTGTCGAATGGCATCAGCTGTCTCCTTTGGATCCTGCTTCGTCGGTGGCGTCCGCGACGAGGCGGTCGAGTTCGTCGATCCAGAAGGAGTCGAACAACGTGCGGAGCTGTGCGAGTCCCTGAGGATCGAGCCGGTAGTACCTGAAGCGTCCGTCCTTGCGCGCGGTGACCAGCCCGGCCTCGGTGAGCACCCGGAGATGTTGCGAGATCGCAGACCGGCTCGCTGGGAAGTGTGCGGCGAGGTTGTTGACGGTCTGTTCACCTGCTGTCAGCAGTTGCATGAGGCGTCTCCGGGTGGGCTCAGCTGCGACTTCCAACTGATCGAGCACGACCAATACGTTAGTCGTGACTAACACGTTGTGCAATGGGTCTCGCCGCCAACGCCGCGAAGTGGAAGAATTCTTGGCGACGAGGGAGTGAAAATGACAACGTCAAGCCCCTGGCCCACGATTCACCAAGAACGCCGCGCCCTGGTGGACGACCTCGAACCGCTGACCGACACTCAGTGGTCGACGCCGTCGCTCTGCGAGCGGTGGACAGTGCGGGACGTGTTCGCGCACATGACGGCGACGGAGAAGATGACGCCGCCGAAATTCGTCGGAAAACTCGTCGGGTCGGGATTTCGGATCAACAACATGTTCGAGAAGGACATCGCACACGAAGAGGAAGGAACACCGGCGGAGTCGCTCGACGAGTTCCGGGCGCACATGGCCGACTCCACCCACCCACCGGGCCCGATCGACGCCATGCTGGGCGAGATGATCGTCCACGGCGAGGACATCCGCCGGCCGCTCGGCATCGCGCACGAGTATCCGATGGACGCCGTCGTCCGCGTCGCCGACTTCTACAAGAATTCGAACCTGCTGATCGGGTCGAAGTCGCGGGTCGCCGGGCTGACGCTGCGGGCGACCGACACCGACTGGAGCAACGGATCGGGACCCGAGGTCTCCGGCCCGATGCTGGCGCTCGTGCTGGCGATGACGGGACGCAGCGCCTCGCTCGACGAACTCAGCGGGGAAGGTCTTGATCAGCTGAAGTCGGCACTGTCCAAGTAGCGGTCCGCCAAGCGAACCGTGGTGACTACAACGTGATCACGGTGGAGCACACAGCTGTCACAAACCCTCTAAGCTCTTGTTGACCGGACGCATTTTGTACTGTGCAATCGGGGTCCACACAGTCCGGGGAAGAGGGTTTACTTTATGCGTCGCGAAGCAATGGCTGCTGTCGGTCTGGCAGTGTCACTGACCCTTCTGGGGCCGGCGTTCACTGCAGTGGCCGATCCGGTGCCTGCTCCGGTCGCGCCCCAGGGCCACGGCGTCGCGAGCGTCGACAAGATCGTCCCGCTCACCGACACCCGTAGTGCCGTCTTCATCAATTCCCCCGCCATGGGCCGTGTCGTCCAGGTGCAGGTCCTGCATCCCGCCGGTGGCGGCTCGCGGCCGTCGCTGTATCTGCTCGACGGCGTCAGTGCGGGCGCCGAGTCGGACTTCCGCGAAAGCACGTGGACGCAGAAGACGGACGTCGTCCAGTTCTTCGCCGACAAGAAGGTCAACGTGGTGCTCCCGGTGGGGGGCACCGCCAGCTACTACACCGACTGGCTGCAGCCCGACCCCACGCTGGGAATCAACAAGTGGGAGACGTTCCTGGCCGACGAACTCCCGCCGATCATCGACAAGAACTTCAGCGGCAACGGCGTCAACGCCGTCGCGGGTGTGTCGATGGGCGCGATGGGCGCCGCCAACCTCGTCACCAGGCACCCGCAGCTCTACCGCGGACTCGCGGCCTACAGCGGATGCCTCGACAACTCGAACCCCAGCTCGCGTGACTCGGTCCGCGGCACGGTGGCGTTCAAGGGCGGGAACCCGGCCAACATGTGGGGTCCCGACACCGATCCCGCCTGGACCGCGCACGATCCGTCGGTGAACGCCGAAGCGCTGCGCGGCAAGCAGATCTACATCTCCACCGGCAACGGGCTTCCCGGACCGTACGAGATCACCGGAGACATCGCGTCCACGATCGCGGTGGGCGGCCCGCTCGAGGCGGCGGCGAACCTCTGCACGCAGACGTTCCAGCGACGCCTGACCCAGCTCGCGATCCCGGCGACGTTCGCCTACCGCAATTTCGGCACGCATTCGTGGCCGTACTGGCAGGACGAACTGCGCACGTCGTGGCCGGTCCTGAAGAGCGCGCTCGGCGTCTGAACGGGCGTTCCTAACCGACCACGGTGATCCGGTCGGTGTTCGGCGGCGTAACGGGTGAATGCGCTCCCAGATACGTCGTGAAGGCGTCGAGGTCGCAGCCCGCGTGCACCGTCTCCGTGCGGGTGCGGAACGCGTCGAACCCGTCGCCGCCGTCGGCGAGGAACTTGTTGACCGCCACCCGGTAGGAGAGCGCGGGGTCGACGGCTGCACCGTTCACCCGGAGGTCCGAGATGCGTTCGCCGACGATCGCCGAGCGATCCAGCGCGTATGTCAGCGAACTCGACGGCGCCAGGATCCGCTCGGTGACCGTGCCGTCCCCGCGGGGCTGGAACTGCTGCTCCAGGGCGGTCTTCAGCACCGCGCCGGTGACGGTCAGGACCTCGAGGGTGTTGCCGAACGGTTGAGCGGCGTACGTCTGCCCGTACGTGACGGCGCCGTCGGCGCCGCGCAGCAGGTCTTCGCGGAGTCCGCCGGGGTTGGTGAGCGCCACCTGGGCGCCGTGCCCGGACCCGGCGGCGAGCTGGGCGTCGGCGACGACGTTTCCGAGGGTCGATTCGCCGCCGGCGGTCTCGTCGCGGGTGAGGTCGCCGGACAGCGACGCCACCCGCGCCGCACCGATCCGGGAGGCCTGGGCGGTGGCGCTGTCGGCGAGCGCCTGGATGTCGGGGTCGGGCGGGATGTCGTGGGTGACCACCTGATTGAACGCGGACGTGCGGTCGCGCAGGACGTCCCGGGTGGTGCGGTCGATCGACACGTCCACCACGGAGACGATGCGGCCGTGGGACGCGCCCTGCATCATGACGCGCGGGTTGCCCATCGGGTCGGGAAACGAGCAGTTGTACTGCTGGTGGCTGTCGGCCGTGAAAATGACGTCGATCTTCGGGGACGCCCGCAGCGCGAGGTCGCGTGCCGGTCCCGACGTCACCTCGCACGAGTTCGGGCCGTTGTCGGCGACGGGTTCGGCTCCCCGGTGCAGCAGCAGCACGATGGCCCGGACGCCGAAGAAGTCGAGGAGATCCGCGGTCCGGTCGACGGCAGTGAGCTCGTCCGTGAAGCGCAGCCCGCCGACGCCCTCCGGGGTCACCATCGTGGCGGTGTCGGCGGGCATGGTCGCGATGACCCCGACCGGGATGCCTTCCACGTAGTCGACGGTGAACGGCAGTGTCGCGGGTGCGCCGTCGTCGAACTCCATGTTCGCGGCGAGGAGTGGGAAGTCCGCGCCCGCGAACGTGTTTCCGAACCGGCAGCCGTCGACGGGATGGCAGCCCCCGGTCTGCATCCGCCGGAACTCGGTGTATCCCTCGTCGAGTTCGTGATTGCCGATCGCGGACGCGTCGACGCCCATCCGGTTGAGCAGTTGCACGGTTGGTTCGTCGTGGAACATCGCGGATTCGAGCGCCGACGACCCCCAGTTGTCGCCCACCGAATACAGCAGTGCACGGGTGGCCTGACCGCGCAGCTGGGCGACGTAGGCGGCCAGGTAGGCGGCGCCGCCGGCCGGGACCAGCGAACCGTCGGCGTGCTTGACCTGGCTGCGGACGCCGGGCGGCGGTTCGAGGCTGCCGTGGAGGTCGTTGAAAGCGAGGAGCCGGACGGAGACCGCCGAATCCTGGGCCTGCGCCGACAGCCCCGACGTCACCGAGATCGCCAGTGTTGTCGCCAGTCCAGCCGCCAGCACGGCAGTGCGGAGCGCGGCGCGGCGACGCATGGACGGTCTCCCTTCGGCAAAACCTCACTGAGTCTGCCAACAAGGAGTCACGGGCGTTGTACCCGTGGGTAACGTTTACATCTCGAGCGTTACGCCCGGACGGCGATGTTCGCGATCGAGCGCGCCTCGGTGCTCGTCGCGAACGCGAGGAACGCGTCGTTCTCCTCGGGATCGCCGATCGTGATCCGCACCCCGTCGTTGCCGTACGGGCGCAGCACGACACCGGCCTCGGCGCTGGCCGCGCCGAACGCTCCGGAGCGGGTGCCCAGCGGGAGGTAGACGAAGTTGGCGGCGGATTCGGGCACCTCGTATCCGGCGGCGAGCAGGGCGTCGCGTACCCGGCCCCGCTCGGCGACGATGCCGTCCGTGCGTGCCAGCAGTTCACCGGATGCGGCCAGCGACGCGATGGCGGCGGCCTGCGCGACGGCGTTGACCGTGAACGCGATGTGGACCTTGCTCAGCGCGGTGACGACCGCGGGATCGGCGATCGCGTATCCCACACGGAGACCCGCCAGGCCGTAGGCCTTGGAGAACGTGCGCAACACCACCACGTTCGGGTACCGGCGGAACAGGTCGAGACCGTCGGCGCCCGACCGGTTGTACTCGAAGTAGGCCTCGTCGAGGGCGACGACCACGCGGTCGGGCACGGCGTCGAGGAACCGCTCGAGCTCATCCGTGCCCAGGGCAGGCCCGGTCGGATTGTTCGGGGTGCAGACGAAGATCAGCCGCGTCCGGTCGGTGACCGCGGCCGCCATCGCATCGAGGTCGTGCCGGTAGTCGGGGGTGAGGGGCACCGTGACCGGGACCGCGCCCGCCACGCTGGTGACCACGGGGTACGCCTCGAACGAGCGCCACGCGAACATGACTTCGTCACCGTCGTTGCAGGTGGCGTGGACGAGTTCCTGGCACAGGCTCACGGATCCGGCCCCGACCGCGACGTTCGCAGTGGTCACCCCGAAGTGGTCGGCGAGGGCCGCGATCAGCGCGACGTGACCGTTGTCCGGGTACCGGTTCGCGACGGCGACGGCGTCTGCGATGGCGTCGCGCACGCTCGGTAACGGTCCCAGCGTGGTCTCGTTGCTGGCCAGCTTGATCGCGCCGGGATAGCTCTTGCCGGGAACGTATGCCGTGATCGAGTCGAGGTCTGCCCTGGTTCGCGGAGTCACCAGGCGATTATGCGCCTCCCGATCCACTGCGCCGACGCCCCCTTCGTGCCAAGGTAGGGACATGTCGGGATTCTTCAGGGACAGTGCGGCCCTGCGGACGTCCGGAGACGCGCCCGTAGACCCGCAGAGGCGCGTTCCGCTCACCGCGGTGGAACCGGACGGTCCGGCGCGGGGCGGGATCGTGATCCTGCACGAGTCGCGCACGTTCAGCGACGCCCTCCTCGATCTGATGCGTTCGCTCGCGATGGAGGGGTGGGTGACGGTGGCGCCGCACCTCTTCCACCGGGAACCGGCGACCAGCGACGTCGAGGTGTTCGGCGACGCCCTGTTCGCCGACTTCGACGCCACCTTCGACTGGCTGATCGCGCGGGGGATCTACGCCGACTGCGTAGGGGTGCTGGGCTTCGACGACGCCGGGACCGCCGCTCTGCTCGTCGCCACGACCCGTCCCGTCGGTGCCGCCGTGAGCGTCGCCGCCCGCGGAATCGTCGAACCGCTGTCGGAGGACGCGCCCGCGCTGGTGCACGCGGCGCCCGGGCTGAAGGCGCCGTGGCTCGGTCTGTACGGGGAGGACGACCCGTCCACACCGCCCGATCAGGTCGAGATGTTGCGCGACGCCACCGCCAAGTCCGACGTCGCGGGACTCGTCGTGAGTTATGCCGGGCTCGCGCACCGGGCCGACGAACCTCCACAGGTGCCCGACCGGGACGACGACCCGGGCGCGCAGGCCATCGTCGACGCGCAGCGGCGGATCTTCGACTGGTTCGACAGCCACCTGCGTTAGAGCGGCCATTCCTGCGCGCTGACCAGCCGTTTTGCCTTTGTGGTGGAAAGGTGTGTAATCTTTCGCACCGGCGGTCCGAAGGGATCGGAACCACCCCAGGGAGGCGTGCCAGAGCGGCCGAATGGGACTCACTGCTAATGAGTTGTCCCTTTTACGAGGGACCGGAGGTTCAAATCCTCTCGCCTCCGCCACACCGGGCCTAGACGGCCGGTGAAAGCTAGACAACTGAAGAACATGCGCCCGTAGCTCAACGGATAGAGCACTTGACTACGGATCAAGAGGTTAGGGGTTCGAATCCCTTCGGGCGCACAAAGAAACCCCGTCGACTGTAGTGATGCAGGCGGCGGGGTTTCTCTATTGCTCCCATCCGGCGGCCCGGGTCAGCAGCAGGAGGTTCCGGCGTCGGTGCCGCAGCAGGTGGCCTCCTCGGCATCGGCGGCGGTGTCGGAGTCACGGTGCCGGGGGCTCGACCCGAACGTGTCGGAGTCGGCGAGCACGGTGTAGACCTCCCACTTCTCGCCGGCTGGGCCGGTGACCCACACCTTGTCCTGGGTGGCGAAGCAGCAGGTGGTGCCGATCTCTTCGTCGGTGAAGAGGCCCTCCGCGGTCAGCCGGGTGATCTCCTCGTGCACTTCGGCGCTCGATTCGACCTCGACGCCGAGGTGGTTGACGGTGCCGCCCTGGCCGGGGTTCTCCAGCAGCACCAGTTTCAGGGGTGGTTTCGTGATGGCGAAATTCGCGTATCCCGGCTTCAGTTTCGCGGGCCGGGTGTCGAACAATTTCGAGTAGAACGTGACTGCTTCCTCCAGGTCGTCGACATTGAGGGCTAGTTGGGCGCGGGACATGACAACCTCCACTTGTGTGACATATGTCGAATTGCTCTGCATTCACAGAATCCCACCTTTTTGACATATGTCAAGAAGGTGGGATCATGGCTTCATGCCCAAGACGCTGCCGGTTCTCGATGTGTCCGGACCGATCTGCTGCGCGCCCGTCTCGGCCGCCCCGATGACCGACGAGTCCGCGCTGCACGTCGCGCTCCGGCTCAAGGCCCTGGCCGATCCGGTCCGGATCAAGCTGATGTCGATCCTGCTGACCACGAGCGAGGGCGAGGTGTGCACGTGCGATCTCGCGACCGGCGTGGGCCTGTCCGAGTCGACCGTCAGCCACCACCTCGGCCAGCTGAAGAAGGCGGGAATGGTCCAGGCAGTGCGCCGCGGCATGAACGTCTTCTACAGCGCTCGACCGGATGCCCTCGACGCACTGCGGGTCGTCCTCGACCCCAACTGCTGCGCCTGACCGGTCACGACGTTCGCGTGCTCGATTCGAGGCCGATGGTGGTGGTCGTCGAACCGAGGCCGATCCGCGGCCAACCGGCGGTGACCGAGATGAAACCCGATGCGGGGATCGCGTCGAGCCAGTAGTGCGGCTCGGTCCGGTACTCGGGCGGCCCGCTCCCGCACGGCTTCGACGCCGCCGCCGGATGGTAGGGGTCGGCCTCACCCTCGATGTCGTCGACGCGCGCCCGCACCGACAGATAGGACCACCGCGTCGACGGATCGTCCGGGTCGGACAGCGAGCGGGTCTCGTACTGCGCCAGCTCCGCGGGTCTGCCCGTCGCGGTCAGGGCCATCCGGAGCTGGAGGCCGTCCGGGAACGCCACGATCTCGAACAGCTCGAGCGTGAGGTGGTCTTCGGCCGTGAGGAGCAGGGGGCCGTGGACCCGGTGTCCTCCGGTGGTGGGTGGTGCTACTGCCGGCCAACGCGGTCTGCGCATGACCTCTATGATCCCACCGATCCGAATGCAGATGCAATGGTGGACAACGAAGTTCATGCCGTGTAGGGGCCGGCTCAGCTGGTGGGCGGGACGAATTCCGGCTGGTCGAGGAGTCGGAGCCAGGTTCCGTCCGGCTGCCTGCGGACGACCTGCGCCCGCGCGCCGGATCCGTCCTTCGGCGGGGTGGACGTGAGCGCGATGTCGTCACTGATCAGGGTGGGGAGCGGTGTCTCCGGTTCGAAGTGCGGCGCGTTCGCGAGCACCGACTCCCACAGCTTCCGGATGGCGGCCCGGCCGACGGTCCGGCTGCCGGGCGGGTACGCCATCACGGCGTTCTCCTCGTACAGGGCGGCGACTCCGGCCGCGTCGCCCGCGTTGCTGCGCTCCACGAACAGTCGGGTGAGGTCTTCGGGGTGCTGGGCCTTCTCGTAGTCGGTCACCGGGAATCCTTTCGTGGCTGAACTGCGGTCCCTTTCCAGGGTGGTGCCGGCGCAACCGGAAGTCCAACAGATAGTTCTGCTGAATACTAGAATCAGTGGTTATGGAACTGAGGCAACTCGAGTACTTCGTCGCGGTCGCCGAGGAAGCGAACTTCACCCGTGCCGCGGAACGCGTCCACATCAGCCAGTCGGGAATCAGCGCTCAGATCCGGCAACTCGAGCACGACCTCGGCGCCACGCTGATCGACCGGTCGAGCCGGACGGCGACGCTCACGGCGGCGGGGGAGGCGGCGCTGCTGCACGCCCGCGCGGCCCTCGCCTCGGCCGACGCCATGCGGCAGGCCGTCGACGACGTGAACCAGCTGATCCGGGGGAGGCTCGTCGTCGGGATGGTCACCGCGTGCACGATCAAGCCGCTGTTCGACGCGCTGTCCGCGTTCCACGTCGCGCACCCCGGGATCGAGATCACGCTCACCGAGGACAGCTCCGACCGCCTCGTCGAACGCGTCCGCGCCGGTGCGATCGATCTCGCTCTCGTCGCCACCTCGACCGCCCCGCCGGAAGGGCTGGACGCGTTCCCGATCATCAGCGAGGGGCTGGTCGCCGCAGTGTCGCCGGATCACCCGCTGGCCGGGCAGTCGCGAGTCACGCTGACCGAACTCGGCGACCATTCGATCGTATGTATGCCGACGGGAACGGGCATCCGGACGGTGTTCGACGAGGCGTGTGCGGCCGCAGGCCTGCGTCCCGACATCGCCCTGCAGGCGAGCGCACCGGACGCCGTCGCCGACCTCGCGATCCGCGGGCTGGGCGTCGCGATCCTCAGCGAGTCGATGGCCACGGACTACCGGGGCCGATTGACGGCGGTCGCTCTCGACGGCGTCGACATCCCGGCCGTGCTCGCGCTGGTCTGGAAGAGCCTCGGGGGTCCCGCGCTCCGCGAACTCGTCCGGCACACCCGCCGTTCCTTCGGGGACGTGCAGACCGAACCCGCCGCCGTCGGCCGGTGACTCGTCACACCACCGACGTCATCCCGCCGTCGACGAAGATCACCTGACCGTTGACGTACCGGGAGGCGTCCGACGCCAGCCACACCGCCGGACCCACGAGATCGTCCGGAGTGCCCCACCGGCCTGCCGGCGCCCGGCCGCGGAGCCAGGCGTCGAACTCGGCGTCGTCGACGAGGGACTGCGTCATCTCGGTGTGGATGTAGCCGGGGGCGAGGCCGTTGATCTGCAGCCCGGAGCGTGCCCACTCCGCCGTCATCGCGCGGGTCAGATTCCGCAAACCGCCCTTCGCGGCGGTGTACGGCGCGATGGTGGGCCGGGCCAGGTCGCTCTGGACGGAGCAGACGTTGACGATCTTCCCGCTGCCACGGCCGATCTGGAATCGCGCGACCGCACGCCCGACGAGGAAGGCACTGGTGAGGTCTGTCGTGATCACCCTGTTCCAGTCCTCGAGGGTTACATCGAGCAGGGGCTGGCGGTGCTGCAGCGCAGCGTTGTTCACCAGGATCTCGATCGGCCCGACCTCCGACTCGATCCGCTCGACGGATTCTGTCACCCGCCCGGGATCGGTGACGTCGAACGCGTACGCGTGGACCCGGGTCTCGCCGAACTCCGCGCCGAGCTGCTCGCGGGCCTGCGCGAGACGGCTCGGCGACACCCCGTTGAGCACGATCGTGGCGCCCGCCCCGGCCAGACCCCGCGCGAGCGCGTAGCCGATTCCCCGGCTCGAACCGGTGACGAGGGCGATGCGCCCGGACAGATCGAACAGGGTCACAGCGCACCCACCGGGTTGCCGAGCGTGCCGATTCCGTCGAGCGTGATCTCGGCGCGGTCGCCCGGTTCGACCGGGCCCGACGTGAACGGGCAACCCGTGAGCACCACGTCCCCCGGCCCCAGCGTCAGATACCGGGTGAGGTGGACCAGTTGCTCGGACACGTTCCACGCCAGCTGCCGGGTGGACGCCTCCGCCACGGTGACCCCGTTGACGCGCACGGCGATCGGCACGTCGCCGGGGTCGAGGTCCGTCTCGATCCACGGACCCAGCGGGGTGAAGCCGTCGCCGTGTTTCGCTTGGGTGAGTTTGTCGTCGAGCGCGATCTGCTCCACGGCGGTGACGTCGTTGCCGATCGTGTAGCCGAGGATCGCGGACGGGACGTCCTCGGGGCGCAGATTGCGGCACGTGCGGCGGATGACGACGGCCAGTTCGCCCTCCACGACGACCTTGCCCAGCCCCTCGTCGACCAGGATCGGATTTTCGGGGCCGATCACCGTGCGCGCCGACTTCATGAACGCCTGCAACGGGAGGTCGCGATCTCCGGGTGCGCCGTTGTGCGCCATCCCGAGCAGGACCCGCGGTTCGGCAGGCGCGAGCAGGCGCGCCCCGTCGACGTCGTGTGCGGGTCCGGTGAACGTCAAGGTGTCCGCGAACGGATCGGCCACCTCGTGCCAGCGACCGTCGCGCAGGCACACAGGCCGCGGTCCCGAGGCGGTGGCGATGCGGGCCAGCCTCATGCGTCGACCCGATCCTCGGACGGGGCAACGGCATCCGGGCCGTGCACCGGGTCGGCCATCGCGTCCCACGCGAGCCCGAGGTCGCGGCCACGGGTTTCGGGGGTCACGAACGTCGTGGCGAACGAGATGACGCTGAGGACCAGCACGTAGATCGCGAGCGGCACCCACGAGTTGTTCATCAGCGACAGCAGCAGCGCGCCGACGAACGGGGCGATGCCCCCGGCCAGGATCGCGCTCGTCTCCCGGGCCACCGCGACGCCGATGTAGCGGTGACGGTTTCCGAACAGCTCGGGCAGGGCGGCGCACTGCGCGCCGAGCATCACGTTGACGCCGATCCCGTAGCTGACCGCGAGGGTCGCGACCACGAGGTAGGGGTTGCCGAGCGAGAGTAGCCACCACGACGGGACGGCGAGGACGAGTTGCAGCGCCGCACCGAACCGGTACACCCGCATCCGGCCGAAGCGGTCCGACAGCGCGCCCGAGAACGGGATGACGAGCATGCCGATGGCGGCGCCGCACGCGATGGCGAGCGGTCCGATCGACTTGCTGACGCCCACCACGGTCGTCACGTAGCTGATGCCGAGGGTCTGGAAGATGTACGAGCCGCCGTTCTCGGCCATCCGCAGGCCGATGCCGCGGAGCACGCTGGGCATCGAACTGCCGATCAGTTCCCGGAACGGGCTCTCGCTGACCTGATCCTGCTTCTCCAACTTGATGAAGGTGGGGCTCTCCTGCATGCGGAGCCGGATGAACACGGCGACGGCGATGAGGAAGATGGAGGCCAGGAACGGCACCCGCCACACCCAGGCGAGGAGCAGTTCACGATCGATCTGACCGAGGATCGCGAAGACCCCGGACGCCATCAGGGTGCCCACCATGATCCCGACGAACGGGAGTGCGGAGAAGAACCCGCGTCGCTGGGTGGGCGAGTACTCCGCCATCAGTGTGGTGGCGCCGGCCTGCTCTGCGCCGGCGCCGAAGCCCTGCAGCAGTCGCAGCACGACCAGCAGGATCGGTGCCCAGATGCCCACCTGGGCACCGGTGGGCAGCACGCCGATCAAGGTGCTCGCACCGCCCATGATCGCGATCGTGATCATCAGGACGGCCTTGCGTCCGAGACGGTCACCGAGGGCGCCGAAGAACAGACCGCCGATGGGTCGGGCCAGGAATCCGACGGCGTACGTGCCGAAACTGGCCATCAGCGCGGCCGACGCGCCCATCGCGGGGAAGAACAGCTCACCGAAGATCAACGCCGACGCCAGGCCGTACAGGGCGAAGTCGTAGTACTCGAGTGCGCTGCCGATGGAACTGGCGAGCGTCGCGCGCTTAAGGTTCGCGGCGTAGTCCGGGTCGTCGGAGGCGCGCACCGGTCGGGTGGATCCACTGTGTTCCGGCATTTTCGAGTGTGGGGACATCTTCTGCTCCGTTGCGGGACGGGACCACGTTCAGCGCGGTCACAAATAGGTCGGTGCAGTGACCCAGGTCACTGGCATGGCGAGGACCCTACCGCGCACAGCGTTATTTGTCATACGTAATCGAAAGTGTTGACTGAATCACATGATTAGTGCAGAGTTTTTATTCTGAACATATGGCCAGAGCTGGTCTCGTACCGAAGGAAACCGCAGTGAGCGCACCTGACCCGAAGCCGCACGACGGGCGACTCCGTGTAGTCGCCGCGACCCCCGTCAGCGAGGAACTCATCGACCTCGTCACGCGGGCGGAACCGCGCATCGACTTCATCCGCGAGCAGGATCTACTGCCGCCGTCCCGATTCCCGGGCGACCACTCCGGCGACCCGTCGTTCACCCGGACCGCGGAGCAGCAGAAGGCCTTCGACGACCTGGTCGATTCGGCGCAGGCCCTGTACGGCGTGCCCGACGAGACGCCTGCGGCACTGACGAGAACGGCGCGCGTCAACCCCGGCCTCCGCTGGGTGCACACGATGCCGGCCGGCGGCGGAGCCCAGGTGAAGGCGGCCGGACTCACCGACGAGCAACTCGGCCGCATCGCATTCAGCACCTCCGCCGGCGTGCACGCGGCACCACTCGCCGAGTTCGCCGTCTTCGGCCTGCTGGCCGGCGCCAAGACCCTCCCGCGGCTACTCGCCCAGCAGCGCGACAAGACGTGGAGCGGCCGGTGGGCCATGGGAACCGTGTCCGGGCAGCGCATCGTCATCGTCGGACTGGGCAGCATCGGCCGCGCGACGGCGCTGAAGCTGAAGGCCCTCGGCGCGACGGTCGTGGGAACGAGCAGGCGCGACACCGCGGTCGAGGGGGTCGACGAGATCGTGCACCCCGACCGACTGGTGGACGTGGTCGGCGACGCGGACGGCATCGTCGTGACACTTCCCGGAACCAGCGCCACCGAAGGCCTCGTCAGCGCAAAGGTATTCGGCGCCGTCAAGCCCGGAGTGACGGTGGTGAGCGTCGGCCGCGGCAGCGTCGTCGACGAGGCCGCCATGACCGCGGCCATCGAGGACGGGCGGGTCGGCTTCGCCGCGCTGGACGTGTTCGCGTCCGAGCCGCTGGCATCCGACAGCCCGCTGTGGACGCATCCGAACGTACTGGTCAGCCCGCACACCGCGGCGCTGAATCCCGCGGAGGACCGGCTCATCGCGGAACTGTTCGCGCGCAACGCCACCCGGTTCCTCGACGGCGAGGAACTGATCAACCGCGTCGACACCGTCGAGTTCTACTGACGATCCGGAGCCACGACGGCCCGTCCGGTGGGCGGGTCGTCGTGGTCTCGTCAGGACGCGAGTAGTTTCGCCTTCGCCGCCGCGAACTCCTCGTCCGTGAGCACGCCCGCCTCCTTCAAGCGGGCGAGTTCCTGAAGGCGGGACACCAGGTCGTCGCCGCCCGCGGGTTCCGGTGGTGGTGGCGGCGGTGCCTGCTGTTGCGCCGCTTGCTGTTCCGCGTACTGCTGCTGCGCCGCCTCGTCGATCCGGGCCTGTTGCTCCGCGTCCTTGCCGGCGGCGCGCCGGTTCATCGCGTTCGACGTCGCCCGCGCGGTGCCGGTGATGACCGCAGTCCGGGCCACCGTGCCGAGCAGCCCGGGACGTCCCATGCGGCGTGGACCCCTGAAAACCATGTCGTTGCTCCGTTTCCGTTCGTGACCGTCAGACCGCGGCGGCGATGGCCGCCTCGACCACCTCGCGCGGGATGTGCAGGTGCAGAGCCACCTCGCCGCCGGCGTGGCGGGACGCCGCCGCGAGCTTGCGCGCCCACGTCTGCTCGTACACGAGCGCCACCGCCGACGTGCCCGGCTCCAGTGATTCGCGTACCACCTCGAGGTCCTCGTCGCTGATCAGCGCCTTGGCTTCGAGGGACAGGGCGGCGAGTCCGATGCTGTCGAGGTCCTCGTCCACCTCCACCTGACTCAGTGTGCCGTCGGCCCCCTTGGAGACGAACACGAGATCGAGGATGGTGACCACGCCCTGCGCGACCACCTCCCGGAACGTGTCGATCACCGCGGGATCGGCCCGCTCACCCGGAAAGGTGAGGAACAGGAACGCGACCGGACCGACATCTTCAGCTGAAATCGACATCTTCTCTCCCTGCGCTGGGTGCCCTGGTGTCGATGATCGCCACCGGCCCGGGGGTGCGCATCATCCACGACGGGTGATTCCTCGCGCCGCCGTTCATCCCTTACGGATGATGCCCCCGGGTCCGGGTTCTGTGAGGCTCGAGCGCAGTGCCGTTGCCGGGTGGTTCGAGAGACGGGTGATGCATGCCTTCCGTGGGAGCCTCGCTTTTCTGGATCGTGGCCTGCGCCGTGATCGCCCCGCTGCTCGCCGGGCTGTTCCCCCGCAAGCTGGTGCCCGAGGTCGTGCTCCTCCTCGTCGCCGGGATCGTCATCGGCCCGCACGTCTTCGACCTCGCGGTGGCGGGCAGCGAGATCGACCTGCTGCGCGAACTGGGGCTGGGGCTGCTGTTCCTGCTGGCCGGCTACGAGATCGACACGGCCGAGATCACCGGTCGCGGCGGCAGGCGGGCGCTGCTGACGTGGCTGATCTCGCTGGCGCTGGCGTTCACGGTGGTGTCGCTGCTGAGCCTGGCCCACGTGGTCGACGCGGGGACGGCGGTGGCCATCGCCATGACGTCGACGGCGCTCGGCACGCTCCTGCCGATCCTCCGGGACGCGGGCGGACTCGACACCCGGCTGGGCCGGACGATCCTCGAGCACGGCGCATTCGGTGAACTCGGCCCCGTCGTCGCGATGGCAATCCTGCTCGGGTCCCGGGGTTCGGTGGCGTCCGTCGTGGTCCTCGGACTGTTCACGGCCGCGGCCGTGCTGGTCGCGTTCATCCCCGCCCGTGTGCGGCGCGAGGGCTCCCGGATCACGGCGATCATCCGGTCGGGGGCGGAGACGACGTCGCAGACGACGGTCCGGCTGACGATGCTGCTTCTCGTTGCACTCACCGTGCTCGCGGCGGAGTTCGGGCTCGACACCATCCTCGGAGCGTTCGCAGCGGGATTCATCCTGCGCAGGGCCACACCCGACGGCGACGAGACACTCGAAACCAAACTCGACGGCCTCGCGTTCGGTTTCCTGATCCCGATCTTCTTCGTGACGTCGGGCATGGCCATCGACGTCGCCGCGGTGGCGTCCGAACCCGGCGTCCTCATCGCATTCGTCCTGCTGATCCTGCTGGTGCGGTCGGGACCGGTCTACTTCGCCGGAAGATTCGACCGCGGCGCCGACGGCACCGACCCACCCTTCACCGTCCGTGAACGCACCCAGCTGGCGCTGTACGCGGGAACCGGTCTGCCGCTGATCGTCGCCGTCACCGGTGTGGCCGTCGACTCGGGCGACATGACGCCCGCCAATGCCTCCGTGCTCGTCGCGGCGGGTGCGATCACCGTCCTCCTCTTCCCGCTCGCGGCATCGCTGCTCGCGCCGGCCCCGGACCCTGTGGCCGACCCGGCCGGCCCGGGCACACGAGGAGACAAGAACCCCGGGAGCAGACCGTGACTCGAACCGAAACGACGCAGGCGCCGGCCCGTGCGACGCTGACCCTCGCGACGCTCATCCTCGTCGCCGCCGTCGCCAACCTGAACCTGTCCGTCGCGAACGTCGCGCTCCCCGACATCGGCCGCGCATTCGACGCGAGTCAGACACAGCTGAACCTCATCGCCGTGGCCTACTCCCTCGGGCTCGCCGCGTCGGTCCTCTACCTCGGGGCGCTCGGCGACCGCTACGGGCGCAAGCAGATGCTGGTGCTCGGCATGGCTCTGTCGCTGCCGGCGTCGGCGATCGCGGGGTTCGCCGGGAACTTCGAAATACTGTTCCTCGCACGCGTTCTCGGTGGCGTCTCCGCCGGGCTCGCGTTCCCCACCACCCTCGCGATCATCACTGCGCTGTGGTCGGGACCGCCGCGCACCAAGGCGATCGCACTGTGGTCGGCCCTCGGTGGCGCGATCTCCTCGCTCGGACCGATCGTGTCGGGGGCGCTCCTCGAGCAGTTCCATTGGGGCTCGGTGTTCCTCGTGACCTTTCCGCTCGCCGGTCTCGCCCTCGTCAGCGCCATCCTGTGGGTGCCCGCCCACGTCAACGAAACGACCGATCCCGTCGACAATCTCGGCGGCATCATCTCCGTCGTCTTCATCGCCGCCCTCATCCTCGCGATCAATTTCGCGCCCGTGAACGGCTCCGGGGCGCTCGCCGTCGGTCTCGGACTGATCGCCCTCGCCGCGGGCGCCGCGTTCTTCCTGCAGCAACGGCGGGCGGCGCACCCACTGTTCGATCTGCACGTCGCCGCCCGCCCGACGTTCTGGGTGGCCGCCGTCGGTGGGGTGATCGTGTTCGGTGCCCTGATGGGCGCGATGTTCATCGGGCAGCAGTTCCTGCAGAACGTGCTCGGGTACTCCACGCTCGCCGCCGGATCCGCGATCATCCCGGCCGCCGTCGCGATGGTCGTCGTCGCACCCCGCTCCGCGAAACTCGTCGAATCGCACGGCTCCCGGTTCACCCTGCTCCTCGGCTACCTGTTCGTCGTCCTCGGACTGGTCGTCGCCCTGGTGTGGTGGGACGAGAACGCGTCGTACTGGTGGGTGGCGCTGGCCTACGCGTTCGTCGGTATCGGGGTCGGGTACGCGGGAACCCCGGCGTCGCGGTCGCTCACCGGTTCGGTGCCGGTGTCGCGGGCGGGCATGGCGTCGGGCACGTCCGATCTGCAACGCGACCTCGGTGGCGCGATCATGCAGTCGATCCTCGGTGCGGTGCTCACCGCCGGTTACGCGAAGTCGTTGTCGGCCACGATCGCCTCGTCGCCGGACGCCGACCAGGTAAACGCGGAAACCCAAGCGGCGCTCACGAAGTCGTATTCCAGCGCCGAGGTGCTCGCGGAACGCTATCCGCAGTACGCGGAGCAGATCATCGCCGCCGCCCGCAACGCCTTCCTGGACGGCGACGACCGCGCGTACCTCGCCGCGATCGTGGTGGTGTGCGCCGGGGCCGTGGTGGTGTTCTTCTTCTACCCGCGGCGCGACAAGGAGAAGCGGCTGCTGTCCGAATACGCGACCGAGAGTGCGCAGTAGGGCGAATGTATCGTCGGTCGCCTCGGAAGCGCCGAAAGGTACATTCGCCCGGCGGTTGCGGGGTAAATTCCCGAGAGGGGCACCTCGACGACGGGACCGCACGATGACAGCTCAGGTCGTGACCAAGACGAATCGGCGACGAGGCCTCGCGGCGGTCGCGGCAGCATTGCTGCTGGTGGTGACGGCGGCGTGCTCCGACGACTCCTCCTCCACGGGCACCTCCGCGACCTCGACGACGACGCAGGCGGGATCGCCGGGCGCCGAGGCGGGCGCCGCGCAGATCGACCCCGGTGTCGCGGACCGACTGAACGAGGCGATCGAGAAGACGATGTCGATGGCGGCGATTCCCGGCGCGATCGTCGGCGTGTGGGGGCCCGACGGCGACTACGTGAAGGCGTTCGGTGTCGCCGACAAGTCGACGGGCGCACCGATGGAGACCGACTTCTATCACCGGATCGGCAGTGTGACAAAGACGTTCACGGTGACGGGTCTGCTGCAACTGGTCGACGAAGACAAGGTGGCCCTCGACGACCCGATTTCGAAGTACGTGGAGGGTGTGCCCGCGGGTGACCAGATCACGCTGCGCCAGCTGGCCCGGATGCAGAGTGGGCTGCCCAACTACACGGCCAACAAGGACTTCCAGCAGGCGTTGCTCTCCGACCCGATGCGGGAATTCACGCCGCAAGAACTGCTGGGGTACGCGTTCACGCAGCCCGCGACGTTCCCGCCCGGTCAGGGATTCGAGTATTCGAACACGAACACGGTTCTGCTGGGGCTCGTCGTCGAGAAGATCAGCGGAATGCCGCTCCCGGAGTACGTCTCGCAGAAGATCCTGCAGCCGCTGAAGATGTCGGACACCAGTTTCCCGACCACCAACGCGTTCCCCGAACCGCACGCGCAGGGTTACACCGAGCAGACCCTGGACGAGAAGGAAGCCGTCGCCACCGACTGGAATCCGTCCTGGGGATGGGCGGCAGGCGCCATGATCTCCACCCTCGACGACCTGCGCATCTGGGCGCCCGCGCTGGCCACCGGAACACTGCTGCAGCCGGCCACGCAGGCGCAGCGGCTCGAGACGGTGACCGCGCCGGGTCTGGCGTCCGACGTCGGCTACGGGCTGGGCATCTTCGACATCGCGGGCTGGATCGGGCACAACGGCAGCCTCCCCGGCTACCAGACGGTGTGCATGTACCTTCCCGAGACGGAGACCACGGTCGCGATCATGCTCAACACCGACATCCCCTACGAGGACAGCGAACCGAGCACGGCGCTGGCGGGAGCCGTCACCGAGGTCATCTCGCCCGAACACATCTACCGGCTCCGGCCCGGGGTGCAGAATCCGGACGCGTCGTCCCCTGCCACACCGACGCCGTCGGAGACCCCGGCGCAGGCGCCGTCCACGACCCCCGCCCCGCCGACCAGCTGACCCCCACGTGAGTGGCAAAGCGTGCCCGGGCACACTTTGCCACTCACGTGCCCGGGCACGGTAGTAGCGTGCATCCACGACGATTCTCGTGACGGGGGCAACCGGGAACATCGGCCGAATGCTCGTCGACCACCTGCTCGCGCGGGGCGCGACGGACGTCCGGGCCCTCACGAATCATCCTGACAAGGCCCAACTTCCGGACTCGGTCACCGTCGCCGAGGGATACCTCCGCAGACTCGACAGCCTGCCCGCGGTGACGCCGGCGATGGGGGAGTACGCCCGCTGGTATCTGGAGGGGATGGCGGGCCTGGTCGACGCCCCGCAACAGGCGAACCGTCTTGTGGAGCAACTCACCGGCCGTCCGGCGACCACGTTCGCGCAGTGGGCGTCGGCGCACGCCGACGAGTTCAGCGGTTCGGGGTCAGCGCGATGACGGGGATCGGGCGGTCCGTCTTCTTCTGGTAGTCGCGGTACCGGCCGTGGTTGATCTCGTTCATCTTCGCCCACATCCGGTCGTAATCCGGTTCGCCCGGAAGCACTTTCCGCGCCGCCACGGTGATGTGTTCGCGGCCCACCTGGATCTCGCAGGTCGGGGCGGCCAGCACGTTGTGCATCCACGCCGGCGACGTCGGCGCACCGCCCTTCGAGGCGACGACCAGATAACTCGCGCCGTCGCGGCCGTAGGTCAACGCGGACGTGCGCGGCTGACCGGACTTCCGGCCGACGCTGCGCAGCAACAGCGTCGGCATCCCGAACAACAACCGATGCCCCACCCAGCCGCCACTGTGTTCGTAGACGAACTGGTGCAGCTGAAGGGTTTTCACGAACAGGTCGGCCACGGCGTCCTCGTCTCGGCATCGGAAGAGATCGTGCCCACAGGGTAGTCCGTCGTCAGGCGCGGCGAACCGCATGCAGGACGGTGTCGTGGATCGTGACGGGCAGGTCGTCGGGGTCGCGTGCCTCACGGGACGGGACAGCCGACACGAGTATCTTCCACTCCGCGGGGTCCAGCACGGCCGCGACCTGTTCCGGGGTGAACAGCATGTCGGGAACATTGGGCCGCCCCACGGACGTCTCCAGATCGGACGGATGATGACCGACGACGAGTAGGTGCCCGCCGGGGCGGACCGCTCCCGCCAGGCGCCGGTGCAGGGCCTCGCGGGCGGGTCCGGGCAGGTGCATGAAATGCGCCGACACCAGGTCGAATCGGCGGGCAGGCGGCTCCCACGACAGGATGTCGGCCTGCTCCCACGTCGTCCGGTCCGCGATGTCGGGACCGGCCTCGGCGGCCCGTGCGGCGGCGCGGTCCAACGCCACCGTGGACACGTCCACCCCGGTGACGGTCCACCCGCGGGTCGCCAGCCAGATCGCGTCGGCGCCCTCACCGCTGCCGACGTCCAGGGCGTTGCCGGGGGTCACGTCCGCGACCTGCTCGACGAGGCGCGGGTTGGGGTTGCCGCTCCACACCGCGGTGGTCGAACGGTAGCGCTCGTCCCAGAACTCTTGGCTGAGGAAATCGGTCGTGTCCGGTGCATGCTCGTGAGTCATGCTCCCACTGTGCCGCGCAGCCCCGCCCGACCGGGAATCCTGTTGCCGTAACGGCAAGCGATTACGGGCTGGAGAACGTGTAGATCCGGCACCCGCTCATGTTCGCGGCCGACACGACGCCGTCCGCGCGCGCGAAGTCGCCCTTGGCGGAGAGATTGTTCGCGAGGGCGGCCTGGTCGTCGCAGAAACCCTGGTCCGCGGGATTGGCCGGGGGATTGCTGATGTACGTGTCGCCGGGGGCAGCCACCGCACAGGCCACCGGACCGACGAGTGGGACGGCCGCTGCTGCAATCGCAATGGAGGCCGCCGCGACGATACGGCGGATCATCATGCGCCTCCGAATGTGGTTCGAACGGTTGCTGATGACACCATCCTGCACCGATCCGGCGTCGGCGACCAGACCCCCCAGGGGTGGGAATTGCAACACCTTCACCGTCAGCGACGCAGGGCGGCCTGAACCCGGTCCGCGGCGACCACCGGATTCTCGTGCTCCCAGATCCGCACCACCGTCCACCCGGCGTCGGTCAGCGTCGAGTCGGTGTCCCGGTCGCGGGTGACGTTCCCGGCGAGCTTCTCGGCCCACCACTGCGCGTTGTTCTTCGGGAACGTGGCGTGCTGCGGGCAGCTGTGCCAGAAACACCCGTCCACGTACACCGCCACCTTGCGTCGCGGAAACACCAGGTCGGCACGCCGCCGAACCCCCTTCATCGGCGCCCGGTCCACGAAGTACCGGACCCCTCGGCGGTGCAGTTCGCGGCGCAACGCGAGTTCGGGTGCCGTGTCGCGACGCCGCTGCGCCCGCATCCGGGCGCTGGTCGCGGGGTCGGTGGCAGGCATCGCAGGTCCGTCCGGCTACGCGGCGGCCTCGGGGAAGCCGCCCATGCGGTCGAGGTGGCTCTCGACGTCGTCGATGAAACCGGGGACGAAACGCAGATTGCCCATCCGGGCCCGCTTCAGGAACCCGGCGGTCGCGCGCGCCGACAGCAGCCGGGTGTCCTCCAGGAATCCGCTGAGATCCTCGTACTGCTCCTGCACCGGCCACGTCGACGTGTGCACGCGGAAGGCCTGACGGTTGCTGCCCCACGCGGCCACCGGCCACGCGTCACCCGGCTTCATCGGTGTCTCGATACCCCGCTCGTACTCGGCAGGCTCGAGCAGTCGCCGCCCGACCCACGACGCCATCCGCACACTCACGGCGTTGCCGACGAGCTTCCACCGATGACTGTTCCGCAGGCCGGGGACCAGCGCCGCGGGTGCCGTCCAGTCGGGGTCGAAACCCTGCAGGCGTTCGGCGTCCACCAGTCCCGGGGTGACGATCTCGCCCGACGGCAGTCGCACGGCGGGCGGGCTCGCGATCCCGACGGACGAACCGCCCTTGAGCGTCGGCACCGCGTTGACCGCCCACCCGAGGCCGCGGGTGCCCTCCGTCCAGTAGAAACCGCACGGGAAGTCGGTGGGGTCGTCGACGGGGCGTTCCCCGGCGTCCTCACCGAACAGCACCGCGCGGGGATCCTCGGTGCGGGAGGCGAGCATCAGGACCCGCTGCCGGCGCTGAGGGAGTCCGAAGGCGCGCGCGTCGACGACCCGGTACGCCCACATGTAGCCGAGGTCCTCGAGGGCGTCCGTGATGTGCCTCATAGCCGCCCCGCGACCCAGCTGCAGCATGAACGGAACGTTCTCGATCAGGAGCCAGCGCGGACCCTTCTTCCGCTTCACCAACCGGAACACCTCGTCGACGAGACCGGATCGCGCACCGGTGATGCCTGCGGTCCGGCCGGCCTGGGAGAGGTCCTGGCAGGGGAATCCGGCGGCGACGAGTTCGATGTCCTGGGGGAGGGAACGCAGCTTGGTGACGTCGGAATGCACTGGGACGTCCGTGAATCGGGTACGCAGAACCGCCTGGGCGCCCGGGTCGATCTCACAGAGCAGTTCGGTGTTCCAGCCGTGCTCCCTCAGACCCAACTCGAGCCCGCCGATACCGGCGAACAGGCCCACCATGCTCCCGGTTGACGTCACGGCACCCTTCCTCACGAACCAGTCACCCGAGAACGTTACTCGAGATCTGTGGCCGCTTTGACCAACGACCCGTGAGTACTTATTAACCTCGGGCGGTTAAGAAGTACTCACGGGTGGCGCAGCCACACATGATACGAGGCCGCGGTCGCGTGGCCGGCCTGTCCTCGGCGACCAACACGCAGACTTTCCACCACCGAGAGTCCTAGACTTCCTGTAGGTGGGAGCACAGGGAGGCGGCATGATCTCGGGTTTCCGGAACCGGTCGCATCTCGTGCGTGACGCCCAGGGCAGCGGCCTCGTCGAGGCGTTCGTCATCATCGGGATCTGCACGATCCTGCTCACCCGCGCCTACCTTCACCTCACCGGTTATCCGCAGGTCGGGGGATCGTCGCTGCACATCGCGCACGTCCTGTGGGGTGGGCTCGGCATGGTCGTGGCGCTGGTGACCGTGTTCTCGTTCCTCGGGATGAAACCGCGGGTCCTGGGTGTCGTGATCGGCGGCATCGGGTTCGGGTTGTTCCTCGACGAGATCGGCAAGTTCGTCACCAAGACCAACGACTACTTCTACCGGCCGTCCGTCGCGATCATGTACGTGGTGATCGTCGTGCTGCTGCTGGTCAACCGGTCGCTGCACGACGTGCGGCCGCCGACCCCGACGGAGGACGTCGCCAACGCCGCCGCCATCGCGCTCGGCGGCCTGGACCGCGGTCTGGACCGCGCGCGCCGCGTGCAGGCGCTGGCGCAGCTGCGCCGGGCGGCCGCGGCCGGGGCGGACGAGGCGACGCTGACGTCGGTGCGGGATTTGCTCGACCACTGCCCGGACCGGACCGGACGGGCCGTGCCGACGGCCCGGGAGCTGGCCCGCCGCGCGACGCCCGCGTTCGCGAAGGGCCCCGGCATGCTCTGGACCGCGGCCGTGCTCCTCACCCTGTTCTCCACCCTGGGACTGCTCAGCGCCGTGATCACCCTTGACGACGACCTCCGCGGCGACGAGGGAACCGACATCACGACGGTCGGTCAGCTCACCGGGTCCGCGATCGCGTTCGTGCTGTGCTGGTCGGCCGTCGTGCGACTGCGGAACGGCAAACTGTGGCCGCTGCAGTTCCTGCGGGCGGCAGCGCTGGTCACGGTGCTCCTCACCGAGGTGTTCGATTTCGTCGCACAGGAATTCGGGGCGCTGCTGAACGTCGCGGTCGGACTCGGCGCCCTCGTCGTCTTCTCGTCGCGCATCGCGGTCACGGAACGAGCCCGGGCACTGACGCTCGACAACTCTGCTGCAACGAAACTCGGCCCGTTGCCACCTCGGGAGCCGTCGTCGCTTACCGTAGACAGGTGAGCATCCAAGCCTCCGGTGCCTCGACCTGGCCCGCAGTACTGACGTGGCGGGCGGACAACGCACCCCGAATGGAATCGGTGCGCGTCCAGCTGAGCGGCGACCGCATCAAGGCCGCAGGCCGGATCATCGGCGGCGAGTGCCCCGAGCATCCCGCGTTCAGCGCGTCCTACGACCTCGTCACCGACGAGAGCGGCATCACCCGCCGGTTGTCGCTGCGGACGTCCGTCGCGGCCGGGGAGCGGCAGATGTCGATCAGCCGGGACGAAGAGGGCACGTGGATGGTGGAGCACGGCGCCAATCACCAGCGGTCCACGTTCGAGGGCGCCCTCGACGTCGACATGGTGCTCAGCCCCTTCTTCAACGCCCTGCCCATCCGGCGGTACGGGTTGCACCTCGGGTCCGAGGACGTCGAGGTCCCCGTCGTCTACGTGAACCTCCTGGACCTGCGGGTCGAGGGCGCGATCCTCACCTACAGCAGTGGTCCGGACGGCATCCACGTGCTGTCGCCGGTGTCGAGTTCCTCGGTGACCGTCGACCGGGACGGGTTCATCATCGACTACCCGGGCCTGGCGGTGCGGATCTAGGCGCTTCGCGCTCGTGCGCCTTTTTGGTAGCTCCGGCAACCAGAAAGGCTCACAGGCGGCGGAGCCGCCCCCCGCGCCGGCCGGCGTCGCGCATCTCCTCGATCCAGCCTTCGCGGCCGGGAACGATGCCGGTGATCTCCCAGGTCTCCTGGTTCTCGTACGTCAGGCGCGCGCCGTGACCGTCTTCGACGAGTGACGCCGTGGACGACTGCTCCGCGAGTTCGGTCCGCGCGTCCTGCAGCAGCGTCAGCGCCTCGTCCAGTGCGATCAGCAGCGCGTCCCGGTTGCCCTCGCACATGGCCCGGACGAGCCCGGGTGCGCTGCCCGCCACGCGGGTGCCGTCGCGGAACGAGCCGGCCGCCAGGCCCAGTGCCAGCGGTCCGCCGCGGGCCCCGGTGATCGCGAGGGTCTCGGCCAGCAGGTGCGGCAGGTGCGAGATCCGCGCGACCGCCCGGTCGTGTTCGGCGGACTCGGCGGGGACGACGACGGAACCGCAGTCCAACGCGAGTTGCGCGACCTGCGTCCAGATGCCGGGGTCGACGCCGTCGTCGGTGCCGACCACCCACACGGCCTCGCGGAACAGGTCGGCGCTGCCGACGCTCCACCCGGACGCCGACGTCCCGGCCATCGGATGCCCGCCCACGTAGCGGTCGGCGAGTCCCTGCCGGGCCGCGGCCGCCGCGACCTCGGCCTTGACGCTGACGACGTCGGTGATCGGGCAGTTCGGTGCGTACAGGGCGATCGCGGTGAGGGTGGCGGCGACGGCGGGCACCGGGACCGCGATCACGATCAGCGCCGATGCGGCGGACGCACGCTGAAGCACCGCGACGAGATCGGTGTCGGCGTCGAATCCGTCCGCGCGGGCGGCGTCGACGGACGGTGCGGACCGGTTGTGACCCCACGCTTCGCGGCCCGCGCGCACTGCCGCACGCAGCAGCGAACCGCCGATCAATCCCAGGCCGAGCACGCACACCGGAGGTGTGGAAGGGGTATCTGACACCCGAACAGGTTGGCACATTCGACGGCGGACTTCATTTACCGGCACCCAGCGGGCTACCGTTGCGCTCATGGGTGCACAGCGCGCGGAAAACAACAGCGCCTCCACGGATCGGGCAGAGGATCTGGAGGGCTTCGGTGTCGCAGTAGTACACGAGGACGGCCGGTGGAAGGTGAAGGCCCTCACGTCGGCTGCTCTGACCAGTCTGAGCGTCGCGGAGGAGGAGCTTCGGGCCCTCCGTAGCGCGGGCGCGTTCTTCGGGCTGCTGGACGTGGACGACGAGTTCTTCATCGTGCTCCGTCCGGCGCCGTCGGGAACGCGACTGCTGCTGTCCGACGCCACCGCCGCCATCGACTACGACATCGCCGCCGACGTCCTCGAGGCGCTCAATGTCGAGGTCCCGGACATCGATCCGGACGATCTCGACGACGTCGAGCCGTGGGAGGAGGGCGACCTGTCGCTGCTCGCCGACCTCGGTCTGCCCGAACCCGTGCTGGCGGTCATCACGTCCGAGACGGATCTGTACCCCGACGAGCAGCTCGGGATGATCGCGCAGCGGCTCGGGTTCACCACGGAGCTGACCGGGGTCCTCGACAAGCTTCCCCGGTAGTCCCGCACGCCGTGACTCTTCAGGACGACGAGCGGATGATCCGCGCGGCGATCGAGGCGGCGCGCGCCGCCACCGATGCCGACGTGCCCGTGGGCGCGGTCGTGTTCGACGCCGACGGCGTCGAGGTGTCGCGGGCGGTGAACTCGCGGGAGGCGATGTCGGATCCGACGGCGCACGCGGAGATCATCGCGTTGCGCGCCGCGGCGCGGGTGTACGGCGACGGGTGGCGCCTCGAGGGGGCGACGCTCGCGGTGACGCTGGAGCCGTGCACGATGTGCGCGGGCGCGCTCGTGCTGGCCCGGATCTCCCGTGTCGTGTTCGGGGCGTGGGAGCCGAAGACCGGTGCCGTCGGCTCGTTGTGGGATGTGGTCCGCGATCGGCGTCTCACGCACCGTCCGCAGGTCAGGGGTGGTGTTCTCGAGGACGAGTGCGCCGGCATCCTCGAAGACTTCTTCCGGGAGCGGCGCTGACCGGTTTTAAACGCTTTCGTGGGGTACTCGACACATTGTGGCCGGGTCGTCGTGACCCGTGCTTCTCTGGAGGACAGGCGCTGACGAGGCGCCGCCGGACCCGTCACCGGGTTCGAAATCGGATTCACGGAGGTATCTCGTGGGAATCGCAGACAAAGCTTCGAACAAGGCGGAAGACCTCAAGGGTCAGGCGAAGGAAACCACCGGCAAGGCGACCGGCGACCCGGACCTGCGCGACGAGGGCAAGGCAGACCAGGCTTCCTCGGCGGTGAAAGACGCCGGCGAGAAGGTCAAGGACGCCGCGAAGAACCTCAAGGACAAGCTCACGTAAAGCGGCTTCACCTGGCGATTTCGGGCTCGGGCGCCACATCCGGTAAAGTCACCGGCGGTGGCGTGTCCGAGCGGCCTAAGGAGCACGCCTCGAAAGCGTGTGACGGGTAACCCCCGTCCGAGGGTTCAAATCCCTCCGCCACCGCCAGAACTCCCCACCTGCACACGCAGGTGGGGAGTTTTTTTTGTGTGCCGGTCCCGTGACGCTCGGTCACAACACTTTCGCAGGTCGTTCCGGGTGACACCCCTTGAAGCTGCAACTAGCCTGAGCTCATGAAAAGGCTGTGGTGGTTGGTCGGCGCAGTAGTCGTTGTCGTACTCGCGGTGCTGGTGGGACCGTGGTTCTACGGCCAATTCATCGCTGAGGACGACGCACCGGCGGCGTCGGTGTCGACCGAGGGCGCGGAGGCGGCCACCGGATCGGTCGACGGGCAGTGGACCGTCACACCCGGGCAGGGCTCCAACGAGACGGCGGCCGGGTACACCGTGCACGAGATCCTCAACGGCGCCAGCGTCACCGTGGTCGGGTCGACCGGCGACGTGACCGGCAACGCGACCGTCGAGAGCGAGAAACTCACCGCAGGCGAGGTGACCGTGCAGGTGGCGACGATCGCGACCGATCAGTCCCGCCGCGACGGCCAGTTCCGCGGCAACGTGATGGACACCGCGACCTTCCCGACGGCCACGTTCACGCTCGACTCCCCGGTCGATCTGTCCGGGCTGCCCGCGGACGGTTCCGTGGGAACGGTGTCCGCGCAGGGCACGCTGACGCTGAAGGGTCAGTCGCGTCCGGTGACCGTCGACGTCGACGTGCTGCGTTCCGGCGACGACCTCATCGCGTCGGGCAGCATCCCGGTCACCTGGACGGACTTCGGTGTGACGCCGCCGTCACTGGGTTTCGTGACCGTGGACGGCAACGGCACGGTCGACTTCCTGGCCAGCTTCGCGCGCTCCTGACGGCGTCCAGCCGGGCGGGCCGAACACGTAGCCGAGCTTGTCTCGCCACGACGACGCCCGCCGCCAGTCCCGGCCGATCGCAGCGTATTCGTGGGTCTGCAGTGTCCAGATGTTATAGGTGCCCACCGGTTTCGTGAGTCCGTAGGTGGGGCGATGCGTTTCGGGTTGGAACGTGCCGAACATCCGGTCCCAGACGATGAGGATGCCTGCGTAGTTGCGGTCGAGGTATTCGGGATCGCAACCGTGGTGGACGCGGTGGTGTGAGGGTGTGTTGAACACGAACTCGACGGGCCGGGGCAGCTTGTCGATGCGCTCGGTGTGGACGAAGAACTGGTAGACGAGGTTCACGGAGAATCCGATGAACACCATCCACGGCGGAATGCCGATCAGCGGCAGGGGAATCCACATCAGGATCTCGGCGCTGTTGTTCCACTTCTGGCGGAGCGCGGTGGAGAAGTTGAAGTACTCGCTCGAATGGTGCGCCTGGTGGGTGGCCCAGATGAGGCGGATGCGGTGCGACATCCGATGGTACGTGTAGAACAGCACGTCGACGCCGAGGATGAGGATCACCCACGTGTACCAGGCGTCCGCGGGCAGGTGCCACGGCGCGAGGTACACCCAGATCGCGGAGTACCCGATCAGGGCCAGCAGCTTCCAGAACGTCGTCGTCAGGATGGACACGGCGCCCATGGACACGCTGGCCCAGGCGTCGCGCCGCTCGTAGCCGCCGCGCACCGGGCGGGACCGTCCGTCGGGGTCGACGGCGGCGTCCTCGAGGTGCCGGGCCGCGAACCATTCGATGACGAGGAACAGCACGAACGCGGGGATGGCCAGCGTCACCGGCTCGTGCAGGGGCGTCAGCAGCGCCGAATTCCATGCCGACGTCACGGTCTCCCACATGCTGCTTCCTCCATACAAGACGATCGTCCAGTTCAATGTACCTCCGAGTGACACGCATCACTAAGCGTGAGTTGCCGGTTTTCATACTCGGATGGTAGGAATTCGGTGTGCACATCACCGCAAAGGTGGACTACGCCGTGCGGACGCTGATCGAACTCGCCGCGGCCGGGCCGTCCCCGTCCAAGGCCGAGTTCCTGGCACAGTCGCAGACGATTCCGCACAAGTTCCTCGAGGCCGTGCTCGCCGACCTCCGCCGCGGAGGACTGGTCAACAGCAGGCGCGGACCCGACGGCGGCTACTGGCTGGCCCGTCCCGCCGAGGACATCACGATCGCCGACGTGATCCGGACCGTCGAGGGTCCGCTGGCGTCGGTGCGCGGTGAACGCCCGGAGGACGTCGACTACGCGGGGCCGGCCGCCAAACTGCAGGACGTGTGGATCGCGGTGCGGGTGAACTTGCGCGCCGTGCTCGAGAACGTGAGCCTCGCGGACGTGGCGAACGGGCAGCTGCCGGGTTTTCTCACCACGTTGACGTCCGATCCGGGGGCCTGGGAGCGTCGCACCCGCCCGGCTACGTCGGTTGACGAGGGCGCAGCGCGCGGCTGATCGTCCGGCCTGCCGCGCGCACGAGCGGGACCAGCGCGTTGAGCGACGCCCCCTCCGCCGACACCACGAGCGACACGGCCGCGACCGCCGTTCCCGGACGTTCGAAGATCGGGGCCGCGACGGAGACGGCGTCCATGGTCACCTGACGATCACTGATCGCGACCTCGGACCGGCGGATCTCGGCGAGGGTCCGCCGCAGCACGACGGGGTCGGTGACGGTCCGTTCGGTGAACTTCTCGATCGGCCCGGCCAGCACGTGCTCCTGCACGTCGGTGGGCATGTACGCGAGCAGAGCCAGCCCGATGCCGGACGCCGTCAGCGGGAATCTGCCGCCGACGCGGGTCTGGACGGGCACCGCCTTCTGGCCGGCGATGCGTTCGACGAACACGACCTCGGTGCCCTCCGCGATGCCGAGCTGCACGTTCTCCCGCGTGATCTGCGACAGGTCTTCCATCACCGGCATCGCCAGTTCGCGGAGCATCGTGCCGCGAGGTGCGAGCGATGCGATCTCCCACAGCTTCAGCCCGACCGTGAAGCGACCGCTGCTGTCACGCTCGAGTGCGCCCCATTCGATGAGGTCGCTGGTCAGCCGGTGCACGGTGCTCAGCGGGTACCCGGACTTGCGGGACAGGTCGCTGAGGGTCAGCCGCGGCGACGCCGGGGTGAACAGTTCGAGGAGCCGCAACGAGCGAATGGTCACCGAACCGGTGATCGCCATTGCTCGGTCTCCGTCTCACAGTTCCAGCGTCAGGCGTGGACAGCTCGCACGCGAGACGCAGATCATCATGGTGTCGTTGGCTGCCTGCTCGTCCGCTGTGAGCAGGGAATCCCGGTGATCGACAGTACCGCCGAGCACGGGCGTCTCGCAGGTTCCGCACGTCCCCTCCTCGCAGGACGACAGCACCTGGACGCCTGCGGCGGTGACGGCCTGCAGGATCGACTGCTCGGGCGGCACGGTGACGGTCTTGCCGCTCAGCGTCAGCTCCACCTCGAACCCCTCGGACCGGACCGGTGCCTCCAGGTCCTTGGCGGCGAACCGCTCGAGGTGCAGCGCGCCGGACGGCCAGCTGTCGCAGTGCGCGGTGACGGCGTCGAGCAGCGGTGCAGGCCCGCAGCAGTAGACGAGGGTGTCCTCCCGGACGTCGCCGAGCAGCCCCGGCAGGTCGATGAACCCGTGCTCGTCCTGGGGGTGGATCACCACCCGGTCGCCGAACCGCTCGGCGAGCACGTCGGCGAATGCCATCGAACTGCGGCTGCGTCCGCCGTAGACGAGGGCCCAGTCGGCGCCGGCGTTGTCCGCGGCGTGCGCCATCGTGAGGATCGGGGTGATCCCGATGCCGCCGGCGACGAACACGTACCGCGGTGACGGTTCGAGTTCGAAGTGGTTGCGTGGACCCCGGATCGTGACGCGGTCGCCTTCGCTCAGCTTGTCGTGTACGAACTGCGAACCGCCGCGGCCCAGCGCCTCCCGCAGCACGGCGACGCGCCAGGTGCCGGTGTCGGCCGGGTCGCCGCACAGCGAGTACTGGCGGGTGAGTTCCGGTGTCAGGACCAGGTCGACGTGCGCACCCGGCGTCCACGCAGGCAGGTCGGCGCCGGACGGGTCGCGGAACTCCAGCACGACGACGCCGTCGGCGCCGAGGGTCCGGGTGGTCAGCTCCAGTTCGAGCACGGGTTCGGGTGGGATGGGCATGGCGGTCTCTTCCGGGTCAGACGGGAACGGGAGCGGAGTCCGGTGCGGCGGGCAGCGGCGCGGCAGGCGCTGGCGGGGCGGGGTGGTGGCCGTCGGGGCAGGCGAGCAACCACTCCCACAGGGCGGCGGGTTCCTCGGCCACGTGGCGGGCGCCGCAGTGGCATTCGCCCTCGAGCAGGTCCGAGCCCGGCAGCCACACGATGCGCATCACGTGGGAGCCGCGGAGCATCCTCGTCGGTTCCACGGCTCAGCCCGCCGTGGCGGCGACGGCCTGCGGCGCGCCGGCCAGCTTCTTCAGGAGGCGGCGGGCGCCGAGTCCGCCGGCGTCGATGTTGATCGACAATTCCTGGTAGCCGTCCTTCTCCGTGTCGAGTGCCTGCTGCAGGATGTTCAGCGCCACGACGTCCTGCATGACGACGGTGCGGTTGTTCTCGGCCAGGAACGTCGTCACGGCGTCGTCGCCGACGGCGAAGTCGCGGGCCACG
Organism: Rhodococcus sp. T7; assembly: GCF_009872365.1. Classification (NCBI taxonomy): domain Bacteria; kingdom Bacillati; phylum Actinomycetota; class Actinomycetes; order Mycobacteriales; family Nocardiaceae; genus Rhodococcus; species Rhodococcus sp. T7. The sequence goes on from NZ_WXYH01000111.1 coordinate 74,109, forward strand.
GCCCAGAAGTCGAGGGTGGAGTTCTCGGTCGACGGGGTGATCGCGTAGACGATCTCGCTGTGGAACGCGTGCGGGTCGGAGCCGTCGTCGCCGGGCAGCGGCGCTCCGACCGGGGCGATGCGGCTGTGCAGCAGGTACAGGCACGGCGGCGTGTACTCGATGTCCTGCCAGCGGGTGATGCGTCCCTCGATGCCGGTGGACTCGGAGTAGAACGGCGGGCACTCGGCGTCGTCCATGTGCCGCGACACGTAGATGACGTTCCGGTCCTCGTCGATCTCGGTGGTGATCGGGGTTTCCGCCACCTCGGGGGTGCCGATGTAGCCGCCGTGCAGGTACGTCTCGTGGGAGAGGTCCATCAGGTTGTCGACGAGCAGGCCGTAGTTGCAGTCGATCGGTTCCATTCCGGACACGACGGTGTAGTCGGGGGAGTCCATCCACGGTGCGCGGGGGATGCGGGTGGGGTCGCCCTGCTCGGGGTTGTCCGGGTCGGCGATCCACACCCACACGAACGAGTCCTGCTCGACCACCTGGTACGAGCGCAGCCGGGCGGTGCGGGGAACGCGGGCCTGGCCCGGCACGAACACGCAGCCGCCGTCGCTGCCGTAGGTGAATCCGTGATAGCCGCAGACCACGGAGTCGCCGTCGAGCCGGCTCGGCGCCTCGGACAGCGGGTACCGGCGGTGCACGCAGCGGTCGCTCATCGCGACGGCCTCGCCGGCCTCGGTGCGCCAGAACAGGATCGGCTCCTCGCAGATGGTGCGGGAGAACAGTTCGCGTCCGACCTCACGGCCGTAGGCTGCGACGTACCACTGGTTGCGGGCGATCGTGGACATGAGTGCCTCCGGAATATGCTGGGCTGCTGCGTGATTCGTGACGCCCGGCTCGAAGAGGCGGCGGCGTCGTCCCCACCACTGTGCGGCACCGGAGGTGATCCACCACACTCGGTTTCCGAATGTCGGAAGGGTGAATTTTCTCAGGGCTTGCGAACGAGATAGGCGAACATCGTCACCGACATGTGGAAGTCGCCGCTGCGGGCGGCGGCATTCAGCTGGTCCAACAGGTCGTCGCGCTGCGTTTCGGTGATCGCTCCCTCGGCGACGGCGGCGGCGGTCATCATCTGGACGAGGGGACCGGTCACATCCGCCGGATCCTGGATCAACGCCTCCGAGCCGACGTCCTCGACGACGAGACCGGCGGCGGTGAGCTGACCCGGGAGCAGTCGCCCGGAGTGCGGGTTGGCGGTGTGCGCCAGCATCACGTTCATGATCTTCTGCAGGACCAGGGGATCGCCGGGATGCATGATCGCCGTGCCCCAGTCGCTGTCGACGATCACGCCGCGCCCACCGGGCCGCAGCACGCGGACCACTTCCGCCACCGCGCGGTTCGGTTCGCTGAGGTGCTGGAAGACCCGCTCGCTGCGCACGACGTCGAGACGATTGTCGGGGAACGGCAGCGAATACGCGTCGCCGATCACGAACTGCGCGGTCGAGCCGTCCTCCTCGGTCCGCTCCCGGGCGAGGAGGGCCATGCCGGGATTGGGATCGAGTCCGATCGCCCGGCCCGACGCGGTGACCGCGGCCGCGAGTGCGCGGGTCTCCGATCCGGTGCCCGAGCCGATGTCCAGGGCGCTCTCGCCCGGCTGTATGTGCAGCGCGGCGAACGACCACTCGCGCAGTCGCCGGATTCCCGGGCGCGCGGCCTGGACGTCGAGAACGGACGCGAGTTGGTCCAGGGCGGCGCGGTCGATCTCGTCCGCCCGGAACGACAGCGGTGCCGTCGGATCGGACATGGGTCCACCGTAGCGCCGCGGTGACCCCCGACACAGTGCCGTGCGGACTGTGGCCAAGAACATGAAAGTTGCGCTCTCGCGCAAATTTGCAGAGTTCTGCAAGTTCTGTACCCTCGGAGTAGTGATTTCGGAAATCGGACTGCGGGACCGCAAGAAGGCCGCCACCCGCGCAGCCCTCAGCGGCGCCGCCGCACGCCTGGCCCGCGCGCTGGGCATCGAATGCGTCACCGCCGACGCCATCGCGTCCGAGGCGGGGGTCTCCACCCGGACGTTCCACAACTACTTCTCCAGCAAGGAAGAGGCGGTCCTCGCGCACTTCGAGCAGTCCGTCCACGGCTGGGTGGACCTGCTCCGCGCTCGTCCCGAGGACGAGCCGATCTGGGATTCCCTCGAGCACATGGTGATCCAGATCGTCACCGATCCCGCGAAACCCCTCGAGGACACCGCGATGATGATGGAACTCGTCGAGTCCAGCCCCGCGCTGCTCGCCAAGAAACTCGAAATGCACCTGCGCGTCACCCGGCTGATCGGTGAGGTGATCGCCGAACGCACCGGCACGAACATCGACACCGACCTCTATCCCAACCTGCTGCACATGGCGGTCGGATCGGCGTGCAAGGCGTCCCTCGACCTGTGGATGAGCGGCAAGTCGGGCGCCGACGGGCCCGAAGAACTGGTCCGCGACGCCATGCGACAACTCCGTCAGGGAATCCCGCAGCCGTAGCCGGCTGCCCCCAGAACCACTCTTCGTTCCACCGACTCAGAAGGAGCCTCTCGTGGCCACCTACCTCTATCGGATCGGCAGATTCGCCTACCGGCGAAAAGGCGCGGTCCTCAGCGCCTGGTTGGTGATCCTGGTCCTCATGGGCGTCGGGGCGGCAACGCTGTCCGGACCCACGAAGGACTCGTTCACCATCCCGGGCACCCCGGCCCAGCAGGCTCAGGACCTGATGGCCGAGCGCTTCCCCGAGGCCGCGGGCGCCGATCCCATGAACGCCGTCAGCGCACGGTACGTGTTCGCCGCACCCGAGGGGCAGACGCTCGAGAGCGAGCAGAGTCAGCAGGCGATGGACGCGGTGCTCGCCAAGGTGCGCGGCATCGAACAGGTCCAGGACGCCGCCAAGGTCGATCCCGCCACCGCCTCGGGCGCCGACGCCGCGAAGGCGCTGGTCAACCCCGTCACCGCGAACGAGCAGCTCGTCGAGATGGCGAAGTCGACCGCGGCCGACAAGGGCATCAGCGAAGCGGACGCCGGCGCGAATGCGCAGGCGCTGTCACCGCTCAATGCGAACAAGACCGTCGGCTACGTCACGGTGCCGTTCAAGGGCAGCATGGGCGACGTCGACCAGGCGCTGCGTGACCAGATCGACTCCGCCGCCGACGCAGGCCGCAACGCCGGCCTGACCGTCGAGATCAGTGGTTCCGCCGCCAACGAGGCCGAGCCGCCGGGAGGCGCCACCGAACTCGTCGGCATCGGCGTGGCCGCTGTCGTGCTCGCGCTGACGTTCGGTTCGCTGGTCGCCGCGGGTCTGCCGTTGATCACCGCGATCATCGGCATCATGATCGGCAGCCTCGGCATCACCGTCGCCACCGGATTCACCGACCTCAGCTCGATGACGCCCACGCTGGCCATCATGATCGGCCTCGCCGTCGCCATCGACTACTCGCTGTTCATCGTGTCCCGGTTCCGGCACGAACTCACGCTCACAGACGACCGCTCGGAAGCCGCCGGACGTGCCGTCGGCACCGCCGGTTCCGCCGTGGTGTTCGCCGGTCTCACCGTCATCATCGCGCTGATCGCGCTGCGCGTCGTCGGGATCCCGTTCCTCGCCGACATGGGTGCCGCCGCCGCGTTCACGGTGTTCATCGCCGTCTCGATCGCACTGACACTGCTGCCCGCGATCCTCGGGCTGTTCGGGAAGAAGGCGTTCGCAGGCAAGATCCCGTTCCTCAGCAGCCGCGACCTCGAGGACGACGAGGGCAAGCCGAGCCTCGCCCTGCGCTTCATCAGCGCCGTGGTCCGCAGGCCCGCGATCCCGCTCGTCGCCGGTGTCGTGGTGCTCGGGGCGCTCGCCATCCCCGCGACCGGCCTGAGCCTGGCCCTGCCCAGCGAGGGCACCGGCGATCCCGCCACCAGCTCACGGCAGGCCTACGACCTCGTCAGCGAGGGCTTCGGCCCCGGCAAGAACGGCCCGCTGCTCGTCGTCGTCGACGCCAAGGACGTCACCACCGGCACGCCGTCGGCGGCGTTCGGTGAGGTCGTGAAGAGCATCAGTGCACAGGACGACGTGTCCAACGCGCAGGTCGTCGGCGTGAACAAGGCCGGCGACACCGCGCAGATCCTGGTGACGCCGAGCAGTGCTCCCAGCGATCCCGCCACGATGGATCTGGTGAACAACATCCGCGGGGCGGAGGCAGATCTGCACGACTCGATCGGCGTCAACTACGGCGTCACCGGGCAGACCGCGCTCGAAGGCGACGTGTCCGAGACGCTGCAGGACGCGCTGATCCCGTACCTCGCGGTGGTCGTGGGCCTGGCCTTCCTCCTGCTCCTGCTGGTGTTCCGTTCGGTGCTCGTGCCGCTGACCGCCACCCTCGGCTTCCTCCTCAGCGTCGCGGCCACGTTCGGTGCCACCGTCGCGGTGTTCCAGGAAGGCTGGGGCGGCATCATCTCCAACCCGCAGCCGATCGTCAGCTTCATGCCGATCTTCCTGATCGGTGTCGTGTTCGGACTCGCGATGGACTACCAGGTGTTCCTGGTGACCCGGATGCGGGAGGAATACGTGCACGGCGCGACCGCGAAGCAGGCCGTCACCGTCGGCTTCAACCACGGCGCCCGGGTGGTCAGCGCCGCCGCGGTCATCATGATCTCGGTGTTCGCGGCCTTCATCGCCGAGCCGAACTCGTTCATCAAGTCGATCGGCTTCGCCCTCGCGGCCGCCGTGTTCTTCGACGCCTTCATCGTGCGCATGGTGATCATCCCGTCGGTGATGGCACTGCTCGGCGACAAGGCGTGGTGGCTGCCGAAGTGGCTGGACAAGATCTTGCCCAACGTCGACATCGAAGGCGAGAAGCTGAAGAAGGCGCTGCACGACGCGGACGAATCGCTGCAGCCCGTCCGCTAGGCGCTCCGCGCCCGTGCGCCTTTCTGGTAGTGGGAACAACCAGAAAGGCGCACAAGGCCGCAGGCCCTTTCTGTTGGTAACCTTCGGACATAATGATGACCCGCCAGGATCGCTGCTGCCCATGTTGAATGCCCTGCTCACCACGCACCTCCGCCCGTACAAGCGGGAGCTCACGGCGGTCGTCCTGTTCCAGCTGGTCGCGACGGCGGCCGCGCTCTATCTTCCCAGCCTGAACGCCGATCTCATCGACAACGGCGTCACCAAGGGCGACACGGCGTACATCCTGTCCACGGGCGTCATGATGCTGCTCGTGACCGTCGTGCAGATCATCTGCTCGATCGGTTCGGTGTTCTTCGGTGCCCGTGCCGCAATGGGTTTCGGACGCGACGTGCGCCGTGCCGTCATGCATCAGGTCGGGAGTTTCTCGTCCCGCGAGTTCGGCCGTTTCGGCGCGCCGTCGCTGATCACCCGCAACACGAACGACGTGCAGCAGGTGCAGATGCTCGTCGTGATGAGCTGCACGATCCTCGTGATGGCGCCGATCATGTGCGTCGGCGGCGTCGTGATGTCGATCCGGGAGGACGCCGGACTGGCCTGGATCCTGGCGGTCACGGTGCCGGTGCTCGCGCTGTCGATGGGTTTCGTGATCTCGCGGATGGTGCCCGCGTTCCGGGAGATGCAGACCCGCATCGACGGGGTCAACCGGGTGCTGCGTGAGCAGATCACCGGCATCCGCGTGGTGCGGGCATTCGTCCGCGAGCGCTCCGAGATGAAGCGGTTCGGCGACGCCAACGAGCAGCTCACCCAGACCGCGCTGCGTGTCGGCAGGCTGACGGCGGTGATGTTCCCGCTCGTGATGGTGATCGCGAACGTCACCAGCGTCGCCGTCATCTGGTTCGGCGGTCACGAGATCAACAGCGGCACCATGCAGGTCGGCTCGCTGACCGCGCTGCTCAGCTACATCATGCAGATCCTGATGTCGGTGATGATGGCCTCGTTCATCGCGATGATGGCCCCCCGCGCCACCGTCTGCGCCGAACGCATCGGCGAGGTGCTCGCCACGGATTCCACGGTCGTGCCGCCCGTCGATCCGGTCACCGTGCTGGAGAACCCCGGTGTGGTGGAACTGCGCGACGCCCAGTTCAAGTTCCCCGGCGCCGACGAACCCGTCCTGCGCGACATCAGTTTCCGCGCCGAACCCGGCAAGACCACCGCGATCATCGGCGGCACCGGATCCGGCAAGACGACCCTGCTGTCACTGATCCCGCGACTCATCGATGCCACATCGGGCGCCGTCACCGTGTCCGACACGGATGTGCGCCGCATCGACCTGGACGTCCTGCGGGCCGGCATCGGACTCGTCCCGCAGCGGCCGTACCTGTTCTCGGGCACCGTCGCCACCAACCTCCGGTACGGCAAACCCGACGCCACCGACGAGGAATTGTGGCGGGCGCTGGAGATCGCGCAGGCCGCCGATTTCGTGCGCGCCATGCCCGAGGGCCTCGACACCCCGGTCGCGCAGGGCGGCACGACCGTCTCCGGCGGTCAGCGGCAGCGGCTCGCCATCGCGCGGGCGCTGGTGCGTCGTCCGTCGATCTACCTGTTCGACGACTCGTTCTCCGCCCTCGACCTCACCACCGACGCCCGGTTGCGGGCGGCGCTCAAACCCGAGACCTCGGACGCGTGCGTCATCGTCGTCGCCCAGCGTGTCTCGACGATCGTGGAGGCCGAGCAGATCGTGGTCCTCGAGGACGGCGCGGTCGTCGGCATCGGAACCCACGACCAACTGCTCGAGACGTGTCCGTGTTACGTCGAGATCGTCGAATCCCAACGATCGGTCCAGGAAGCACTATGAGCGATCGCGCAACCACCACCACCGAAAGGCCCGTCGGCCCGCGTATTCCGGGACCGGTCGCTCCGGGAGCCCCGGGGTCCAAGCCGCACGATCTGTGGCCGTCCACCAAGCGGCTGTTGCGGCGGCTGCGTCCCCACCGCATCGCCGTCGGCGTCGTTTTCCTCGTCGCCGCCGTGTCGGTGGTGCTCACGTCGATCGCGCCGCGCATGCTCGGTCAGGGTACGAACCTGATCTTCGACGGCATCATCGGCGCGCAGTTGCCGGCCGGAATGTCGAAGGATCAGGCCGTCGCCGCGCTGCGGGCCGACGGCCAGAACACGTTCGCCGACATGGTGTCCGGGATGGCCGTCGTGCCCGGGGTCGGCATCGACTTCAGCGCACTCGGCCGGGTGCTGGCGATCGTGCTGGCCCTGTACCTGGGGTCGTCGATGTTCATGTGGCTGTCGGGTTTCCTGCTGAACATCATCGTGCAGGGTGTCGTGAAGAACCTGCGCGCCGAGGTCGAACGGAAGATCCACCGGCTTCCCCTGCGGTACTTCGACTCCCATTCCCGCGGCGACCTGCTCAGCCGGGTCACCAACGACATCGACAACGTCTCGCAGTCGTTGCAGCAGACGATGAGCCAGCTGATCGTGTCGGCGATGACGGTGATCGGCATCCTCGTGATGATGATCGTCATCTCGCCGCTGCTCGCGCTCATCGCCGTGCTGACGGTGCCGCTGTCGATCCTGGTGACGGCGCAGATCGCGATACGGTCCAAGACCCACTTCGTGTCGCAGTGGAAGTCGACCGGCGAACTCAACTCGCACGTGGAGGAGGCGTACACGGGCCACGAACTGGTCACCGTGTTCGGTCGCGGCCGTGAGGTGGAGGCACGGTTCGAAGAGCAGAACGAGGCGCTCTACCAGGCCAGCTATCGGGCCCAGTTCATCTCGGGGCTGATCATGCCCGCGATCATGTTCCTCGGAAACCTCAACTTCGTGGCCATCGCCGTCCTCGGCGGCATGCGCGTGGCGTCCGGCACCATGAGCCTCGGCGACGTGCAGGCCTTCATCCAGTACTCGCGCCAGTTCACCCAGCCCCTCACCCAGATCGGGGCCATGGTCAACCTCATGCAGTCCGGTGTGGCGTCCGCCGAGCGGGTGTTCGCCATCCTCGACGAGGACGAGGAAGACCCGGACCCGGCCGACGCACCCAACCCGGCCGAGGTCGCGGGCCGGGTGGAGTTCTCGGACGTCTCGTTCGGCTACTCACCCGACAAGCCGCTGATCGAGAACCTGTCGCTGGTCGCCGAACCCGGCCAGATGGTCGCCATCGTCGGACCCACCGGTGCAGGCAAGACCACCCTCGTCAACCTCATCCTGCGGTTCTACGAACTCGACGGCGGCAGCATCCTCCTCGACGGCGTCGACATCGCCGCAATGTCGCGTGACGACCTGCGGTCCCGCATCGGCATGGTGCTGCAGGACGCGTGGCTGTTCGGCGGCACCATCCGCGACAACATCGCGTACGGGCGCCCCGACGCCACCGAGGAAGAGATCCAGGCGGCCGCGCGGATCAGCTACGTCGACCGGTTCGTCCACTCGCTGCCCGACGGCTACGACACCGTCATCGATGAAGAAGGCAGCAACATCAGCGCCGGCGAGAAGCAGTTGATCACCATCGCCCGAGCGTTCATCTCGCAACCGTCGATCCTGATCCTGGACGAGGCAACCAGTTCCGTCGACACCCGCACCGAACTGCTCGTCCAGCACGCGACGGCAGTCCTGCGCAGCGACCGCACGAGTTTCGTGATCGCACACCGGCTGTCGACCATCCGCGACGCCGACCTCATCGTCGTCATGGAGGACGGTCGCATCGTCGAGCAGGGCAGCCACGAGGACCTGCTCCTCACCCGCGGCGCGTACTACCGCCTGTACAACAGCCAGTTCGTTTCTGCGTAGCCGCCCGTGAGTACTTGTTAACGTCCCGCGGTTAACAAGTACTCACAGGCACGCAGTGCTTCCCCCGGCCTCGAAGGTGGCGGTGTCGCAATAGGCGGAGCGCGGGTAGTACGGACCCATCGTGGCGGCGGGGTCGGTGTGATCGTTCTGCGACGCCTGCACCGACTGCGGGTAGAAGGCGTCGGACGGCAGCATGTACCGCAGGAAGAGCACCTTCTTCGCGATGTCGGTGGAGCCCCAGGGGATGACGGTGACGGTCGGGTCGGAGGTGGCGCGGGCGGGGACGTCCTGCGGTGCGGCGACGACGTACGTGTAGTTGCCGTCGCCGTCGGTGCGGGTCTGGAAGTCGGCGGCGCACGCGACCACCGGGTACGGCGTCAGCTGATCGTTCTGGCACATCGACCAGTACCGCACCTGGCTGCCGGGTGCGGTGACGGGTTGTCCCGCACGGGTGTCGGGGAACGTGGGTGCCCGGCCCTGGACGACGACGATGCGCCCGGGCTGATAGGTCAGCCCCGCTCCGACGTATTTGTTGTCACCGTTGGGGAACAGACCGGACGTGCTCGCGGGGTTCACGAACGTCGCCTCCGGCACGTTACCGGGGAACGCACCGGACGCGGCGCCGGCGATGATCTGATCGAATCCGGCCTCCGCGACCTGTCCGAGCGGGCCGTTGTCGTAGGCGGACGGGTCGAGTTCGGACCCGCACGTCGGCACCTGCGACGTTCGGCCCGCGGACGTCAGCGTCACGTCGGGCAGTGGGACGCCGCCCGACGGTGATGCCGGGTCGTCGGGCACGTACACCCGGATGATGAGGAAGCCGACGGGCACCGACTGCGCGCCGGCCCCGGTGGGCAGGGCCTGAATCTGGTTTCGCGTGTGGTCGGCCGGACCGGTCACGACGGTGGCGCGCCAGCGCTTCTGCGCGGCGGGCAGGGAACCGGCCGCGGCGTCGGCGAACGGGTTGCCGCTGCCCGGGTCGGGCCCGATCTGGTTGTCGCGCAACGTGTCGACGGTGTCGAAGTTGGTGCCGTACGTGTTGAGCGAGAAGTAGCGGGCGGCGGGGTAGGCGCCGCTCAGTTCGATGGTGTCGCCGGACGCCAACGCGTAGGGCAGAACCCAGTACGTCGCGTTGGCGTCGGGGAACGCGACATTGAGCACCGTCGAGTTGGACATGAACTGCCACGCGCACTGCGCCGTCGGCGGCGGGGCCGCGGAGGCGAGGGACGCCCCGCCGGACCACAACAGCAGAAGCAGCACGGCGGCAACGATTTTCCCGGACATGGTGGTCAGAACACCTCCCCGAACGCGGTCAACTTGGCGATGCCCTCGCGGTCGATCTCGCCGGGGGTGTACCGGTTGATCACCTGGATGTAGGTGAGGTACCGGGCCATCGCGTCCGCGCTCTGCTGCGCGAACGCCGGGGGCAGCGGCGCGGCGAGCTGAGTCGGCAGATACTGGGTCATCAGCTGGGCGGCCATCGCGGGGCCGCGCGGGTCGTGATCGAAGGTGTTGTCGAGTTCCGCCCGACCGCGGTCGGTGGCGTAGTCGTAGAACTCGTACTGGAACGAGGCGGGATCGACGTAGGCGGTGGGGCCCAGCCACTTCGAGTACACCGCGACCTTCGCCTCGGGGGTCCGCAGCACGTAGATGTGGGTGGGGGAGTTGTTCCAGTTGATCCCCTGCGGTGCATGCTCGTTGGTGGCGAGCACGACGTGGTCGCGACCCGCTGCGGCGTTGCTCCGCAGCAGCGGCATCAGGTCGGCGCGTTCGGCGTAGGTGGCGAACAGGTCCCCGGACATCCAGTTCCGGTCGCCGTGGCCGAGCGTCGCGAGCAGCGGCACCACGTCGACGCTCGACGTCAGCTGTCCGCGCGGGGTGTCGGTGTCGCCGGTGAACCGCCCGGTGGGGTCGGCGACGATCAGCGGGATGTGGAACGCCTCGTCGTAGGCGGTGGACAGTTTGCCCGCGACGAAGCCGTGCGCGCCGGCGTATTCACCGTGATCGGACGTCATGACGAAGACGGTGTTCGCCGCGACGTCTTCCGGCAGCGAGTCGATCACCGTGCCGATGTGGTGATCGACCATCGACAGCACATTGGTGTAACTGTCCAGTGCCCGTTCCCAGTACGTGTACGGCGCGAACGCGATGTGCCGGTCGGGATCGGTGCCCTGGCCGTACGGCTGCAGGTAGTAGTTCGACAGATTCTGGACGTCGTCGGTGACGCCGCCCCACACCAGCGCCTGGAACTCCCGCGCGAACACCTGGGTGCTCGGTTTCGACTGCAGCGCCTTCTCGGGTTCCCAGTTGGGCGGCACGGACGGGTAACCCAGCCGCGGCGGGTCGCTCTCGCCGGTGGTCACCGACCAGGACCGGGCGGGGCTGAGCGGGGGAACGTTGTTCGCGTACAACGACTGGTAGCGTTCCGCTTCCGTTCCGGCCCAGAAGAACTGCTGGTCGTGCGGGTTGACGAAGCTCGCCGTCAGGCAGAACGGGCCGTCGGAGGGTTTGCGCGTCGACAACCACGCCGCGGCCTGGTCGGCGATGTGCCCGTCGAATTCGAAGCCCTCACCGTTCAATCCGATGATGTCGGGCATCGTCAGTCCGTCGAACCCGTATTCCTCGAGGTAGCCGGGGGCGAGCCCCGAATCCTCGTCGGGGGACGGCGACAGATGCCACTTCCCGACGTACGGCGTGACGTACCCCGCCTGCCGCAGCAGTTTGCCGTACGTCGGGAACTCCCGGCCCATCGCCGGGGACGGGACGGGCGACGCCCGATTACCGGTCCGCGTCTGCAGCATCCAGTTCTGCAGCGGATAGAGCCCGGTGACGAAACACGCACGTCCCGGACTGCACGCCACCCCGGCCGTGTAGTGCTGCGTGAACTTCACCCCCGGCGCCCACAACTTGTAGAGGTTGGGCATGAACCGCTGCAGGAACTGATCCGGAGTGGTGATCCCCGCCGGAAAGACCTGCGGAAACCGCATCTCGTCGACGACGATGAACACGATGTTGGGCTGCACGTAATTGCCGCGCTGACGGCTCAGCGGCTTCTGCGACGCGTCCGCCCGACGGTCGAAGAGACCCGACATCACGGTCACCCCGCCCGCGACCGCGGCACCGGAGAGAAACGTTCGCCTGTCGATCCGACGGCCGGTCTTCTCGTCGCTCATGGCGGTTCCTCCGGTCGCGGGGGTGGGATCGTCTCACTCTCTGTACCCACTTTCGTACGAAGTAGTGATGTGTCGCCGAAAATGTCGCGCGTGATTGGATACACCCGTGAATGCCGTAGTCCCGACCCCGCCCGATCCGTTCTTCACTGTCGGCACCCGACTCGAGGGGCAGCTCGGCCGAACCGGAACCATTCACACCCCGCACGGCGACATCGCGACGCCGTCGTTCGTGGCCGTCGGCACCAAAGCCACCGTGAAGGCGGTGCTGCCGGAGAGCATGAAGGAACTGGGCGCGCAGTCGCTGCTCGCCAACGCGTACCACCTGTACCTGCAGCCGGGCCCGGACATCGTGGACGAAGCCGGCGGGCTGGGCAAGTTCATGAACTGGGACGGCCCGACGTTCACCGACAGCGGCGGATTCCAGGTGATGTCGCTGGGCGTCGGATTCAAGAAGGTCCTCGCGATGGAAGCGGTCGGGGTGCGCTCCGACGACGTCATCGCCAAGGGCAAGGAACGCCTCGCAACCGTCGACGACGACGGCGTCACGTTCAAATCGCACCTGGACGGGTCGCGGCACCGGTTCACCCCGGAGGTGTCGATGCAGATCCAGCATCAGCTGGGCGCCGACATCATGTTCGCGTTCGACGAGCTCACGACGCTGCTGAACACCCGCGGCTACCAGGAGCAGTCGGTGGAGCGGACGCAGGCGTGGGCGGTGCGCTGCATCGCCGAGCACGAGAAGCTCAACGCCGAACGGTCCCACCGCCCGTACCAGGCGCTGTTCGGCGTCGTCCAGGGCGCGCAGTACGAGGACCTGCGGCGGCAGGCGTGCCGGGGGCTCGAATCGATCACGGGGGAGAGTGGCCGCGGCTTCGACGGGTACGGCATCGGCGGGGCGCTCGAGAAGCAGAACCTGGGCACCATCGTCCGCTGGTGCAACGAGGAGCTACCCGAGCACAAGCCGCGTCATATGCTCGGCATCAGCGAGCCGGACGACTTCTTCGTGGCCATCGAGAACGGCGCCGACACGTTCGACTGCGTGAACCCGTCGCGGGTGGCGCGCAACGCCGCGATCTACCACCCGGACGGCCGGTTCAACATCAACACCAGCCGCTTCCGGCGTGATTTCACCCCGATCGACGAGAACTGCGACTGCTACACGTGCGCGAACTACACCAGCGCCTACATCCATCACCTGTTCAAGGCGAAGGAAATGCTGGCGTCCACGTTGTGCACGATCCACAACGAACGCTTCACGGTGCGGTTGGTCGATCAGATCCGCGACAGCATCGAGGGCGGCTACTTCGAGGAGTTCAAGGCCGAGACGCTGGGCCGCTTCTACCGCACGTGAGTGGGAAAGCGTCCCCGGGGACGCTTTCCCACTCACCTGGGGGTCAGAGCTGGTAGGTGGGTTCGCGCTTCTTCACGTACGCGATGACGCGGTACGTGATCGGCATGACCAGCACCTCGACCAGCGTCTTCCACAGGAATCCGACGATCACGTAGTTGACGAAATCGCTCCACGTGCTGATGCCGATCGCGCCGGCGGCGATGGAGCAGAAGATCAGGGTGTCGGCGAACTCACCGACGATGGTGGAGCCGATGAGCCGTGCCCACAGGTGCTTCTCCTTGGTCCGCTCCTTGATCAGGACCAGCGTCACCGAGTTCAGCATCTGCCCGACGAAGTACCCGGCCAGCCCGGCGAGCAGCAGTCGCGGGTAGACGCCGACGACGGACCGCAGCGCTTCCTGGTTCTCGTAGAAGTCGGCGGACGGCAGTTCGATGAGCAGCCAGAAGCAGAACGCGGCCAGGATCAGGGCGCCGAAGCCCAGGTAGATCGCGCGTCGCGTCGACTTGAACCCGTACACCTCGCTGAGCACGTCGCCGAGGATGTAGGCCAGCGGGAACAGGAAGAAACCGCCGTCGGTGATGACCGGCAGGATCTGCAGCGGGCCGACGGTGAGCGACGAGTCGGCGAAGAATGCGACGCCTTTCGTCGCGCAGATATTCGAGATCAGCAGCGTCGCGGTGAAGAGGGCAACGAACGTGGGGTAGTACCCCCGGCTGACGTGCGCGAACGTCGCGTGGTCGTCTTGCTTGGTCTGCTGATCTGAGGCTGTCACGCCGCAATCCAAGCACTTGCATGTGGAGAGGCGCGAATCAGGAACGGGTGAACGTACCTTTTGTCCGATCTGAGGCGTTGAAAGGTACGTTCACCCGCGGGATGGGTCGTGCCCGGACTAACCCTGGACGACGCGCGTGCCGCCCGCCAGTTCGTCGTGCTTGCCCTGCTTGGTGGGGCTGCCGTTGATCGTCACGGCGATGACGATCGCCGCGACGACACCGAGCAGTCCGAACAGGAACCCGAGGAACGGGAACCCGCCGAGCGCGGCGACGACGTAGAAGCCGTTCCTGGTCAGCGACTGCTGCTGGGTGGGCAGTCCGCCGTTCGGGCCCTCGACGCGCAGACCCAGGACCTGCTTGCCGACGGTCTGGCCCCGCGTCGTCTCGAGGAACACGAAGTAGCCGACGGCGGCGGCCGCGGTGAGGATCGCCCCGAAGACGCTGCCCAGGAAGGTGCCCAGCACCAGCGAGATGACGATGGTGACCACGGCCGTCGGAATGCCGACGATCAGGCCGTCGATCACCCGCGCGCCCAGGCGGGGAAGAAGTTCGCCGGGCCGGGACGGGTTGAACCCGAAGTCGGGCGGCGCGAACGGCTGGGTGCCGAACTGTGCAGAGTCGAACTGCTGCGCCGAATCGAACTGCGGCGGCGCGCCGAACTGCTGGCCGTACTGCTGCTGGCCGTACTGCTGCCCCGCCCCGTTGTAGTGCGGTTGCCCGTACTGCTGCCCGCCGAACTGCTGCTGTCCCTGGTTGGGATCGAATCCGCCAGTAGTCATGTGTTCCCCCTCGATCGTCTCGGATGACGCCTGAGCACCTTACGCAAGGGGTGGGAGTGACTCGAGTGACGGGAGTAGCAAAACGGGTGAGCGTGCTTCCGGCCCGAGGGGCGGGAGCACGCTCACCCGTGGGGAGCGCACGGTCAGGCCGCGACGTAACGGCCGGTGAGCACGCGGTACGCGTAGGTCGACGCGATGATCGTGATCGGGATCGAGACGAGAAGTCCGACGCCGCAGAGGATTGCACCGACGATGTTGATGCCGACGAGGGCCAGGGCCAGCAGCAGTACCGGTCCGACGTTCTGCGAGATCGTGCGGAAACTCGACTTGATGCCGGTGATCGCGTCCTCGTTCTGATCGATGACGAACTGCAGCGTCCACCAGGTCAGGAAGACGACGATCAGACCCGGGATGACGAGCAGGAAGAAACCGATGATGGAGGCGATACCGATGATGACGCTGGCGATGATGATCGCCCCGACGTTGGTGAACTGGAAGAACGATCCGAACGCCGGCTTGTTGCCGTCCACCTCGTGCAGTGCGCCGCGCACGAGCGCCGCGTTGATCAGGTAACCGACGATGGTGGTGACGATCGAGCCGATGATGCGCCACACCGAGAACGCCGAACTCATGTCGGACGACGTGCTGAAGCCGCCGAAGATGAGGTTCAGCACCACCTGGATGACGGCGGCGATCAGCAGGATGCCGATCCAGATGAGCGCGTTGTCCTTGAACTTGTTCCAGCCGTAGCCGATCGCGTCACCCACGGAGAACTGTCCCGGCGTCTGGCCGGGGGCGCCGTAATCCGACATCGGCGGGGGCGGCGGATATCCGCCGGGCGGCGGTCCCTGCGGAGGGGGCGGGTAATTTCCCTGCGGCGGCGGGTAATTACCGCCGGGCGGGGGTCCTTGCGGGGGCGGGTAATTACCGGGGGGCGGCGGATAGTTTCCACCGGGCGGAGGGGGATAGTTTCCGCCGGGAGGCGGTGGCGGATATCCGCCGGGCGGCGGTCCCTGCGGCGGCGGCGGGTAATTCCCCGGCGGCGGCGGATATCCGCCGGGCGGCGGTGGAGGATTGCCCCGCGGAGGGTATCCGCCCTGGTCACCACCTTCGGGTTTGTCGTTAGGGTCGTATCCACCAGTCGTCATGTGATCCCCTCAGCAAGAGTTGAATGCTCGCGCGTGACAGTGCGAATAAACACTACGTGGACAATCCTTTACCCGCCTCCCTTTGGTCTGCTTCTTCTCCTGCGGTTTTGATGCTTTACGCTGGTTATCGTGACTAATTCTGGGGGATCGGACGATTCGAATCCGTACAACGGGCAGACACCACCCACTTACGGCGAGGTTCCGCCGTTGCCGCGCGACGGATACGGGGTCGACGAATCCGGTTATCCCACCTATTCGGCGCCCACCGAGAAGTACCCCGACTATCAGCAGCCGGGCGCGTACGGGACTTCCCCGAATCCGTATGCCGCGCCGAATCAGTACGGCGGCGACCAGTACGGGGCCCCCGGCCGGCAGCAGTACGGGACGCCCAACCCGTATGCCGCCCCGAATCAGTACTCCACCCCGAATCAGTACTCCACCCCGAACCAGTACGGCGGCGCACCCAATCAGTACGGGGCGGCGGGCCAATACGGTGGCCCCGCCCCGCAGTACGGCGCCCCGAACCCGTACGGCGCGCCCTACCCGCAGTCGCGCGGGACGAACGGTCTCGCGATCGCGTCGCTGATCACGTCGATCGTCGGCGGTTGCTTCTACGGTGTCGGCTCCATCGTCGGCATCATCCTCGGCATCGTGGCGCTGGGCCAGATCAAGCAGTCCGGTCAGGAAGGACGCGGACTCGCGATCGCGGGAATCGCCATCGGCGGCGCCTACGTCGTCGGGTGGATCCTGTTCTTCGTGATCATGCTGATCGCGGCGGCGTCGGGGGCCTGACGACCCACGGTTCGCGGTGCAGGCGGGCCGGGTCGAACCGGGCGAGGAGGGTCGAGAGATCCACGACCTCGCCTGGTTCCGCGAGTCCGAGTGACTCCGCCAGCACCCCGAGGACGTCGCTCGGTGTGCGTCCCAACGCTTTCTGGTCGGTGAGGGTGACGGCGCCGTCGCGTTTCGCGAGCCGTTTGCCGTCCTCGTTGAGTGCGAGCGCCACGTGTGCATAGGTGGGGGCGGTGAGCCCGAGCAATCCCGCGAGGTACGCCTGGCGGGGCGCGGACGACAGCAGGTCGTCGCCGCGGACCACCTGGTCGACCCCCTGGGCGGCGTCGTCGACGACCACCGCCAGGTTGTAGGCGGGTGTTCCGTCGCCGCGGCGCAGCACGAGGTCGTCGACCATTCCGGAATAGGTTCCGTGCAGGACGTCGTCGATGGTGAACGACGTGACGGCGGCGCGCAGACGCAGGGCCGGTGGTCGCCCGCCGGCGAGACGGTCGGCGCGCTCGTCCGGTGTCAGATTGCGGCAGGTCCCCGGGTAGGCGCCCTGCGGTGCGTGCGGGGCCGACGCCGCCTTCAGGATTTCTCTTCTCGTGCAGAAGCACTCGTACGTGAGGCCGGCGGCGTGGAGTTCGGCGATGGCGGCGTCGTACCGCGGGAGCCGGTGCGACTGCGACACGACGGCGCCGTCCCAGTCGAGACCGAGTTCCGCGAGGTCGGCGAGTTGCCGCTCCCGGGCGCCGTCGCGAACGCGGTCGAGGTCCTCGACGCGCATGAGGAACCGCCGGCCGGTGGACCGGGCGAACAGCCACGCCAGGACGGCCGTCCGCAGGTTGCCGAGGTGCAGGTCGCCGGAGGGGCTGGGCGCGAACCGTCCCGCACCCTCCGCGTGATGGGGCAGGGGTTCACTCTGACGAGACGGATGTGACATCGGGACGAGGGATCAGCTGGCCAGTTCGATCGACGACGACGGCGCGACGTCGGCGCCCTGCAGAATCATGCCGATCTGGACTTCCAGGGCGTGCTCGAGGTACTCGGGCGGGTACAGCGCCGGACTGCCGATCGCATCGACCGCGAGGCCGTCGACGGTGGCGAGGAGAAGTGCCGCACGGGTTTCCGCTTCCGGCGTGCCGATCCCGATGAGCACCGCGGACAGTCCGGTGCGGATGGTGAACAGGGTCGTGCGGCGGATCTCGGCGAGCGACGGGGAGGTGGCCGCCCGGACGGCGAATGCCGCCCTGACGTGCGCCTCCCGCGACCGTGGCTCGTCGAGGGGGAGCAACTGCGACATCGCGGCGAACAGGTCCTGGGCGGGGTCGCCGTCGCGGTCGACCTCCGACAGGCGGGTGAGCAGTTTGTCGACGAGGGTGCGCAGCGCGAACGCGAACATCTCGTCCTTCGTGGAGAAGTGGTGCTGCACGGCGCCGATGGACACACCCGCCCTCTTGGCGACCTCGCGCACGCTGGCGCCCTCGAGGCCCGATTCGGCCGCGACGTCGAACAGGGCCGCAGCCAGGTGTTCGGGGCTGGTGGACGAGTACCGGCGTTCGCGCATGCCTCGAACATTACTTACGTATTGAATCAATACATGCGTCAGGTGCCCGTGTCGCCTCGAGTGGCGGGTGTGACTTTCGGTTATCGGCGGACGTACGTCAGGAAGATCATCCCGCTCTCGAACGCGCGGGTCGAGGTCAGCCGGAACCGCTGGGGGACGAATTCGCCGTCGAACAGCGGAATGCCGGAGCCGATCGCGACGGGGTTGAGCTTGATCCGGAGCTCGTCGACCTCGGGTTGCACCGCGGCGGCCAGCTTCCCGCCGCCGCACAACCAGATGTCCTTGCCGTCCTCCTTCTTGAGTTCGCGCACCTTCTCGATCGGATCGCCCGCCACGATCTCGACGCCCGGATCGGGCGACTCGGTGATCGTCGTCGAGAACACGTACTGCCGCAGATGCGCGTACGGGCTGGCCACGCCGAGGTCGAGGCCGGGCTGGTAACTGGCGCGGCCCATGAGCACGGTGTCGAAATGCCGGTTGGTGGCCTCGATTCCCATCGCTGCCCGAACGTGGGTGGGGACCGTCTCGGGGTACTCCGCGATCATCGCGGGCATGTGATCACCCTCGAGTTCGAAGACGGTGCCGCTGGGGTCCGCGCCGTCGGCGCCGGCGATGAATCCGTCGATGGTGGTGGCGACGTAGTAGACGAGTTTTCGCATGTGAGTCCTCCCGCGGTCGGTAACTACTCCATTTGTAGTACTATGACTACAGTGGTTGCAAGTTCTTTTTCGAGGAGTGTCGATGGCGCAGAATCCGGAACGACGTGCGGCGCTCGTGAACGCGGCGATCGAAGTGCTCGCGCGAGAGGGTGCGCGCGGCCTCACGTTCCGTGCCGTCGACGTCGAGGCGAACGTTCCCAAGGGGACGGCCTCCAACTACTTCGCCAGCCGCGACGACCTGTTCGACCAGGTCGGCAAGCGGATCCACGAGCGCATGGGTCCCGACCCCTCGGTGATCGAGGAAAGCGTCCGCAAGCCGCAGAATCTCGACCTCGCGATCGAGTACATGCAGGGATTGTTCGGCCGGATCACCCGCGACCGGACGGGTTACCTCGCGCTGCAGGAGTTGCGGCTCGAAGCGGTCCGTCGTCCCGAACTGCGCACCACCCTGACCCGCACCATCTCCGGCAACCTGGAGCACGACATCGGGTTTCACCTGGGCTCGGGACTGCCCGGCGACCGCAGCACCGTGCTGATGCTCTACCTCGCGATGAATGCGCTCATCGTCGAGCACCTGACGCTGCCCGGGGTGCTCGAGGGCGTCGACACCGAGCGGCTCATCGCCGATCTCGTGACGCGCGCCGTCGCCACGCCGGACGCCTGAGCGCGTCGTCCGTCGACCTATATCTCAGGGCGCGGGTATGACGGCGCGCGGCAGGTCGGCCCGCAATTCCACGTCGGTGACGAAGTCGCCGTCACCGGGCACGTAGCGGCGCTGCGGATCGAAGTCCTCCACCCGGAAGCTGTCCAGGGTCGGGGAGTGCGTCGTGACCGCGAGGGTTCCGCCGTCGACGTCGAACTGCAGCAGGCGCTGGAATCCGGTCTCGCGGAGACCGTTCACGGTGAAGTACTGGTAGTCGGCGAGCAACTCCACGACCTTCCGGTCGGTGTCGCCCACCTTCCGGTCGGTGACCGTCGTCTGCCCGTCGACGTGCCCCGCGAGGACCAGGAACACCGTGTCGAACGGGACGACGAGCCGGTTCCAGATCTGCTGTCCCGCACTGGTACCGATGTCGCCGAACCCGCTCATCCGCAGCGAGCCGTCCTCGTCCAGGTAGTAGTGGCTGCCGATCACCACGTTGCGGTCCGGGTGGGCGGCGAGCACGTCCTCGGCCCACTGCAGCACGTGCTCGGGCGGGTTGTAGCCGATGTAGAGCATCAGGAATTTCGCGCCTGCGATGTCGAGCAGGTCGTAGTGCGCCGAATTGTCCGTGTCCGTGACGGATTCACCCCAGTACGGCTGGTCGCGGAACCGCCACGGGCCGAAGAACTCGTTGTAGAGGGCGTGGTTCTTCTCGTGCTCGCCGGGAATCAGCCGTCCGCCCACGTTCCACAGGTTGTCGTGGTTGCCGGGCAGGACGCCGTACGGGACGCCGGCGTCCTCGAGCGTTGCCATCGCCCGGTCCGCCACCTCGAACTCGGGGCGCGCGCGGGACTCGGGCGCCCCCGGACGTATCCAGCTCTGGACGAGGTCGCCGGTGTGCATCGAATACGCGATCTTGCGTTCGGCGGCGTTGTCGGCGGTCCAGCGGGTCATGTCGAAGTACACCTCCGGCCGGTCCCGGGACACGTACTGGGTGTCGGAGATGTGCTGCAACGCGAAGTCGTACGTGTCCGGGTCGGCGAACTGCTGATCGGCGGTCGCGTTGGCCTCGCGGAAACTCCGGTCCCGTCGCGGGCTGTCGATGACGAGGATCTGGGCGGCGTCCTGATTTTCGATCCGGGTGGTCAGAGAGACCGGACCGCCCGGCTCGGACGGCTGCGCTGTCGCGACCGGTTCACCCCAGCTCTGCGCCGCCTCGTCCCACACGTGCATCGCGAGGTCGTCGAGATTCACCGAACGTCCGTGCCACGTCACGTCCGAGCCCGCGGTGTCCGGACCGAACCGGACCTCGTACCGCATGTACGGGTATTTGCCGAAGTCGTGACCGGTGGCCGACATCCCGTCCGCCTCCGCACCCGGAACCCGCTGCGACGGCGTGGCCTCGCCGGTGGTCCCGGTGAACATCAGCGCCGACGTGAGCGGCGCCGACGTGACCAGGCCGCGGGCGGGCAGACCGGACGCACCCCGGGGTTCGGGATCGGCCACCGCGACCACGTCACCGCCGAGCAGCACAGCGGCCAGTGACACCGCCGTCAGCGCGGCAATCCTGCCCGGCACGCTCATGACTCGAGGTTACAAGCGCGGCCGGGCAGGGGTGGGGTGGAAGCGCCGTCAGGCCTTGCGGCCGAGGAATGCCAGGACCCGGGTCTGCTCGTCGGAATCCGCGGGGACGTCCACGGCAGGGCCACACACTCCGGCCGTGCGGATGTTGTCGCCCAGTTGCTCCGCGACGCCGCCCACCCAGGTCAGGTCGTCGGCGGGGATGGTCTCGTCGAGGCCGGTGGCCCGCGCGAGGTCCCAGCCGTGCACCACCAGGTCGAAGCAGTAGAAGCTGTCGACGGTCTTGCCGAGTTCGGTGCGGCCGAAGTGCCCGTCGTACTCGCGGCCCGCCTTGGCCGAGTCGTCCAGGATCTCCTGCATGCCGTCGCGCGTCGACGCCCACGCGGCAACCGGGTCGTCGTCGACGGACGGCGGCTCCGGCAGTTCCAGATCGACGACGGTGACGATGTAGCGCTGCGTGTCGATCACGTGCCGCACGATGTCGCGGGCCGTCCAGCCGTCGCACGGAGACGGGTCGTCCCAGCGTGCGGCGGGCACGGATTCGACACGCTTTGTGAATTTGGCGGCGAGGTCGCGGTAATGGGCTGCGGGGGTTTCGGTTGTCGAGGTCATGCTGCCGATTCTTCTCCCGTCCGGCGCCCGCGGGCTTGAACATTTCCGACATCGACGACGGAATCCGTCCCGTGCCAGTCGGGGGCCTCACCGGCGAGCAGGTCGGACGGGGTGAGCGAGGAGATCCGCCGGCATTCCCGCGACAGGTGCGCCTGATCGCTGTAGCCGGCGGTGGCGGCCAGTTCGGCGAGCCCGGTCCGCGTTCCCGACTGCGCCAGCGCCATGAACCGTTGCAGCCGCAGGATTCCGCGGAGCGTCGCGGGACCGTATCCGAACGCGTCGTTGCATCGCCGCTGCAGTTGCCGTTCCGTGACGGAGGCGGCGTCGGCGAGCGCCCCGACGTTCCACGACTGCCGTCCCAGGGCCTGCCGCACGGTGCCGATCAGCGGGTCGGCCTCCGGTCCGCGGTTCCGCCACGCGCGCACGGCGTTCTCGAACAGGGCGATTCGTTCCGCGTAGCCGGACGCGTTGTCGAGCCGGTCGGTCAGCGTCCGCTCCCACGTGGACCCGAGTACGTCGCCGAGGCCGACCCGGAGGTTGCGGACCTCGGCCGCCGACGTCCGCAGCAGATGCGAGGCGGCGCCGGGACGGAAACGGACACCGACGGATTCGGTGCCGGGCGGCAGCGTGAACGACCACGCCGTGGTCTCGGGACCGCACACCCGGATCCCTGCACCCCGGATCCACAGGATGTCCATGCAGGCGTCGGGCACCAGCAGGTGCTCGCCCTGCGTGCGCGCAGACCACCCGCACACGAGGGTGCCTGCGAGGTCGGGTGACGGCGAGGTCGGCGTGTACCAGCCCATGCACGGGAGCCTAATCGCCGATACCGACACGTGCGGGCCCGTCACATCGCCCGAAGTGCCCGCACCGGCGCGCAACTCGAGGTGAACTGTATGCACGGGTCCGCAGAGGTTCCCCGGAGGCCCGCCACTTCGCCGTCACAGAGAACGAGGACTCCATGAAACGAACATGGGCGCTGGCAGCGATCGTCGCCGTCAGCCTGACCTTCTCGAGTTGCGCCTACGACCGCACCGATTCCGGCGACACGGGCGGCAACGCCCCGGTGTCCCCGACGCCGACGTCCCCACCTGCCGTGCCCGGAACACCCGTGCTGAAGATGGGACCGACGACGCTCGGCGACGTGGTGGTCGACGAGGGTGGGATGACGGTGTACGTGTACGACAAGGACGTGGTCGGCTCCGGTGCCAGTTCGTGCCGGGACACGTGCCTGCAGTCGTGGCCGCCGGTCACCTCCGTGACCGAGAACCCGACGGTGCAGGGGTTGCAGGAAGTCGTCGTCGACACCATCCCGGCAGCGGACGGCACCCATCAGCTCACCGTGAACGGCCGCCCCGTGTACCGCTACAAGGACGACAACGAACCCGGTGACGCATACGGGCAGGCGGTCGGCAGCGTGTGGTGGGCCCTCGACTCCGCAGGCAACCCGGTCACGACAACTGCGGGCGGCGAGTAGGACGCTCGATCCTGAGGTGGACGGTGACGGTCAGCGCCGCCGACAGCGCGGCGGCGAACCACAGGGCGTCCAGCCCGATCCAGTGGTGTGCGAGAGCGCCCGTCACCGCTCCTGCCACCAGGCCCGCCCACAGCGCGAAATGTCGTAGCCACGCCCACCGCGGCCCGCCGAACAGCGCCGCGGCCAGCCGGTGGCCCATCTTCACGAGGGCGCCCGTCATGTAGGTGAGGCCGATGGTGACCTCGCCGTCCTTCTGGAAGAAGGAGTTCTCGGCGCCCATGGCGAGCAGCATCGCGCCGACGGCCACGGTGCTCGCCCCGACGGTCGCGGCGACGGCGCCCGCGATCAGGAGCCCGGACACGACGGCGAGCACCGTCGTCCGGACGGACAGCCGCCTGCGATCGGACAGGTGCACGACCACGGCGCCCAGGGCGCAACCGAGGACGAACATGCCGATCACCGCGGCAGCCGTCAGCGCATGCGCCCATTCCGCGTCCGCGAACCCGACACTGAACCGGGTGAGATTGCCGCTCATGAACGCGACGAAGAACCCGCCGAGCGTGATGAATCCGAGCGCGTCGACGTAGCCGGCCAGCGCAGACAACACCACCGCCAGCACGAGCATCCGTCTGCTCTCGTCGATCGGCACATCACACATCAAACACCGCGGTGAACGACAGCGGCCCCCGATCCGTGGATCGGGGGCCGCTGTGGCGTAGTTCAGGTGATCGGATCGCCTCGACTAGGACGTGCCGAGCGCGGGCGCGAGCGTGTTGGCCCAGGACTCGTGCAGCCGGTCCTGCCAGTAGTTCCACGTGTGCAGGCCCTCGTCGGCGATGTGCGTCTGCAGCTTGGCGCCTGCGCGCTGCGCCGCGGGCACGAACGTCCGACTGCTCAGACCCGAGGCGGTCTCGAGGGGAACAGTTTGCGAGAACTTCACCGGATCGAACGACTTGCTGTCCGGGTCGACGGTGGGATCGCCTGCCGCGGAACCCGCACCGGACGAGATGTAGACGGACTTGCCGCGCAGCGCGCCGACGTTGAGCAGCGGATCGTTGTGGATCCAGGCGGCGGACGGCCAGAAGCCCCACATGTTCAGCGCGTCGCCGCCCATCTGGGCGACCGAAACCTGGATGCCCTGCGCGAAGCCGGGCGAGCTGGCCGTCGGGTACCCGCTGTACGACGCGACCGCCTTGTAGAAGTCAGGGCGGTGAATCGCGAGGTTCAATGCGGAGGTGCCGCTCATCGACAGACCCGCGACCGCGTTGTTCACGCCGTCGCTGCCGAACTGCGACGCCATCACCGGGGGCAGTTCCTTGGTCAGGAACGTTTCCCACTTGACGCGGCCCAGCTTCGGGTCGTCGCGCAGCCAGTCGGAGTAGAAGGTGCCGCCGCCGCCGAACGGGATGACGACGTTGACGTGCTTGCCGGCGAAGAAATTCTCCACGTCGGTCTCGATCAGCCAGCCGTTGTTGTCGTCCGGCGCGCGCAGACCGTCGAGCAGGTACAGCGTCGGCGCGGGACCGCCACCGGCGGCCTTGAGCACCTTGACGGGAATGTCCTTGTCCATCGACGGTGAGTACACCGAGATCAGGGCCGAGTCGGCATGCGCGATGCCGGTTCCGGCCAGTACGGACACGAGGCCCGATGCCAACACTGCGACCAGTCCCACGATCAGCGCGCGGGTGCGACGTATCGCCATCCGAATGTCCTTCTATCTCGTAACAGACACTGCACAGCGAACGCTGCACCGGAGACGATAACAGGGAGATAACGGGTTGTGCCTGTCGTGGCCTGGGATTCCCGGTCCGGAAGGGTCCGCAGGCGGTGCTCCGAGGGCGGCGCCTGAGGTTTGCCCGGAGATGCAAGAAACCCCTGTGAACCACTTTTCAGCGGTTCACAGGGGTTCCTGTGGCGGAGGATAGGGGATTTGAACCCCTGAGGGCGTTAACCCAACCCGCGTTCCAGGCGAGCGCCATAGGCCACTAGGCGAATCCTCCGTGGAGGAGCATACCCAACGACGACGGCTCACCGTTAAACGACCAGGTGGCCGCAGGTTCTACGCCCACTTCAGCTGACCGAGGGCGTGCTCGGCGAGCGGCACGGAACGGTCACAGGACGTGTCCGGGTTCGCGGTCGCATCCAGGCCGAATTTCGTCTCGATCGACAGGGTGCCCGCGTCGGTGGTGACCTCGAGGATGCATTGGTACTTGCTCTCGGCGAGCGCCCGGCCCTCGAGTCCGCCGACGTCGATCGTGCGCAGCGGGTCGACCGGTTCCGGCGCGCTCGTGGTGGTGACGGTCACAGTGTTCAGCGCCTCGGGTTTGCCCCACGTGCACGCGCGACGCTCCGGACTGTCGGTGGCGGTGCCCTCGCCGGCGCCTGCGGTCAGGAGCGGTGCGAGCGTCGCGTCGTCCGCCAGGGAGCACGGCTCGGCCGCGTCCCAGCCGACCGCGTCGGACGTGGCCGCGTCTTCGCTGCTCCCGCCGCACGCCGACAGTGCTGCGACGGCGACGGCGAGGGCCGCCGCGTGTGCTGTCCTTCTGAGTTTCATCCCGATCCTTTGCCGACGGTGACCGAATGCGGGGGCGACCGTAGCACTGGCGGTGGTCTGACGTGCGGCGTCGGGCGCGGGCCGGGGTGGATCCCGGTAGCGGCTCGAGGCCGTCTACACTCTGTGGTGGATCCCGCGCGGCGCGCATCCTGTGAACTCCCCCAGGGCCGGAAGGCAGCAAGGGTCAACGGGCTCTGCCGGGTGCGCGGGGTCCCCTATCTTTCGCATACCCGACCCCCGATGTCGGTGAGAGGCCGCTCCTGATGACCAACCAGACCCAGATCGGGTTGATGAGCCATGAGGAACTACTTTCGGAGCATGAGCGCCAGACTGCGAGCTACGCGCAGCTGAAGACGGAGAAGCTCACGCTCGACCTCACCCGCGGCAAGCCCTCGCCCGAGCAGCTGGATCTGTCGGCGGCGCTGCTGACCCTGCCCGGTGACGGCGACTTCCGCGACGGCAACGGCACCGACACCCGCAACTACGGCGGGCTCACCGGTCTGCCGGAACTGCGCGCGATCTTCGGTGAACTGCTCGGCATCCCCGTCGAGAACCTGCTCGCCGGCAACAACGCCAGCCTCGAGATCATGCACGACAACGTCGTGTTCGCCCTGCTGCACGGCACCCCCGACTCCCCGCGCCCCTGGGCGCAGGAGGAGAAGGTCAAGTTCCTGTGCCCGGCCCCCGGCTACGACCGTCACTTCGGGATCACCGAGACCTACGGCATCGAGATGATCCCGGTGCCGATGCGCCACGACGGCCCCGACGTCGGCGTCATCGCCGAACTCGTCGCGAACGATCCGCAGATCAAGGGTCTGTGGGCCGTTCCCAACTACTCCAACCCCACGGGCGCGGTGTACTCGGAAGAGGTCACGCGGGCGCTGGCGTCGATGCCGGCCGCCGCCCCCGACTTCCGGCTGTTCTGGGACAACGCCTATGCGGTGCACCCGCTGGTCGGCGAGACGGCACCGTCGCTGGACATCCTGGGGATGGCCGCGGAGGCGGGTCACCCGAACCGGCCGCTCGTGTTCGCGTCGACGTCGAAGATCACGTTCGCCGGTGCGGGCGTCAGCTTCTTCGGTTCCTCGACCGCGAACCTGGCCTGGTACCAGAAGTTCCTCGGCAAGAAGAGCATCGGACCGGACAAGCTGAACCAGCTGCGTCACCTGCGGTTCTTCGGTGACGCCGACGGTGTCCGCGCCCACATGGAGAAGCACCGCGAGATCCTGGCGCCGAAGTTCGCGCTCGTCCTGAAGATCCTCGAGGACCGTCTCGGGGCGTCGAAGGTGGCGTCGTGGACGGAGCCGAAGGGCGGATACTTCATCAGCCTGGACGTCGTCGAGGGCACCGCGAAGCGCGTCATCGCCCTGGCGAAGGAGGCGGGGATTGCGCTCACCGCCGCCGGATCGGCGTTCCCGTACGGAATCGACCCGGAGGACAAGAACATCCGGCTCGCGCCGAGCTTCCCGTCGATGGACGATCTGGACAAGTCGATGAACGGTGTCGCCACGTGCGTGCTGCTCGCTGCCACCGAATCTCGCCTGGATCTGCCGAAGTCCTAGAAATAGACGTCCGGCCGCTCACCTGTTTCAGGTGAGCGGCCGGACGTGTCTCTACATCCTGGCGTAGCGCGCCATCACGAAGCTGTACAGGCCGTACGCGGCGATCCCCAACGCGGCGAGGACCAGTAGGAACTGCCCGAACGGCGCCGAGCCGAGGGTCTTCACCGCGCCGTCGATGCCCGTCGCCTTGGACGGGTCGGAGTTGAAGACCGCCACGATCACCAGCACACCCGCGCCGGCGATGACGAGGCCCTTGGCCACGTAGCCGACCACCCCGAGCGGTTCGACGAATTTCGACGGGGTGCCCTTCAGGTCGTCCAGGAAGTTCTTCGCCGCTCCCTTGTAGATGTGGTAGCCGCCGATCGCGATGGCGACGAGGCCCACGACCACGAGGAGGGTCTTGCCTGCCCCGGACTCCATGAGTCGCGCACTCATTCCGGCGTTCTGCTGACCGCTCGATTTCCCGCCGCCGCTCGCGAACTGGTACGACGAGAAGGCGAACGCGAAGTAGACGACGGCCAGGCCGAAGGCCTTCGCGCGGTCGAGCAGCGACGTGTCGTCGCTGTCGCCGGACTTCTCGGTGGCGTGGGGGCCGAGAACCGTTTCGGCGAGTCGCCACAGCGCCATGGCGATGAACGCGACCGTCGCCACCCACAACGCGAACCGGCCGCCGGGTTTGGAGGCCAGCGTGCCCAGCGCCCCGGACTGGTCGGCGTTGCCACCGCTACCGAAGGCGAGCTGAACGATGATGTACGCGATCAGCAGGTGCACGAAGCCGCTCATCACGTGGCCCGCCCGCGCCACCCGTTCGAAAGTGGTGCTGTCGGTTGCCTTGTCCACGGCCCGGCTCATCCCACCGGCTTTGTTCGTTTCGTGCTGGGCCATCGGGTGTCCTTACGGCTCGTGCGCTTGGACCGGAGTCCCTTGACCGTAGGGGTACCCGGTATCCACCGCGCCGACACGGGCCGACCGCTATCGCACAGCGTTCGTGAAGACCGGGCCGCTGGCCTGCACCGGCCACGACGTGCGCCTCCGCGAGTTCTGCGGGGGCCACGACGCGCTGCACTGGCGCGACGGACCGACCGCCGGCGTGGCGTCGATGCTGGGTTACGCACCGGTAATGCAGTGATGTGGATAACTCTGTGAATAATCCGCGCGTCGCGGTGAAGGGCGCACCCGCCCCATCGTGGGATGGCAGGATCGAACCATGGCACGCACGCTGAACCTGGTAGGGGATCCGGACGCCGACGCACTCCTGGCGAGTGATCCGCTGGCGTTGCTCATCGGGATGCTGCTCGATCAGCAGGTACCGATGGAGACGGCATTCGCGGGCCCCAAGAAACTCGACGACCGGATCGGCGGTCTCGAGGTGCACCGCATCGCGGAGATGGATCCGGAGGAGTTCGCGGCCGTCTGCTCGCAGACCCCCGCGGTCCACCGCTTTCCCGGATCGATGGCCACCCGTATCCAGTCGTTGTGCGCGTTCCTCGTCGAGAACTACGACGGCAGCGTCGAGGCGCTGTGGACGAGCGGCGACCCCGACGGCAAAGAAGTGTTGAAGCGGTTGAAGGCGCTGCCGGGGTACGGCGACCAGAAGGCCCGAATCTTCCTCGCGTTGCTCGGCAAGCAGATCGGGGTGGAGCCGAAGGGCTGGCGCGAAGCGGCAGGCGACTACGGCACCGAAGGGTCCCGGCGTTCGATCGCGGACGTCGTGGACGACAAGAGTCTCCACGAGGTCCGCGAGTTCAAGAAGGCCGCGAAGGCCGACGCGAAGAAGGCGGCGGCAGCGAAGAAGAAGTAGCCGCCGCTACTCCGTATCGTCCGGCTCCTGTTTCCGTTCCGCGTCGAGTTGCCGCCTGCGTTCGGCCTCGTGCATCCACGGGAAGACGCTGTTGCCCTGGCCGCCGCCGATGGGTCCGTGCCCGAGCACACCGTGTTCGTACGCCGACTCGGCGTGCAACGCGAGGTCGATGCCGGAGGACTCGTCCTCGGCGCTCACCCGGAACCCGAAGATCCGGTCGATCAGCTTGCCCAGCCCGAACGTCACGCCGAACGCGTACAGGGCGACGACGACCACGGCCAGCACCTGCTTGCCGAGTTGCGCGAACCCGCCCCCGTACAGGAGGCCTTCGGCTCCGCCCGTCATCACCTCGGTGGCGAGCAGGCCGATCAGGATCGTGCCGACGATGCCGCCCATGAGGTGGACTCCCACCACGTCGAGCGAGTCGTCGTATCCGAGGCGGAACTTCCAGCCGACGGCGAACGAGCAGACCACACCGGCGACCGCACCGACGATCACGGCGCCGACCATGCTCACGGTGCCGCAGGACGGGGTGATCGCGACCAGGCCGGCGACGACGCCGGACGCCGCACCGAACGTCGTGGGGTGGCCGTCGCGCTTCTGCTCGACGAGGAGCCAGCCGAGCAGGCCGGTGCACCCGGCGACAAGCGTGTTCAGGAAGATCGCGGCGGCCGTGCCGTCGGCGGCGAGCGCCGAACCCGCGTTGAAACCGAACCAGCCGAACCAGAGCAGGCCGACACCGAGCAGCACCAGCGGGAGGTTGTGGGGGCGCATCGACTCGGACTTGAATCCGAGCCGCGGTCCCAGGACCAGGGCCAACGCCAGGCCCGACGCGCCGGACACGATCTCCACGACCAGCCCGCCCGCGTAGTCGAGGGCGCCGAACTGCGCGATCCAGCCCTGCGGGTTCCACACCCAGTGCGCGACCGGTGCGTAGACGACGAGGGCCCACACGGGCACGAAGATCATCCAGGCCGAGAACTTGGCCCGGTCGGCGATCGCACCGCTGATCAGCGCGGCGGTGATGATCGCGAACGTCAGCTGGAACGTGGCGAACAGGATCTCGGGGACCTGCCCGTGGACGGTGGTCGGGTCGATGCCCGCCATCCCCACGTGCTCGAGCCCGCCGATCAGTCCGCCGCCGATGTCGTCGCCGAAGATGAGGGAGTACCCGGCCACCAGCCAGGCGACCGTGACGAGCGCGATCGACACGAAGCTCATCATGATCATGTTCAGTACGCCGGTGGAGCGGACCATCCCGCCGTAGAACAGGGCGAGCCCCGGGGTCATCAGCAGGACCAGCGCGGTACTGATCAGAAGCCAGGCGGTTGCTCCGGCGTCGATTGCAGGCACGACATTCTCCTCACACACCCGGACGAAACCCGGTGCGGAAATTCACGATGGCCGCGGGCCGTTTCAACTGTGATGCCGATGCGTTGCGAACGTGTTACGCAATGCGGTCAGGTCCGGATTCCTACCTGTGAGTAGCGCCCCGAGCGGGTGCCGAGCAGGCGCTTCGACCACCCGGACCGGACTGTCGGGGCCCGCCGGTAGTCTTTCCGCGTGGCCCTGTACCGGAAGTACCGACCCGCATCCTTCGCCGAGGTGGTGGGGCAGGAGCACGTCACCGAACCACTGAGCACCGCTCTCGACGCCGGACGGATCAACCACGCGTATCTGTTCTCCGGTCCCCGCGGCTGTGGCAAGACGTCGTCTGCCCGCATCCTGGCCCGATCGCTGAACTGCGTGGAGGGGCCGACCTCGACGCCGTGCGGCCAGTGCCCCTCGTGCGTGGCGCTCGGCCCCGGCGGGTCGGGCAACCTCGACGTCACCGAACTCGACGCGGCCAGCCACGGTGGCGTCGACGACACCCGTGAGCTGCGCGACCGCGCGTTCTACGCGCCCGCCGAGTCCCGGTACCGGGTGTTCATCGTGGACGAGGCCCACATGGTCACCACGGCGGGTTTCAACGCGCTCCTCAAGATCGTCGAGGAGCCGCCGGAGCACCTCATCTTCATCTTCGCGACCACCGAACCCGAGAAGGTGCTGCCGACCATCCGTTCGCGCACTCATCACTACCCGTTCCGGCTGCTCGCGCCCACGACGATGCGCGGGCTGCTGGAGAAGATCTGCCAGCAGGAGAGTGTTCCGGTCGCCGACCCGGTGTATCCGCTGGTCATCCGCGCCGGCGGCGGGTCCCCGCGTGACTCGCTGAGCATCCTCGACCAGCTCCTCGCCGGCGCGGGCGAGGAGGGCGTCACCTACCCGCGCGCGCTCGCCCTGCTCGGCGTCACCGACGTCGCGCTGATCGACGACGCCGTGGACGCGCTGGCCACCGGCGACGGCGCCGCGCTGTTCGGGACGGTCGACCGCGTCATGGACGCCGGGCACGATCCGCGCCGGTTCGCCGTCGACCTGCTCGAGCGCCTGCGCGACCTGATCCTGATGCAGGCGGTCCCCGACGCCGCCGAACGCGGCCTCGTCGACGCTCCCGGTGACGTGCTCGAGAACATGCGCGCCCAGGTCCAGCGGATCGGCCCCGCCACGCTCACCCGGTACGCCGAGGGGATCCACGCCGGTCTCGGCGAGATGCGCGGCGCCACCGCCCCCCGCCTGCTGCTCGAAGTGATGTGCGCCCGGATGCTGCTGCCGTCGGCGTCCGATGCGGAGTCGGCCGTGCTGCAGCGGCTCGAACGTGTCGAGCGCGGACTTCCGCCCGCAGGCTCCGCGCCGGCCGCCGCCGCAGCCGAGCGGCCCGCGGCGGCATCGGAGCGCGCGCCGCAACCGCCCGCCGAGCCGGAACCGGAGCCGAAGTTCCAGCGACCGTCGATGCGCCAGGCCGCGGCGGCCACCGTGCCCCCGCCGCCCGAGCCGGAACCCGAGCCGATGCCGCGGCCCGTTCCGGAGCCCGAGCCCGCTCCCGTTCCAGAACCGGAGCCGACGCCGCAGCCCGAACCGACGCCCGTTCCGGAGCCGACGCCGGCACCCGAGCCGACGCCGCAGCCCGTGCCCGAACCGGCGCCCGAGCCCGGGCCCTCTCCCGTTCCGGTCCCGGAACCCGAGCCGACTCCTGCACCCGCGCCTGAGCCGGCGCCCGCTCCCGCGCCGGAGCCGACTCCCGAACCGGAGCCGGAGCCGCCGCTCGCACCCGAGGTGGAGGCGGCCCCCGCAGCGTCCGCGGGTCCGGATGCTGCGACCCTGCGCGAGGCCTGGAATTCGCTGCGCGAGAAGGTGAGTCAGCGGAACAAAATTCTGCCCGCCATGTTGTCGGCCGCCACGGTGCACGATGTGCAGGGCAACCGCCTGATCCTGGCGCACCCGGTCCCCAACCTGGGTGCCCGGATCGCGTCGCCGCACAACGCCCAGGTGATCACCGAGGTGCTGTCCGAGATGTTCGGCGGCACCTGGGAAGTGGAGTACCAGGCCGGTGCCCCGACGGCGCCGCCCCCGCCGATCGCGAAGGCCGCTGCGGCCCTGACGAAGCCGGCGGGCGCACCCCGGTTCTCCCGGCCCAGCCAGGAGAGGAGTGCGCAGCGGCCGCCGCAGCAGCAGTCCGACGGCCGGCGCACCGACGCGGGTCCCGGTGCGGCGCAGGCACGCCCGTCGTCCGAACCGGACGACGACATTCCTCCTCCGGAGGCACCCGACTACCCGGACGATCCCGGGCCTATCGACTACGAGGCTTCGGCGTCGACGCCGCCCGTCTCCACACCCGAGGACGAAGAAGAGATGTTCAAGGAGGCGGCGGAACCCGCCGATCCCGCGACTCGCCGCGACCCGGAGGACGTGGCGTTCGAACTGCTCAAGGACATGCTCGGGGCCAAGAAGCTCGAGGGCTGAACCGGACGGCCCCGTCCAGTCACGCCGGCTGCGCATCCTGCAGTTCGAGCACGAGGCCGGCCGGTTGTGATCGCCTGGGTCACGATCCAGGATCGCTTCGGTCCTTCCTACTGTTTTGCAACACGTTCTAAGGTGGAGTGCCGGGGTATGCCCCGTGCAGAGCGCCGTGTGCACGGTCGGCGTCGACGCAGATAAGGAAGGAACACTCCACAGTGACCACAGAGGCATTCATTTATGAAGCCATCCGGACCCCGCGCGGCCGCGGAAAGAAGACCGGTTCGCTGCACTCGGTCAAGCCGATCTCGCTGGTCACCGGCCTGATCGACGAGCTCCGCGCCCGCTTCCCCGACCTGGACGAGGATCGCATCTCGGACCTGGTCCTCGGCGTCGTCACCCCCGTCGGCGACCAGGGCATGGACATTGCCCGCGTCGCCGTCAACGACGCCGGACTGCCCGACACCGTCGGCGGCGTCCAGCTGAACCGGTTCTGCGCGTCCGGCCTCGAGGCCGTCAACACCGCCGCGCAGAAGGTGCGGTCCGGCTGGGACGAACTGGTCATCGCCGGTGGCGTCGAATCGATGTCCCGCGTGCCGATGGGCTCCGACGGCGGACCGTGGGCGCTCGACCCGGCCACCAACTATGACAACTACTTCGTCCCCCAGGGTGTGGGCGCCGACCTGATCGCCACCATCGAGGGCTTCTCCCGCGAGGACGTCGACGCGTACGCCGTCCGCTCGCAGGACCTCGCCGCGAAGGCGTGGACCGGCGGCTACTTCGCCAAGTCCGTCGTCCCGGTCAAGGACATCAACGGCCTCGTCGTCCTCGACCAGGACGAGCACATGCGTCCCGGCACCACCCTCGAGAACCTCGCGGGCCTCAACCCG
This sequence comes from Rhodococcus sp. T7, assembly GCF_009872365.1. Taxonomy (NCBI): domain Bacteria; kingdom Bacillati; phylum Actinomycetota; class Actinomycetes; order Mycobacteriales; family Nocardiaceae; genus Rhodococcus; species Rhodococcus sp. T7. The sequence continues at coordinate 107,999 of NZ_WXYH01000111.1, forward strand.
TCCTTCGCCGGTGTCGGCGAGATGGGCGGCTTCGACGCGGTGTCGCTGCAGAAGTACCACTGGGTCGAGAAGATCAACCACGTCCACCACGGCGGCAACAGCTCCGGCATCGTCGACGGGGCCGCACTGGTCCTCGTCGGGTCCGAGCAGGCCGGCAAGGACATGAGCCTGACCCCGCGCGCCCGCGTGGTCGCGACGGCCACCAGCGGTGCCGACTCCACGATCATGCTCACCGGCCCGACCCCGGCCTCGAAGAAGGTGCTCGCCGCCGCCGGTCTGACCGTCGACGACATCGACCTGTTCGAGATCAACGAGGCGTTCGCGTCCGTCGTGCTCAAGTTCCAGAAGGACCTGAACATCCCCGACGAGAAGCTCAACGTCAACGGCGGTGCCATCGCCATGGGCCACCCGCTCGGAGCCACCGGCGCCATGATCACCGGCACGATGATCGACGAGCTCGAGCGCCGGAATGCCCGGTACGCCCTCATCACCCTGTGCATCGGCGGCGGTATGGGCGTCGCCACCATCATCGAGCGCGTCTGACCGCCCGGACCATCAGGAGACTTGAAGCAGTGAGCGAGCAGAACATCATCAACTGGGAGCAGGACGCCGACGGCATCGTCGTGCTCACCATCGACGATCCCAACCAGGGCGCGAACACCATGAACGACGCCTACATCTCCTCGATGAAGGCGACCGTCGACCGCCTCGTCGACGAGAAGGACTCCATCACCGGTGTCGTGATCACGTCCGGAAAGAAGACGTTCTTCGCCGGTGGCGACCTGAAGAACATGATCAAGGTCGGCCCGGAGAACGCCGACGAGATCTACAGCCACAGCGTCGCGATCAAGTCGGACCTGCGCCGCCTCGAGACCCTCGGCAAGCCCGTCGTCGCCGCCATCAACGGCGCCGCACTCGGTGGCGGACTCGAGATCGCCCTGGCCACGCATCACCGCGTCGCCGCCGACGTGAAGGGCGTCAAGATCGGCCTGCCCGAGGTCACCCTCGGTCTGCTGCCCGGCGGCGGTGGCGTCGTGCGCACCGTCCGCATGCTCGGTCTGCAGAACGCTCTCATGCAGGTGCTGCTCCAGGGCCAACAGCGCGGACCGGTGCAGGCGAAGGAGGTCGGACTCGTCGACGAGGTCGTCGCCTCCGTCGACGAGTTGGTGCCCGCCGCGAAGGCGTGGATCAAGGCCAACCCCGAGGGCGGCGTCCAGCCGTGGGACAAGAAGGGCTACCGGATCCCCGGCGGCACCCCGTCCACCCCGGCGTTCGCCGCGAACCTGCCCGCGTTCCCCGCGAACCTGCGCAAGCAGCTCAAGGGTGCACCCATGCCGGCACCGCGCGCCATCATGGCCGCCGCCGTCGAGGGATCGCAGGTCGACATCGACAACGCGCTCCTCATCGAGGCCCGCTACTTCACGTCGCTGGTCACGGGACAGGTCGCGAAGAACATGATCCAGGCGTTCTTCTTCGACCTGCAGGCCATCAACTCCGGCGCGTCCCGCCCCGAGGGCATCGAGAAGACCCCGATCACCAAGGTCGGTGTGCTCGGCGCCGGCATGATGGGCGCCGGAATCGCCTACGTCTCCGCGAAAGCCGGCTTCGACGTCGTCCTCAAGGACGTCACCATCGAGGCCGCCAACAAGGGCAAGGCGTACTCCGAGGGCATCGAGGCCAAGGCGCTGTCGCGGGGCAAGACCACCGAGGAGAAGTCGAAGACGCTCCTCGACCGCATCACGCCGACCGCCGACCCCGCCGACTTCGCCGGTGTCGACTTCGTCATCGAGGCCGTGTTCGAATCGCAGGACCTCAAGCACAAGGTGTTCCAGGAGATCGAAGACATCGTCGACCCGAAGGCGCTGCTCGGCTCGAACACGTCGACGCTGCCGATCACCGGCCTCGCGACCGGTGTGAAGCGCCAAGAGGACTTCATCGGAATCCACTTCTTCTCGCCCGTCGACAAGATGCCGCTCGTCGAGATCATCCGCGGCGAGAAGACATCCGACGAGGCCCTCGCCCGCGTCTTCGACTACGTGCAGGCCATCCGCAAGACGCCGATCGTCGTCAACGACTCCCGCGGCTTCTTCACCTCCCGCGTCATCGGCACGTTCATCAACGAGGCCATCGCCATGCTCGCGGAGGGCATCGAGCCCGCCACCATCGAACAGGCAGGCATGCAGGCCGGCTACCCGGCGGCACCGCTGCAGCTGTCCGACGAGCTGAACCTGACGCTGATGCAGAAAATCCGCAAGGAAACCGCGGAAGCCGCGAAGGCCGAAGGCAAGGAACTGCCCGCCGACCCGGCAGGCGACGTCATCAACACGATGGTCGATAAGTTCGACCGCAAGGGCAAACTCGGCGGCGCAGGCTTCTACGACTACGCCGACGGCAAGCGCACCGGCCTGTGGCCCGGGCTGCGGGAGAACTTCGGTTCCAAGGAACTCGAAGTCCCGTTCCAGGACCTCATCGAGCGCATGCTGTTCATCGAGGCCATCGAAACGCAGAAATGCTTCGACGAGGGCGTGCTCCTCACCACCGCCGACGCCAACATCGGCTCCATCATGGGCATCGGCTTCCCCGCCTGGACCGGCGGTGTGTCGCAGTACATCCAGGGCTACGAAGGCGGCCAGGCCGGCTTCGTCAAGCGCGCCGAAGAACTCGCCGCCAAGTACGGCGAGCGCTTCACCCCGCCGGCGTCGCTGAAGGCGTAGGCGGCTCCGCCGCCCGTGCGCCTTTTTGGTAGCTGCAACAACCAAAAAGGCGCACGGGGAGGGTTATCCACAACTTCGCGGTTATCCACAGGAAGAGTGGATAACCGCGTTTTTGTCGGCATCGGAGTCGGACGCGCATCGCACGATGCGCCGTATGACAGACATCGATCACCACGACTTTCAACGCCTCGTCGACACTCAGTTCGGGCTCGTCACGCAATCCCAACTCGAGCCCTTCGGCTTCACGCGGGGCCGGGTGCGGCATCTGCTGGACTCTGGTCAGTGGCGCCGGGTGCTCCAGGGCGTCTATGCCGTCACCAACGGCCCGTTGACCCGGGAAATGATCCTTTCGGCCGCCCTTCTCTACGGTGGCGGCCACTCGATGCTCAGCCACATCACCGCCGCGGAGGAATGGGGGATGGTTCGCGTCCGCGACGGCGAACCGATACACATCACGGTGCCCTACGGGAAGTCTTCGCGGTGCCAGAGCGCGACGGGCATGCGTCCGTCGCGTAAGCCGGGCAATCCGATCGCGCTGTCGTCGTCACTGCATCCCGGTGTCGTCGTGCATCGGTCGAGGGCGCACGAATACATTGCCGTCGACACGGACCAGCCGCGGACGTCGAGGGCGGACACCGCGTTGGATGTGGCGATCGCCGAACCGACGGCGCGGGACGCCTTCACCCGTCTCATCGCCCTCGTGACCAATGCCCGGATCCCTCTGCGCGACATTCGACGACGCATGGAGGAGCGGCGGCCGCGCCGATACCGCAAGACGCTCACAGACGCGGTACGACTACTCGCAGACGGGGTGCAGTCCGTGCTCGAATACCGCTACGCCACCGACGTCGAGGACGCGCACGGGCTTCCGCGGGCGCGGCGCCAGTCACCCGTGGTCGTGGATGGCCGCACCCTCTTCGAGGACTGCGACTACTCCGACCACGGCGTGCCGCTCATCGTGCGGCTCGACGGTCGCCGCGCGCACGCCATGGCGGAGGTGGCGTTCCGGGACCGTCGACGCGACAACGCGGCGGAACTGCAGGGGCGGCCGCGACTCGTCTACGGGTTCGACGAGGTGACGAAGAATCCGTGCGTCGTAGCCCGTGAAGTGGAGACCGTGCTCGTGCGGGAGGGGTGGAGCAGGCCCGGCGAAATTCCCTGCCGGGCCTGTGCGCCTTTCTGGTTGCCGTAGCTACCAAAAAGGCGCACGAGCGGCGGAGCCGCCTACTTCCACCACGGCCGGAGCGGGACGTGCGCCTCGCCCTTCGGCCCGAGCTTGACGGCGAGGACCTGGTGCAGCTGAACGACGTTGCGTTCGAAGCCGAGTCGCGACCCGGCCATGTAGAGGCCCCACACGCGGGCGGTGCCTTCCCCGACCTCTGCGACGCAGGCATCCCAGTTGTCGACCAGGTTCTGGCACCATCCGGCGAGGGTGAGTGCGTAGTGTTCGCGCAGGTTCTCCTCGTGCCGCACCTCGAGTCCGACGTTCTGGATCTCGGAGATGATGCGTCCGGAGCCGGTGAGTTCGCCGTCGGGGAACACGTACCGGTCGATGAACCCGCCTGCGCGGGCCTGACTCTGGTTGTCGGGCCGGGTGATGCAGTGGTTCAGCAGCCGGCCGCCTTCGCGGAGTTTGCTCTGCAGCAGTCCGAAGTAGGCGGGGTAGTTGCCGACGCCGATGTGCTCGGTCAGGCCGATGGAGGAGATGGCGTCGAAGCCGGTCTCGGGGACATCGCGGTAGTCGGAGAACCGGACCTCGGCGAGGTCGGACAGCCCCTCTTCGGCGATGGCCTTCTGCGCCCATTCGGCTTGTTCGCGGGACAGGGTGACGCCGATGACCTTGACGCCGCGGCGTGCGGCGAACCGGACCATCGATCCCCAGCCGCAACCGATGTCGAGCAGGCGGTCGCCGGGCTGGAGGCCGAGCTTCTCGAAGACGAGGCGGTACTTGTTTTCCTGCGCCTCTTCGAGGGTCTGCTCGGCGTTCTCGTAACACGCGCACGTGTACGTCATGGACGGGCCGAGGACGTACTCGTAGAACGTGTTCGAGACGTCGTAGTGGTGGTGGATGACCTCGGCGTCGCGGGACTTGGAGTGCCGCAAGCCTTCTGCGACCCGGCGCCACCGCGGGAGGTGCTCCTGCGGGGGAGGGGCGATGGGGCGCAGCAGATCCCAGCCGAGCGACCGGGTGATGGCGGCGAGTGTGAGCGCGGACGGGCGACGGAAGTGCAGTTCGTCGCCCATGACGCGGAGGATCTCGTACGGGTCGCCGGGGTGGACGCCGCGGGCCTCGAGGTCGCCGGACACGTAGGCCCGGGCCATGCCGAGGTCGCCGGGTGCGGTCGCCAGGTACGTGGTGCCCCTGGTCGTCTTGAGGTGGAGCCCGTAGGGGGCGTCCTCCGGGCCTGCGGCGCTGCCGTCGTAGGCGGAGAACCGCAGGGGGAGCATGCCGTCGGACAGAGTTTCGAGAATCTCTGCGATGGTCAGCTTGTGGTCTTGCGAGCGTGAAGCTTTCAGGGTTGTCATCGACGTTGCACCGCCTTGGAGAAAAGGTCCAGTAATCGTGTTTTGGGGTCGTAGCGTTTTTTCAGTTCCGTGTATCGATCGCCGCCGTAGTAGAGGCGTTCGAAGTCTTCTCGTGAATAGTACGAATCGGAGTAGAGGGACTTGTGTCCGTCGAAGTCGCTGACCTTGTCTTCGATCAGTCGATTCGCCGCCCCCTCGGGCCGGCCCGGGACGATGGGGACCGAGGACCAGAAGCCGATGTTCACGTACGTGCGTTTCGGTTCGAGGGGGTACAGGGGCCACGGGCGTTGCGAGGACGCGCCTGCGGGGGCGGGTTCCCGCAACCGCAACGGGCACAGCCACAGCGGCTCGATGGGGATCTCGTCGAGGAACCAGCGGACGAAATCCGCGGTGCGGTCGATGGGGACTTCGACGTCCTGCACGACGCGTTCCCGCGGCGGGTTGCCCTTGCGCTTCTCGATCCGGTCGCCGATGTCGTACTTGTGGTCGAGGGCGATGAGCTTCCAGTAGAAGCTGCTGCGGAGGAGCCGCTTCGGCCACAGCCTGCGGACGGTGGGGTTCTGGGCACCGAAGGCGCGTGAGCACCAGAACCAGTCGGTGTCCCAGCGCCACAGATAGTCTCGGATGGTGAGTTTGTCCGTTTTGGGGTGGTTCACGGAACTGTGCTGGATGGATCGGTAGAAGATGTTCTGGCCGGTGTAGTCGCTGACGGGGCCGCCCTCGTCGGTCTGATGGCCCAGCGTCAGGTAACTCTCGGACTCGGTGAAGACGACGCCGTCCAGGTAGTCGACGGGGATGCCGTCATGGACGCGGTCGGTGACGATGCGATCCATCGCCGACTGCAGCTCGTCCAACGAGTCGAAACGCAGATGCCGCAGTGCCACATATCGGTTGACGGGCTCGAGCTGGATGCGCAGACGCGTCGAGTAGCCGAGCGTTCCGTACGAGTTGGGGAACCCCCAGAACAGGTCGGAATTCTCGCCTTCCGGTGTCGCGGTGACGATGTCGCCGTTGCCGGTCAGGACGTCGATCTCGAGGACCGATTCGTGGGGGAGCCCGCTGCGGAACGACGTCGACTCGATGCCGAGGCCGGTGACCGCGCCACCGAGCGTGATGGTCTTGAGCTGCGGAACCACCAGCGGCGCCAGCCCATACGGCAGGGTGGCGTCCACCAGGTCCTCGTAGGTGCACATTCCGGCGACGTCCGCGGTCCGGGCCTGCGGGTCGACGGAGATGACTCCGCCGAGGCCGGAGACGTCGAGGCCGGGTGCGCTGGTCTGCGCCCGGGCCCGGAACAGGTTGGACGTCTTCTTCGCGAGCCGCACCGTGGCGTCCGTGGGGATCGCACGGTAGGACGCGAGGAGTCGTCGGACGCCGGCGCGGTGAGCGTCGATACCCGTGACGGGCAGAGTGCGATGCGCACGGAAGGGGCGTCCACCCTCCCGCATGCTTTTCAGTAGTTCAACCGAAGAGGCAGCCACACCTTGACGCTATCCCTCTCCGAGGGTTCAAGCCACGCATATCGGCGCGCGCGACCCAAGATTCACACAAATGTCTCATCAATGTGCGGGTCGCGACCATGCCGAAGTGAGCTACCTCACAATAGATTGCCACGTCATCGCCCCGACTCGCGGCCGGAAGGCAGGATGGGAGGAGGAAGCAGTTTCGTACAAATCGTACAAGAGGAGTCAGAACAGTGGGCCAGGTCAGCGCGAGCAGTTCGATCACCGTCGCAGCCACACCGGAGAAGGCGCTCGCGGCTTTGACGGACTACGAGACGGTGCGTCCGCGCATCCTCTCGGAGCAGTACCTGGACTACCGCGTCCTCGAGGGCGGGCAGGGCGGCGGCACCGTCGCGCAGTGGACGCTGAAGGCCACCGAGAAGCGGTCCCGCGACATCAAGGCCACGGTCACCGTGGCGGGCAACACGATCACCGAGACGGACGCGAACTCGTCGCTCGTCACCACCTGGGTCGTCGCGCCGAGCGGCAGCGGGTCGACGGTCACCACGACCACCGAGTGGAAGGGCGCGGGCGGCATCGGCGGCTTCTTCGAGAAGACGTTCGCCCCGCTGGGTCTGAAGAAGATCCAGGGGCAGGTGCTGGCGAACCTCGAGCGCGAACTCGGCTGACCCGGGTCCCGTTCGCTCCGGCGCCGTCGACGGGATTCGCGCGACGGGCGTCGGCGGCGGACCGCGCCGACGGTCACGGTCTACGCTGGCAGGGGAAACAGCAGAAAGGACCACGTCAGTGCAACCAGGTGGACAACCCGACATGTCGCAGCTCCTCGCGCAGGCGCAGCAGATGCAGCAGCAGCTGATGGCCGCGCAGCAGGAGATGGCCGAGGCCGAGGTCACCGGGCAGGCCGGTGGCGGACTCGTGACCGCGACGGTCAAGGGAACAGGTGAAGTGGTCGGTCTGAAGATCGATCCGAAGGTCGTCGATCCCGACGACGTGGAGACTCTGCAGGACCTCGTGATCGGTGCGATCGAGGACGCGTCGAGCAAGGCGCAGGAGATCGCGGCGCAGAAGCTCGGTCCGCTCGCGGGTGGATTCGGTGGGGGCGGCCTGCCCGGCCTCCCCGGTTTCTAGAGGCGCGGCGTGTACGAAGGTCCGGTTCAGGATCTGATCGACGAGCTGGGCAAGCTGCCCGGCGTCGGGCCGAAGAGCGCGCAGCGCATCGCGTTCCACCTGCTCAGTGTCGAGCCGCCGGAAATCGACAGGCTCAAGAACGCCCTGCAGCGGGTGCGTGACGGCGTCCAGTTCTGCGTGGTGTGCGGCACGGTGTCCGACAAGGAACACTGCCGCATCTGCGCCGATCCGCGCCGCGACCGCACGGTGATCTGTGTGGTCGAGGAGCCGAAGGACGTCCAGGCCGTGGAGCGCACCCGCGAATTCAAGGGCCGCTATCACGTTCTGGGCGGCGCGCTGGATCCGCTGTCCGGGGTGGGCCCCGACCAACTGCGTATCCGGGAGTTGCTCGCGCGCATCGGTAATCAGGAGGACGGCGTCGACGTCTCCGAGGTGATCATCGCGACCGATCCCAACACCGAGGGGGAGGCCACCGCGACGTATCTGGTGCGGATGCTGCGGGACTTCCCCGGTCTCACGGTCAGCCGGCTCGCGTCGGGTCTGCCGATGGGCGGCGACCTGGAGTTCGCCGACGAGCTCACCCTGGGCCGGGCGTTGTCGGGGAGGCGCACGCTGTGACGTCGGATCCGGGCACGGCGGCGCCGGTGAAGCGGACGGCCGAGCAGTCGCGGTCGCTGATCGTCGACGCTGCGGGCCGGGCGTTCGCGACGCGTCCGTACCGGGAGATCACGCTCAAGGACATCGCCGAGGACGCGGGGGTCAGCGCACCGCTGATCATCAAGTACTTCGGGTCGAAGGAGCAGCTGTTCGACGCGCTCGTCGACTTCCGATCTGCAGCGGAGGTGCTGTTCAGCGGTCCGCTGGACGGTCTGGGTGAGCGGATGGTGTCGACATTCGCTCGGCCGCTCGAACCGTACAAGCCGTTGTCGTTGAGCATCCTGTTCATGAGCGGGCCGAGCGAGGAGGCCAGCCGAAAGCTGCGGGCCAACTATTCGACGCAGATGATCGACACGCTGGCCGTACGACTGCCCGGGCCCGGTGGCCGGCTGCGCGCGGAACTGGTGATGTCGATGCTGACGGGTCTCGCCGTGATGCGCCGCAAGATGATGCAGGAGCATGCGACGGGCACCCCGGACGAGGTGGTGGCGCGTTACGCCCCGCTGGTGCAGGAGTTGCTCGACGGCTAGGGCGGATTGTCGGGCTTGCGGGGTAAATGGTTGTTCACCTACTGTGGTGAACAACCATTTACCAGCTGCGCGAGGGGTGACATTTGACGATCTCGTTGCCGCGCCCGCTCTCGGCGCTCGCGGATCACCCGGGCGCGCAACCAACATCGGCCAACGGATCGCGTTACCTCTTCCCGATTCTCGCCTTCGCGGGTGTGTTCCAGGCCGTCCTGCAGACGGTCATGGTGCCCCTCCTGCCCAGCATGCCGACGTTCACCGGCGCGAGTCAGACGTCGGTGTCCTGGCTGATCACCACCACCCTCCTGGTCGGCGCGGTCGTCACCCCGATCTTCGGCAGACTCGCCGACATGTTCGGCAAGAAGCGCATGCTCCTCGTCGCGTTCGTCTTCATGACGATCGGCGCGTTGATCTGCGCCGTGACGTCCGACATCGCGTTCCTGATCTTCGCGCGGGGACTGCAGGGGGCGGGCGCCGCCGTCATCCCGGTCGGAATCTCGATCCTCCGCGACGAACTGCCGCGCGAGAAGGTCCACGGCGCCATCGCCATGATGAGTTCGACCCTCGGTATCGGCACCGCGCTCGGACTGCCGTTCGCGGCGTCCGTTGCCGAGTACTCCAACTGGCACGTCCTCTTCTGGGTCATCGCCGGCATCGGGCTCGCGGTCACCGTGGCCGCGATGCTGTTCATCCGCGAGTCCGAGGTGCGGTCGGGTGGGCGGTTCGACGGGGTCGGCGCCGTCGGTCTCACCGCCGCACTCGTCTGCCTGCTCGTCCCGATCACCCAGGGCAGCTCGTGGGGCTGGGGAAGTCCCGCGGTGCTCGGCATGTTCGGGTCGGCGGTGTTCCTGTTCGCGCTGTGGGGGTATCAGCAGCTACGGAACCGGAATCCGCTCGTGGATCTGCGGGTGTCGGCGCGACGGTCGGTGCTGCTGCCCCACGTCACGGCACTGCTCGTCGGTTTCGCGTTCTACGGAAACGCCCTCATCACCACCCAACTTCTTCAGGCGCCCCGCGGCGACGCCGGCTACGGCCTGACGATCCTGCAGGCCGCGGTGTGCCAGCTCCCGACGAGTCTGTCGATGATCGTGTTCGCGCAGGTCGGGGCCCGGGTGTCAGAGCGCTACGGCTCGAAGGTGACGATTCTGTCGGGCGCGATCTGCTTGGTCATCGGCTACGTGCTGCACACCGTGCCGCACAAGGAGCTGTGGCTGGTGATCGCGGCGCTCGGGGTCGCGGCGATCGGAACGGCACTGGTGTACAGCACGCTGCCGATGCTCATCGTCCGGGCCGTGCCGTCCACGCAGATGGCCGCGGCCAACGGCGTCAACGTGCTGCTGCGGACGATGGGCACAACCATGTGCAGTGCGGTCGTCGCGACCGTCCTGGCCGCGAGCATGGTGGGAGGCGTCGCCTCCGCCACCGGATTCTCGATCGCCTACGGGGTGTGCGCCGTGCTGGCGGTCCTGGTGTTCGCGGTGTCCCTGGCCCTGCCCGGGCACGATCGGGCGAAGAAAAGTCCGATGGAACCTCTTGTGACGTAGATCACTCGCGTGTATCGTCAGTGATGCGGATCGAGGAAATGTACCTGTGAGCAGAGAAAACTCGAGAAGCAGAGATCCGGCCGAGAATGCAGAAGCATTCCCGGCCGAACCCCTGTCTGGGGTCTTTACTCCTCCATCGATTCCGCGATCTCCTTGATGGCTGCCAAACGACGGTCCCACTCGGCCCCGATCCGTTCCAGTGTCCGTGCCGTCTTGTTCAGTTCGGCGCCCAGCGCGCGGTAGCGGATCTCGCGGCCCACCTTCACCGATTCCACCAGCCCGCACGCTTGCAGCGCGGTCAGATGTTTCGCGATGGCCTGCCGCGACACCGGAAGCCGGGTGGCCAGCGACGACGCCGACTGGTCGGACCGCCCGAGTTCGGTCAGGATCTCCCAGCGGGTCTCGTCGGACAGCGCCGCGAACACCGAGGCCAGTTCGGCATACGTGCCCACCGTCATGCCTTCACGCCGTGCAGGTACGCGACCAGTTCGTCGAGTTCGGCGTGCCAGCCCTGGGCGTTGGCCTCGCGGGCCCGCTTCTGATCGGCGACCTCGCGGTCGAGGGTGTCGAACCCGGTTTCGACGACGGTCAGTTCGGTGCCGGCGGCGTGCTCGGACAGCGTGAACCGCACCAGGGTCGAGTTGCCGACCACCGGCTCGGCGTCGATGTCGGCGGCCCAGCGGAAACCGAACGCGTTCGGTTCGTCGACCTCCGTGACGACGGCGCGGGCCGTGCCGTGCTCGTCCCACGTGAAGGCGGCCTCGCCGCCGACACTGAGGTCGAGCGACGTGTGCTGCCCGAACCACTGGCTGATCTTGTCGGGATCCGTGATCGCCGCCCATACCGCCGCTCTCGGGGCGTTCGCGACAACGGTCCTGGTGATGCTGCTCGATGCGTCCATGGCGGCTACCTTTCTCGCGGGTTATCTGCAACTCCATGGTTGCACACGTCTGCCGGTTCGTGCAACTGCTGGGTTGCACTGACACGTGAGTGGCAAAGCGTCGCCGGGGACGCTTTGCCACTCACCTGGGTTATGCACAGCTTGTGGATAACCGGGCCTGCGGGACCGATCCGTGTCGGGGACGGCCGACACCGTTTCGGGCATGGAACACGACTCATGGCAAGCGCTTCTCGACGCCCAGGACGGCGTCGTCACCACGGCACAGCTACGGGCGCACGGCGTCAGTGCCACCGCACTCCGGCACCGGGTGGTCACCGGCCAATGGTTGAGGGTGCTTCCCCGGGTCATCGCGGTGACCAACGGCCCGCTCACGCGCCCGATGGCCCTCTCCGCCGCGCTTCTCTACGGCGGCGGTCGCGCGATCCTCAGCCACCGGACCGCGGCCGAGGAGTGGGGGATGCTCCGCATCGACGACCCGTCCGCTCCCGTCCACATCACCGTGCCCTACAAGTGCTCGGCGGTGAACCAGGGGCCGTCGGTACGTGTACCGGGCGGTCCACGCCCGACCTCTGCCGGCAACGCCCTCGTGCACGGCGGCGTCGTGGTCCATCGGTCCCGGGCCTTCGGGCACATCGCCGTCCCGTTTCGCCAACCCCGAACATCGAAGGCCGACACGGTGTTCGACCTCGCTGTGTCCGAAGAAACCCCGAAGGAAGCGGCGGCGCGATTGATCGAAGCGGCCACCAACGGCAAGGTTCACGTCGATGCGCTCCGCCGGAAACTCGAGCTCCGGCGCCCGTACCGGCACGCGACGGAGATCGCCGATGCGGTGACGCTGCTCGGCGACGGCGTCCAATCCGTCCTCGAGCATCGGTACGCGCTCGACGTCGAGAGGTCGCACGGACTGCCGGCCGGGAAGCGTCAGATGCCGCACGTCGTGGACGGCCGGATTCTGTACGAAGACGTCGACTACAGCCCGACCGGAGTCCCGTTGATCGTCCGGCTCGACGGGCAGCAATATCACAGCGGGCAGCAGTCCCGCTTCCGTGACCGCCGGCGTGACAATGCCGCGGAACTCGCCGACCGTCCGCGGTTGGTCTACGGGTGGGACGAGACCACCCGCGACCCGTGCGGGGTGTTCGAGGAGGTGCGGCGCGTGCTGGTCCGGGAGGGCTGGGCCGACACGACGCACCGCTGTCCCGCCTGCCGACGTGAGTGAAATAGCGTGTCCGGGGACTCTTTCCCACTCACCTGCGAGGTGAGTGGGAAAGCGTGCGGGACCACACTTTGTCACTCACGTACCTAGACGCGCAGACGCTCCCGGCGCAGTTGGTCGACCTCGGGCAGGTCGAGGGGGGCGAGTTCGTCGACGCCCAGTGCCCGCTTCAGCAGCAGGTCGGCGAGTTCGGGGTTGCGGGCGAGCGCGGGTCCGTGCATGTACGTGCCGATCACGGAACCCTGCACGACGCCTTCGAGCCCGTCTCCGACGCCGTTGCCGACACCGTGCGTGACCCGGGCGAGTCCGCGGGCTCCGGCGCCGAGTGTGGTTCCGCCGCGGTGGTTTTCGAATCCCGTCAGCGGCTGCGTCAACCCGTCGATCTGCGGGGTGGTGATCACCTCGCCGATGGACCGCGTCGCCTGCGGGGACGTGGTGACGTCGAGCATCGACACGCCGTCGACGCGTTCGCCGCTCGACGTCTCGTACCAGTTGCCGAGCACCTGGATGGCGGCGCAGATCGCCAGGACGGGGGCGCCGCGTTCGGCGGCTTTCTGCAGTCCGGGGTACTTGGCGAGGTGCCGGGTGGCGAGGCGTTGCGCCGAGTCCTCGGCCCCGCCGAGCGTGTACACGTCGAGGGACTCCGGGACCGGGTCGTTCAGCGTGATCTCGACGATCTCCGCGTCGTAGCCGCGCATCCGCAACCGCTGCCGGAGGATCAGGGCGTTGCCGCCGTCGCCGTAGGTGCCCATCACGTCGGGCAGCACCAGGCCGATGCGGACGGTCGAGTCAGGCATTGCGCGCCTCCTTCGCGATGGCGGTGTTGAGGTCGCGGAACGCGGTGTAGTTGGCGAGCACCTCGACGCGTCCGGGTGGGCAGGACGCGATGGCCCGCAACGGGTTCGGGTCGAGGGTGTGCTCGACGCCGGCGTACGTGAGGCGGACGGCAAGGTCGGTGCCGCGTTCGCCGGCCGCCACCACCTTGACGCCCTCGAAGTGCTCGAACCGCACGTCCCACAGCCAGGACAGGTCCTCGCCGTCGGGAACCTGCCCGTTGACGGCGATCACGAGTCCGTCGACGGTGGGGTCGATCATCGACAGCGCTTCCTGCCAGCCGGCGGGGTTCTTCGCGAGCAGCATGTGCACGGAGTGCGATCCGACCTCGACGGTGCTGTAGCGGCCCGCGACCTCCTGCACGGTGGCCGCGGCGGCGACCGCGTCCTCCGCCTTCGCGCCCATCGCGACGGCCGCCGCGACGGCCTGCGCGGCGTTGCCACGGTTGGCGCGCCCGGGCAGGGCGAGCGTCATCGGGATCTTGAGACCGTCGGGCCCGTACAGGTTTTCGTCGTCCAGCCACCAGTCGGGGGTGGGGCGCGCGAAGTCGGAGCCGGTGCTGCGCCAGTGCGAGCCCTCCCAGACGATGGGTTCGCCGGTGCGCGGACAGCTGGCGGCGTCGCTGGCCCAGCCGCCGCCCGCGGCGACCCAGACGACGTTCTTCGCGTCGTAGGCGACGGAGGCGACGAGGACGTCGTCGCAGTTGGCGATCACGACGGACTCCGGGTGCGCGGCGACGCAGGCGCGAAGTTTGCGTTCGATCATGTTGATCTCGCCGACGCGGTCGAGCTGGTCGCGGCTGAGGTTGAGCAGAACGAGGGCTTCGGGGTTGACGGCGTCGCTGACGTGCGGGACGTGCAGTTCGTCGACCTCGAGGGCGGCGAGGGGCGCGTGGACGCGGGTGCTGAGTGCGGCGACGATGCCGGCGTCCATGTTGGCGCCGTCCGCCTGCGTCGCGACCTCACCGAGGGTGGAGAGCGCCGCCGCGGTCATCCGGGTGGTGGTGGACTTGCCGTTGGTGCCGGTGATCACCGCGGTGCGCCGGTGGGCGCCGAGCTGTTCCATCAGGGTCGGGTCGATCTTGAGGGCGATCAGCCCGCCGATCATCGAGCCCTTGCCGCGCCCGGCCTTCTGCGACGCCCAGGAGGCCGCGGCCGCAGCGCGCAGGGCGACCTTCCCGCGCGTGGTGATCCCAGTTCCAGTACTCACTCCGCGAGTTTTGCACAGGGTCCGGTCAGACGCCGACTCGCGCGGGGGCAGGTGAGTGCGAAAGTGTGCTCGGACGCGCTTTGGCGCTCACCTGGGTGGCGGCGGCACCGGCGATGACGACGGCCCCGCCGATCAGCGACAGGACGCTCGGCTCCTCGTGCAGCACCAGCCAGGACGCCCCGATCCCGACGATCGGGACCAGGAGGGAGAACGGCGCGACCATTCCGGCGGGGTAGCGGCTGAGCAGCGCCGTCCACAGACCGGAGCCGGCGACCGTGCCGAGGATCACGATGTAGGCGAGGCCCGCGAGCGCGAGCGGACCGGTGCCGTGCAGCGAGGACGTCAGGGCGTCCCAGCCGGCCGACGGCCCCTCCACCCCGAGCGACAGCGCCAGCATCGGCAGCGGCGGGATGACGCACATCCACAGCATCAGCCGCATCGGCTGGTCGGACGCGGCCTTGCGGTTGCCGATGTTGCCCAGCGCCCACGACAGTCCCGCGAGCAGGGTCAGGGCCACCGGCAGCAGCGCGGCGTGCTGGGCGCGGTCCCAGCCGATGAGGGTCATTCCAGCCATCGCGACGAGCAGTCCGCCCACCTGCGCCGGCCGCAGCCGCTCCCGCAGCGCGGCCGCGCCGAGGACCACCGTGAACGGCGCGGAGGACTGCAGCACCAGCGACGCCAGCCCGGTCGGCATCCCGACGTGCATGGCCCAGAACAGGAACGCGAACTGGCCGACGCCGAACCCGACGCCGTACACGAGCAGCCACTTCAGCGGGACCTGCGGTCGGGGAACGAACAGGATCACCGGGATCGCGATGACGAAGAATCGCAGGGCCGCGAAGAAGAACGGCGGGAAGTGGTCGAGGCCGGCGCGGATGGCGAGGAAGTTGAGCCCCCAGAGGACGACGACGGTCAGTCCGAGCAGCCGGTCGCGGGAGGTCATGCATTCCATCGTGAGGGCCGGAAACAATCAGGACAAGCGCATTAAAGTGCACCATCGATGTAGTTTTGTTACATGGATGCGACCCGGTTGCGCGTGCTCCGAGAGCTGGCGGACCGCGGGACGGTGGCGGCGACCGCGCAGGCGTTGTCGATGACGCCGTCGGCGGTGTCGCAGCAGCTCAAGATCCTCTCGCGGGAGGCCGGGGTGACGCTGCTCGAACCGGCAGGCCGCCGGCTGCGGCTCACCGATGCCGGTCAGGCCCTCGTCGTCCGCGCCGACGACGTGGTGGCCGCCCTGGACCGCGCGGCGGCCGAGATGAGCGCCTACCGCGGTTCGCCACGCGGCCGGGTACGGGTGGCGCTGTTCCCGTCCGGTGCCGCACTGCTGCTGCCCGGACTGCTGGACGCGCTCGCGGGCAGCGGGGTGGACGTGCAGGCGCGTGACGAGGACCTGCCGGCGGCCGCGGTGCCCGCCCTGCTCGCCGATTACGACGTGGTGCTGACCCATCGCGACGAGCGGGCCCCCGACACGTCTTCGCCGCGGGTGACGGCCGAGCCGCTGATGCGCGAGCCCATCGACCTGATCCTGCCGCCCGGCCATCCGCTCGCCGGACAGGACGCGGTCCGGCCGGACCAGCTGGCGGACGAGAGGTGGATCAGTGTGCGCGGCGGGTTTCCCGTCGACGACGTGCTGATGTCGGTGGCCGCCGCGACCGGTGTGCAGCCGCACGTGGCGATGCGCATCAACGACTTCCGGGTCATCGAGGAACTCGTCGCCGGCGGTCACGGCGTGGCTCTGCTGGCCCGGCACGCGGTGACCAGCCGCGCGGTGGTTCAGCTTCCCCTCGCCGGGGTCCGTGCGGCCCGCATCTACGAACTGGCGCGCCGACCCGCGGCCGACGACATTCCCGCCGTCGCCACCGTGCTGCAGGCGTTCCGGGACGTCGCGGGCCGGATCGGGGAGTGAAGGAGCGGATCGCGGACTGAACGGGCCGGATCGGGGACTCAGCGGGCCGGAAACGGAAGAAGGTCCGCCGGGCAGGCGGGCCTTCTTCGGGGCGGGCGCTCAGCTGCCCAGTGCTCAGCTGCTCCGTGCTCAGCTGCCCAGTACTCAGCTGCTCAGCGCCTTCGCCTTCAGCGTCTCGTATTCCGCCTGCGTGATGGTGCCTGCATCGAGGAGGCCCTTCGCGTCCGCGATCTGCTCGGCCGAGGATTTGCCCGCGACGGAACGGATGTAGCTGTCCTGCGCCTGCTTCGCCTCCTGCGCGGCCGCCATCGAGCGCTCGGCCATGCTCTTGCTCCGGGTGATGAGGTACACGAGCGCGGTCAGCAGCGGGACGAAGAACAGGAAGACGATCCAGATCGCCTTCACCCAGCCCGACGTCTTATGGTCGCGGAACAGGTCGGTGATGATGGAGAACAACAGGATCAGGTAGGCCACGAAGCCGAAGGTGACGATGATCACCCAGAGAAAGTCCCAGAAAGAGTCCATAGCAGCGCTCCATTCACAGTCGAATTCACTCTGCGCTGACTATCGCACCGGGTCGGGGCGCCCGCGTCATCCGAAACAGGTGAAATGCGGCGGTGCAGAGCCCGGCTCCGTGAAACACCGAACGGCCGCGACACCAGGTAGGTGCCGCGGCCGTTCGGGTGGGGACTACTTGCCGGCTTCGACCGCCCGGCGCATGCCGCGCTCGACCGCACCGATGATGTACGGACGCAGCTCCACGGCGGGGATGACGGCGTCGACGGAGCCGACCCGCTGTGCCCGCTGGATGTTGTGCACGGCCTCGAACTCGGCCGCGACCTCACCGAGCTTCTCGTTGCGCACCGCAGCCTGCTGGGCCGCCAGTTCCACCCGCAGGTGAGCCTGCTGGGCGTCGTTCTGGGCGCCGGCCAGGTTGGCCTCGAGCTCCCGGATCGACGGGTCCGCCGCCACCCGCGAGTTGACCTCACGGGTGAACACGACGGCCGCGGCGGGGGCACCACCGAGGACCGAGGCGAACGAGCCCTCGACCGCCAGCACCTCCATGTTGTCGTTCAGTGCTCCGGAGAACACCACGAACGCGCCACCGTGGTAGCGGGAGACGACGCAGAACACGATCGGGCCGTCGAAATTGACGATGGCGCGGCCGATCTCGGCACCGTACTCGAGCTGGATGTGGCGCAGCGAGTCCGGGGAACCGTCGAAACCGGACAGGTTGGCCAGCACCACGAGCGGCCGGCTGCCGCTGGCGGCGTTGATCGCCCGGGCCGTCTTCTTCGACGACTGCGGGAACAGCGTGCCCGCGGTCCACTGGTCGGGACCGTTGGCCGGCGACCATCCCTTACGGGCGATGGCGCGCGACTCGATGCCGATGACGCTCACCGGGTATCCGCCGAGGTGTGCGTCGAACACGACGGACGTGTCGGCGTCGGCCATGTCGGCCCACCGCTCCAGCACCGTGTGGTCCTGGTCGACGAGTGAACGCATCACCGTGCGAATGTCGAACGGCTTCTTGCGTTCCGGGTTCGTCTCCGCGGAGAAGATGTCGCCGACCGTGGTGAAGTCGCTGGACGGGTGGATGTGCGGGAAGGACCGCACGTCGCGCCCGATCGGGTCGCTGGTCTGCGCCCGCCGCGGGAAGCGTTCTCCGGCAACGACGTACGCGTGGTCGTAGTGCGCGAACAGGATCTCGCACGCGGCGGGCAGGTTCGGCGCCCAGTACTGCGCCTCACCGTTGGGGCCCATCACGCGGTCGTAACCACCGATGCCGAAGTTGTCCTCGGCCGAGACGCCACCCGAGTAGTCGAGCGAGTTCTTGCCGGTGAGCACCATGGCGCTGTCCGGCGTCATGACGAGGATGCCCTTGGTGTGCATCAGCATCGTGGCTTCGGCGTTCCAGTACGGCTGCGCACCGACGTTGATGCCGGCCACGATCACGTTGACCTCGCCACCGTCCTGCGTGAACGTGATGAGGCGACGCAGACCGCGCGACACCCAGTCCATGTTCTCGGTGCCGCTGTCCATGGAGATCGTCGCGCCGGACGACAGCGCGAACCACTCGACGGGAACACCCAGCTTCTCGGCCAGGTCGACACCGGCGACGAGGCGGGCGCACTCGGCTTCCGCCACGGTGCCCAGAGCCTTCGTCGGGTCACCGAACAGCGCGACGCGGGTCATGCCCTCGGGGTGCCGGTCGGTGCGGGCCGTGACCAGACCGACGACGAGGCCGGCCTTGTTCTGGCCGTACGGACGCTCGACGGGCACCAACTGGCCCGACTCGTCCAGGTCGTGCTCGACGAAGCTGCCGTCGCGGCCGGTGAGCAGCGGGATCAGCTCGTACGGGTAGACGGTGCCGCGGGCACGGGAGCTGCGGACCTTCTGCGTGTACGCGTCGAGCGGCTGCAGCGGCTCGGTCGGCGGTTCGGTGACCTTGACGACCACACCTGCGCCGGTGCGGTAGGAGAAGCGCAGAGCCTTCTCCCGCGACTCCGTGCCGGGCTCGCCCTGGAGGCGGGCGATCACGGTGATCTCCTCGAGGCCGGCGCCCGCGGTGAGCGGTGCCGCGACCCGGGCGAACGCCTCGAGATCCTCGACGGGGACGTCGATCTTCGGCCACACGTACAGCACGACGCGGTTGGCGTCGAGCTTGCGCTTGCTGCCGCGCGTGGCCTGCGCCCGGCGGATGCCGTCGAGGCACGACTGCAGCACACGCTCGGCCGCGGGAACACCGACGACCTGGCCGTCCTCGTTGCGGACCGGCGTGATGTCACGGACCTCGGCGAGCGCGATGAGGCGCTCGTCGGTGGGGTTGTCGCGCGAGACCAGGTTGAACAGGAACGTCTCGGCGGACGCGGGGAGGCGGGTGCCGTCGAAGTTCTTCAGGCGCCACAGGTCGAGTCGCTGACCGGTGAGCGGGTGCATGTCCCGGATCAGCTTCTCCTCCGCGAGGACGCCAGCGTCCGGGCGGTAGGTGAACTTGCGGACGTCGACGTCGGTTCCGCCGAAGACGGACACCGTGACGCGGCGGCAGGTCGCGGCCAGCGGCAGCGCCGTCAGTGCCTTCCGCAGGTCCTCGGACATGGTGTCCGGGTCGGCGGGCGGCGCGGTCCACGACAGGTAGAGGTCGAGGACGAGGTTCTCGGGGTTCTCCGAGGCGACGGCACCGATCTCGTCGAGCGCGCCGGGCAGTTCGGCGTACTCGGCGACGGCGGAGACCAGGTTCAGGCGCTCGCCGAGCAGGTCGAAGTTGCCGGTGACGAAACGGCGTCCGTTGCGTTCGAAGGACGTGACGTCCTCGAGCGTGCGGATGTCGTAGTAGCGCCGGGTGACGACCTCCAGCAGCGGGCCGACGGTCGTGCTCTTGCGCGCGATCCGCTGTCCGAGGAGCTCGGTCAGCGACTGCGGGGTGGCGACCAGGGCTTCGAGGCGTTCCTGGTAGTCGCCGGCGGCGGGGTTCTCGGCGAGGTACTCGAGGCTGCCGCGGACACCGTCGTACACCTGCTCGCGGGCCTTGCGGATCTGCGGCTCGTCGAAGAAGCGGAACCGCACGTTGCGGGCGACGTTGCCGATGACCGGGTAACGGACCTGGGTGGCGGTGATGAGCCGGTCCAGGACCTCGCCGAGTCCGCTGGGTGCGCGGCCGGGAGCGTTGCCCTCGTTCAGCCACCGGTCGAGCAGGGCGGCGATGACGGGAACCTGGTTGTCCATGCGCTGCTGCGCGAGGAACAGGCGGTAGACCGCCTCCTCCAGCTCGCCGGTGCGCTCGAGGTCGGTGACGTCGTAGTGACGCAGCGCCCGCGACAACCGGGTCGTGAACGACTCCGGCAGGCCTTCGAGTTCGACGTCGAGGGTGTGCAGGTAGGTGTGGAAGTGCTCGCGCGGGCTGTGGACGCGCTCGTCAGCGTCCTCCTCGGCTGCGGTGGGACGGTTACGTCCGATCTCGCAGATGTCCGCGAACGTGTTCAGCAGGGCGAGTTCCGCCTGCACCAGATCCGCGTCGCCCGCGATTTCGGAGCGCAGCTTCTCGTAGTCGGCGAGGAGCACGCCTGCCCGCTTCGCGCTGACGTCGTAACCGGTGAGCAGCGCGGCGAGCGCGTCGATCTGCTCGAGGGCGTCGGTGCGGACGTCGCCCTTCGAGGCGGGGACGGCGACCTCGAATTCGACGCGCGGCGACTTCGGAGCGGTGGACTCCTCCGCGGTCTCCTCGACGCGCAGCAGTGCGGTGCCGGCGTCGACCTGGGAGTTGACCATCGCGAGAACTTCGCGGACCCGGCCTGCGACGGGCGCACGGACGGCGGTCTCCATCTTCATGCTCTCGAGGACGACCAGCGTGTCGCCGACCTCGACCTCGTCGCCGACGGACACGGGCACCGCGACCACGACTGCGGGAGCGGGTGCGCGGACGACGCCGGCCTCGTCCTGGCTGATCTGGTGGCTGATGCCGTCGACCTCGACGAGGTACTGGGCGCGGCCGGCGACCGACACCACGTGGTGGCGGCGGGTGCCGACGACGAGGCGGCTCTCGAATTCGCTGAGCCGGTCGACCTCGACCTCGACGTCGGGGCTGTCGCCGTCGACGCGGTAGCTGTGGGCGCCGACCTGCGTGACGGTGAGGCCGTAGGCCTGACCCTGGTAGCTGAGCTCGACCTTGCGGCCGATGGCGTGACCGGCGCGGGGGCGTCCACCGCGAGCGGAGGAGAGGAACGCCTCGCGCTCGAGCTTCTCCTCGGCGTCGTAGACGTCGATGGCGGCGGCGATCAGTGCGACATCGGCCACCTTGGTGGGCGTCGTGACGCTACCGACGCCGGTGCGGTCGAGCCAGCCGGTGTCCGCGGACGCGGAGATGACCTCTTCGCGGTCGAGCAGTTCGAGGAGGAACGACTTCGTGGTGGTGCCGCCCTGCAGCACGACGGTGGTCTCGCGGAGCGCGGTGCGCAGACGCGCGAGGGCCTCGGAGCGGTCGCGACCCCAGGCGATGACCTTGGCGACCATCGAGTCGTAGTCGGGCGGGATGACGTCGCCCTGGGCGATGCCGGTGTCGACGCGGAGACCGCTGCCGAGCGGGAACTTGAGCAGCTGCACGGCGCCGGGTGCGGGAGCGAAGCCGTTGGCGGCGTCCTCCGCGTTGAGGCGGGCCTCGACGGCATGACCGAACTCGGGCGGGCAGTCGCCGACGAGCGGCTCGCCGCTCGCGACGAGGATCTGCAGCTTCACCAGGTCGATGCCCGTGGTGGCCTCGGTGATGGGGTGCTCCACCTGCAGGCGGGTGTTGACCTCGAGGAACGTGAACGTCTTCTGCTCGGGCTGGTACAGGTACTCGACCGTGCCGGCGCCGCGGTAGCCGGCGGCGCGCACGAGCTCGGCGGAGACGGTGCGCAGGTGGTTCGACTGCTCGGCGGTGAGGAGCGGGGAGCTGGACTCCTCGATGACCTTCTGGTTCTTGCGCTGGATGGAGCAGTCGCGCACACCGGGAGCCCAGACGTTGCCGAAGTTGTCGGCGATGACCTGTACCTCTACGTGGCGTGCGTCGGTGACCAGCCGTTCGATGAACACGACGGGGTCGCCGAAGGACCGCTGGGCCTCACCCTGGGTGCGTTCGAGCGCGAGTTCGAGCTCGTCTTCCGACCACACCTTGCGGATACCACGGCCACCGCCGCCGGAGCGGGCCTTGATGATGAGCGGGTAGCCGATGGCCTGGGCGTGACGACGGGCGTCGGCGCGGGTGGCGACGGGGCCACCGCTCCACGGCGCGACCGGGACCTCTACCTTCTCGGCGAGGAGCTTGGCCTCGACCTTGTCGCCCAGCAGGCGCATCGCTTCGGCGGGCGGGCCGATGAACGTGATGCCGAGTTGCTCGCAGACCTCGACGAACGCCGGATCCTCGGCGACGAAGCCCCAGCCGACCCACACGGCGTCGGCCTTGCTCTCGCGCAGCGCGCGGGCCAGCTCGGCGTGATCGAGGTAGGCGGTGCCGGTCTTGACTGTGCGCAAGCACACACCTTCGTCGGCCTGCCGGACGAACATCGCGCGACGCTCGGCCTCGGTGTGCAGGGCGATCGTGCGGATGCCGTAGTTGTGCTCGGCGTTCAGTTCGCGCACCGCACGAATCAGGCGGACGGCCGCCTCGCCGCGGTTCACTATCGCTATTCGCTTGAACATCTGTTATCGCTCCGTTTCCGTAAAACTCATTGATCCGCAGAGTGTTTCGATGGCCAAGGCCATGTCCGCCGAGGACTGGGTGCCGCCTTCGCGGACACGTGCACCCCTGCACAACCCACTTGACTTCCTCCAGGGGCGCCCCGAACGCGATCGTCGAACCTGCGTCGTTGCAGGGCCGATGCTCGGGGAATGCGAGCATAACGTCGAAAATATGTACCCGCGCGTAACTTCTGCGAGGCCCGGATCGGCTTGTCAAGTCTTCAAGGACTTGCGTGTCGACCCTACGAGAGAGTAAGAAGGCCGGAATTCCGTCGAGCTGGGCGTCCTTCGGCAAACTATCTGCAACCCGTTGTCACGGAGTCGGTTTCGTCCGGTTTTTCGAGATGTTCTCGCAGACGGGAACTTTCACACGGAAGTTACTGAGGGTTCACCTTCGGTTCGGCGGTGGCCGGTTCGGTCGCGTGCGCCACCGCGCCCCGCAGGCCCACGTGCGCCTCGCGGTGCATCCGGTCGACCATGTGCGGATAGTGCAGTTCGAACGCAGGCCGCTCGGAGCGGATGCGCGGCAACTCGGTGAAGTTGTGCCGCGGCGGCGGGCAGCTGGTCGCCCACTCCAGGGAGTTGCCGAAACCCCACGGGTCGTCCACGTTCACCACCTCGCCGTACCGGTAGCTCTTGAAGACATTCCAGACGAACGGCACCGTCGACGCGCCGAGGACGAACGCGAACACCGTCGACACCGAGTTGAGGACGGTGAAGCCGTCCGAGGGCAGGTAGTCGGCGTAGCGGCGCGGCATCCCCTCCGCTCCGAGCCAGTGCTGGACGAGGAACGTGCCGTGGAACCCGGTGAACGTCGTCCAGAAGTGCCACTTGCCGAGGCGTTCGTCGAGCATGCGTCCGGTCATCTTCGGGAACCAGAAGTAGATGCCGGCGTACGTGGCGAACACGATCGTCCCGAACAGCACGTAGTGGAAGTGGGCGATCACGAAGTAGCTGTCCGTCACGTGGAAGTCCAGCGGCGGGCTCGCGAGGATGACGCCGGTGAGGCCGCCGAAGATGAACGTGATGAGGAAGCCGAGCGAGAACAGCATCGGGGTCTCGAACGTCAGCTGACCCTTCCACATCGTGCCGACCCAGTTGAAGATCTTCACCCCGGTCGGCACCGCGATCAGGAACGTCATGAACGAGAAGAACGGCAGCAGCACCGCGCCGGTCGCGTACATGTGATGCGCCCACACGGCGATCGACAGCGCCCCGATGGCGATCGTCGCGTAGACGAGCCCGCTGTACCCGAACACCGGTTTGCGGCTGAACACCGGGAAGACCTCCGTGACGATGCCGAAGAACGGCAGCGCCACGATGTACACCTCGGGGTGGCCGAAGAACCAGAACAGGTGCTGCCACAGCAGCACGCCGCCGTTCGCCGGGTCGTACAGGTGCCCGCCCAGATGCCGGTCGACGAACAGGCCCATCAGCGCGGCGGTGAGGATCGGGAACGCCACCAGGATGAGGATGCTGGTGACGAAGATGTTCCACGTGAAGATCGGCATCCGGAACATGATCATGCCCGGCGCCCGCAGGCAGATGACGGTGGTGATCATGTTGACACCGCCGAGGATGGTGCCGAGGCCCGACAACGCCAGCCCCATGATCCACAGGTCGGCGCCGACCCCCGGGGAGTGCAGCGTGCTCGTCAGCGGCGAGTACGCCGTCCAGCCGAAGTCCGCGGCGCCGCCCGGGGTGACGAACCCCGCGATCGCGATGGTCCCGCCGAACAGGAACGCCCAGTAACTGAACGCGTTGAGACGCGGGAACGCCACGTCGGGCGCGCCGATCTGCAGCGGCAGGATGTAGTTGGCGAACCCGAACACGATCGGCGTCGCATACAGCAGCAGCATGATCGTGCCGTGCATCGTGAACAACTGGTTGTACTGCTCGTTCGACAGGAACTGCAGACCCGGGACGGCCAGTTCGCCGCGGATCAGCAGCGCCATCAGACCGCCGGCCATGAAAAATGCGAACGACGTGATCAGGTACAGAATCCCCAGGTCCTTGGGGTCCGTCGTCGTGATCATCTTGTAGAAGAAGGCGCCCTTGGGGCGACGCCGGGCCGGATACGGACGGACCGGACGATGCTGTTGAAATGCCAGATTCACGACGCCCCCCGAAGGGTCCGAGGCGGTTCGGGTCCGGTGTGGACTCCGTTACCAGGGTAGTCACCCGGTGCCCGGAGAGCGGCACTTTCGCACCCCGAAACAAGGCCCGGAAACGACGCTGCCGCAGGTGCGCGTGATGCGCGCCTGCGGCAGCGGTGGTGCGGGAGCGGTCAGTGCGCCCGGTTGACCGCCGAGACGACGGCGCGCAGCGACGCGGTGGTGATCGACGTCGCGATGCCGACGCCCCAGACCACGGTGTTCCGTCCGTCGGGAGCGGTCACGGCGCACTCGACGTACGCGGCGGCCTGGGCGTCGTCGCCCGCCGACATGGCGTGCTCCGAGTAGTCGAGGACCCGCACGTCGAAGTCGATCGTGGCGAGCGCGTCGACGAACGCGGCGAGCGGGCCGTTGCCCGAACCCGAGATCTCGTGCTCCTTGCCGTTGACCTTCACCGTCGCGGTGATCGAGTCGGTGCCGCCGTCCTCCTCGGCCGCGGTGACCTTCTGCTTCATCCGCTCGAGCGGCGTGATCGGAGCCAGGTACTCCTCGTGGAAGACGTCCCACATCTCCTTGGGCGACACCTCGCCGCCCTCGCCGTCGGTGATCCGCTGGACGGCCTGCGAGAACTCGATCTGCAGGCGACGCGGCAGCACCAGTCCGTGATCGGCCTTCATGATGTACGCGACGCCGCCCTTGCCGGACTGCGAGTTGACGCGGATCACGGCCTCGTACGTGCGGCCCACGTCCTTCGGGTCGATCGGCAGGTAGGGGACCGCCCACAGGATGTCGTCGACGTCCGCGTCCTGCGAATCGGCGTCGAACTTCATCGCGTCGAGGCCCTTGTTGATCGCGTCCTGGTGGCTGCCGGAGAACGCGGTGTACACGAGGTCGCCGCCGTACGGGTGGCGCTCGTGGACGGGCAGCTGGTTGCAGTACTCGACGGTGCGGCGGATCTCGTCGATGTTCGAGAAGTCGATCTGCGGGTCGACGCCGCGGGTGAACATGTTGAGCCCGAGCGTGACCAGGCAGACGTTGCCGGTGCGCTCGCCGTTACCGAACAGGCAGCCCTCGATGCGGTCGGCCCCGGCCTGGTAGCCCAGCTCGGCGGCGGCCACACCGGTGCCGCGGTCGTTGTGCGGGTGCAGCGACAGGATGACCGAGTCGCGGCGGGCCAGGTTGCGGTGCATCCACTCGATGGAGTCGGCGTACACGTTCGGCGTCGCCATCTCGACGGTGGCGGGCAGGTTCAGGATCACCGGGTTCTGCGGCGTCGGCTGCAGCACCTCGGTGACGGCGTCGCACACCTCCTTGGCGTACGCCAGTTCCGTGCCGGTGTACGACTCGGGGGAGTACTCCCAGCGCCACTGCGTGTCCGGGTACTTCTTCGCCTCTTCGAGGGCCAGGGTCGCCGCGTCGGTCGCGATCTTCTTGATCACCTCGCGGTCGGCCTTGAACACCACCCGGCGCTGCAGCACGGACGTCGAGTTGTAGAAGTGGACGATCACCTTGTTCGCGCCCTCACAGGCCTCGAACGTGCGCTTGATCAGTTCCGGCCGGGACTGCGTGAGCACCTGGATGGTGACGTCGTCCGGGATCGCGCCGTCCTCGATGATCTCGCGGACGAAGTCGAAGTCCGTCTGGCTCGCCGACGGGAAGCCGACCTCGATCTCCTTGTACCCCATCCGCACCAGCAGTTCGAACATGCGGCGCTTGCGGGCGGGGCTCATCGGGTCGATCAGTGCCTGGTTGCCGTCACGGAGATCGACGGCGCACCACTGCGGGGCGCGGTCGATGATCTTGTCGGGCCACGTGCGGTCCGGCAGCGACACCGGCTCCACTTCTTCGGAGAAGGAGCGGTAGCGGAACGTCGGCATCGACGAATTCTTCTGCGTGTTCCATTCCGGCTGATCGGAGGGAGCAGGCTTGGATGGCGGCGTGATGGTGCGCGATCCGGAGGTAAAGGCGTCAGCGGGGGACATGGGATTGATCTCCAGGTTCGATGTGGACTGTGGGGAGTCCAACGGCTGTGTCGACCGGCGCACGAAAAACCCCGCGACGGGAAGCCAGTCTGGATCAGACCCCGTCGCGGCAACCAAGGAGGAGTGCGCGCTGCATACTCAGCACTGTACTCCGGGCACCGTCGTCCGCGTGCCGGGGTTCGAAGTCCGAGTGAGGAGAGAGCGGTGGGCCGCAGCGCGACGGTGGTATCACCGCTGGTGGCCGCCGTTTTTGCGATGGTGCTGGTGTCGTGTTCCGGCGTCGTCGCGGGGGCGCCGAGCGTCGCGGGGGAAGGTGAGCCGATCTACGGCCTGCCGGTCAGCGAGCACACCCGCGCGGAGTTGGCCGTCGCCGCCGCGGCCCGCGACCTCGCACCGTGCGGACTGCTCGACGGGGATCTGGTCGCCGCGTTCGGGCAGGTCACCGCGTACGGACCCGTCGGCGATCTGTCGACCTGCCACGCCGAACTGGTGCCTGCGCGCGGCACCCCCGCCAACCCCGTCTGGGTCGAGGTGACGGTGGGTGAACGCGAAACCACGGAGCGCACCGGCGCGGGGGAGGCGGCGTCGGGAATCGAGGTGCGTTCCGCGGCCGGCGCACTGCCGGGCACGTGCACCCTCTACTTCTCGCTGCCGCCGGTCCCGGACGCCGCCGCCCCCGGTCGCTGGGGTCATGTGTCGTACCTCGACGGGGCCGGCGGGACGGGCGACTCCGCGGCCGGGGACGACTGCGCGGAGGCTCGGACGGTACTCGGATCGGTCGTGGGCAGGCTGGGGTCGCCGGTGTCTGGACCGTCGGATATTCCTCTTGCGCAACAGGATCCGTGCCGGGTGGTCGAGAAGCTGTCCGTCGAGACGTTCACCCCCGGCAGCCGCCCCTTCGAATGCCTCCTGACACTCCGCGGCGGCGCCGAGGCGTCCGTGCAACTGGCGCTGTCGCCGGAACCGTCGCAGGCCGGCGGCCCCGAAACGGTCGAACTCGACGGCAAGCCGTTCACCTACTTCCGGGACGCGATCGAATGCCACTACTACTTCTATCCGGGGTCCGTGTTCGACACGAACCTGCCGTCGAGTCCGGTGAGCGAACGGGACAAAATCGGCAACCGGCTGACGGCGTCCGTCGCGGCGTCCGCACCTAGCTGCGACGACGCGGAAACGCTGGTGCTCGCCGCGACCGAAGTGTTCGACTACTGAGATGAACACACAGGTCGATGTCGCCCGGGCCTACCTGGACGCGTTGCTCAGCCACGACGGCAACTCGGTGCCCATCGAACCCCGGGCCGTGCGATACGAGATGGGGCTGAAGACGGCGTTCTCCGGAAATCACCTGCGCCGAAGCCTGTCCGGCGGTCCGCAGTACCGGGTGATCCGGTCGATCCGCGACTGCGTGTGGACGGTCGACGGCGACGACGTCACCGTCGACTACCTCCTCGACGCCGGACTCCTCGGCCGCACCCTCGCGACGGTCCGGGTGGTCGAGACGTTCCGGATCCCGCCGCATGACCTGCGCATCCACCGCATCGACGCGAAGATCCGGCGCCCCTGAGCGGTAGCTTCCGATCGGGCTGTCGCGCTGGGACTTCCGGCACGTGAGTGGCAAAGTGTGCTCCCGCACGCTTTGCCACTCACGTACCCGTCAGGCGAGTGTTTCGTGCGCTGCGGGAACGGAACCCAGGCGGCCGGCCTGGAAGTCCTCGAACGCCTGCAGCACCTCGGCCTTGGTGTTCATGACGAACGGTCCGGCCATCGCGACGGGCTCGCGGATCGGCTTGCCGCCGAGGACGAACACCTCGAACGACTCGGTCCGCGAATCCTGCGTGTCGGCCGCGGCGATCGTCAGGGTGTCACCGCGCCCGAAGACGGCGGTCTGACCCATGCGGATCGGCCGGCGCTCGGATCCGACGAGTCCGTCGCCCGCGAGGACGTAGGCGAGCGCGTTGAACTCGGGGTTCCACGGCAGCGTCAGGCTCGCACCCGGCGCGACCGTCGCGTGCACGAGGCTGATCGGCGTGTAGGTGGACCCGGGACCGTGGTGACCGCCCACGTCACCGGCGATCACGCGAACGAGGGCGCCGCCGTCGGGCGAGGACAGCAGGGCCACCTTCGCGCCGGTGATGTCCTGGTAGCGGGGTGCGGCCATCTTGTTGTCGCGCGGCAGGTTCACCCACAACTGGACGCCGTGGAACAGGCCGCCGCTCGTCACCAGGTGCTCGGGCGGGGTCTCGATGTGCAGGATGCCGCCACCCGCGGTCATCCACTGGGTGTCGCCGCCGCCGATGGTGCCGCCGCCGCCGTTGGAATCCTGGTGCTCCATGATGCCGTCGATCATGTAGGTGACGGTCTCGAAGCCGCGGTGCGGATGCCACGGTGTGCCCTTGGGTTCACCGGGTGCGTAGTCGACCTCGCCCATCTGGTCCATGTGGATGAACGGGTCGAGGGCCGACAGGTCGATGCCGGCGAACGCGCGGCGCACCGGGAAGCCTTCACCCTCGTACCCGACGGGTGCGGTGGTGAGCGAACGGACCGGGCGGTCGACGGCGCCGGGAGCAGGTGCGTCGATACGCGGCAGGGCAAGGATGTTGTCGACCGTCACGGCTGGCATGGGGTGTCTCCTCGTACTCAGGTAATTGATTGTTCAACTACTTCATGCTGTGTAACACCCGCGGGGGAAATAAATTCCCCGTGCGCCTTTCTGGTAGCTGCAGCAACCAGAAAGGCGCACGGGCGCGAAGCGCCTAGTTGAGGACGTTCTCGTGGTCCGGGCAGTACCGCGTGATCGCGCCGATGATGTACGGGTAGACGCCGTCGTTGGTGAGCATCGGCGTCCACTCCTCACGCACCTGGTCGAGGGGCTTGCCCGCGTCGAGGGCGGTGCAGATCTCGCCGGCCTGATGCACCGCCAGGTCGTCGTCGGTGACGGTCTGGTTGTTCGCGCGCAGGTAGGCCAGGTAGTCGGCGGCCGTCTGCGGGTCGTCGGCGACCGCGAACACTCGGCTGCCGGGGGCTGTGGCGGCGGTCGTCCGCGCCGCCACGGACGCCGAGGCGGACGTGGTCTCGGATGCTGAGGTGTCGGTGTCGCCACCACCGCAGGCGGTGAGGAGTGCCGCGGAGCAGACGGTGAGGGCGGTCAGAGCAAGGGTGCGGCGCATGGGGCGTGTGATTCCTTTCGAGGCCTGTGACGGCGACGATCGTATCGCCTGCGGGGCCGGTGTTCCCGGCGGCGATCACCCACGCTGTTCCCGGTCAGAGACCGCGGTCGATCAGGTCCAGGATCTCCTCACTCGTCGCGGCGTGAATCTTGTCGACCGCGGCGGCATGCGCGTCGTCGGACGTTCCGACCTCGGCGAGGAGGCTTCCGAGGCGTTGCGCGATGGCCGACCGCGCCTCGGCGTCGTCGCCGAGTTCGGCGATGGTGGCGCGCAGCCGGTCGACGTCGGCGAGCGCCACCGACATCGGATCCGGGACGAGTTCCGAGCGCAGGAACTCGGCGACGGCCCGCGGGCTCGGGTGGTCGAACACCATGGTCGGCGGCAACCGCAGTCCCGTGGCGGCACCGAGATGGTTGCGGAGCGCGACGGCCGCGAGTGAATCGAAGCCGAGTTCCTTGAACGCCTGATCCGGGTCCACCGAGTCCGACGCGTCGTAGCCGAGCACCGTGGCGGCCCCGCCCCGCACCAGGTCGAGCATCAGGTGCCGCTGCTCGGGGATCGACAGGTCGGCGAGTCGCTGCGACCAGTCCGACGGCCCCGACCCGTTCGGCCCGGTCACGACCGAGTCCGATCCGGCGGCGTGCGGGCGCGACTCCCGGATCAGGCCCCGCAGCGGCGGGGGAACGTACGGTGCGGCCGAACCGGAGTGGTCGAACCGCGCGGCGGCGACGGTGGGGGCACCCGCGGCCAGCGCGCTGTCGAACAGGGCGAGGCCGTCCGCTGCGGGCATCGGCACCATCCCACTGAGACGGGCGCGGGCGAGGTCGATGGCACCGAGGTTGTCGGTCATGGCGCTCGGTGTCGCCCACATGCCCCACGCGATCGAGAGCCTAGGCAGCCCGAGCGCGTGCCGGTGATGGGCGAGGGCGTCGAGGAACATGTTCGCGGCCGCATAGTTCGCCTGCCCGGGAGCGCCGAGGACGCCGGCGAGCGAAGAGAACACGACGAACGCCCGCAGATCGCTGTCCGCGGTCAGCCGGTGCAGATTCCAGGCTGCGTCGACCTTCGGCCGCAGGACCGTGTCGAGTCGCTCGGGTGTCAGCGACGCCAGGGTGCCGTCGTCGATCACCCCTGCCGCGTGGACCACCGCTGTCAGGGGATGCTCGGACGGTATCCCCGCCAGCAACCCGGCGACCGCCGACTCGTCCGCGGTGTCACATGCGACGATGCTCACCTCGGCGCCCAGATCGCTCAGTTCGCGGCGCAACCGGTCGCTGCCCTCGGCGCCGGGTCCGCGCCTGCTGGTCAGCAACAGGTGCCGGACTCCGTGCTCGGTCACCAGGTGGTGGGCGACCAGAGACCCGACCGTCCCGGTGCCGCCGGTGACGAGCACGGTGCCGCCGGGATCGAACGTCGTCGGCTCGTCGACGGCGGGCATGCGCCGCAACCGCGGTGCGCACAGCGTGCCGTTCCGGGCCGCCACCTGCGGTTCCCCGCTCGCCAGTGCCGACGTGATCGCGGCCTCGGCGTCCGACGCGTCGTCGAGGTCGATCAGTACGAACCGGTCCGGGTTCTCGTTCTGCGCGGAGCCCACCAGGCCCCACACCGCCGCGGCCGCGAGGTCGGGACGGGCGTCGTGGTCCTGCCCGTCGTCGGTGACCATGGCGTTGCGGGTCACGATCACGAGCGGGTTGTCGGCGAACGTCTCGTCGTCCTGCCAGTCCTGCAGCAGTCGCAGCACCCGCGCGCACAGTTCGTGGGTCGCGTCCGGACCGTGGTCGCCGTCGGTCGCGCACCCGACGAGCACCGTCCACGGACGCCGGTCGTCTTCGTCCGGCCCGGATTCCATCGCGGTCCGCAACGACTCCAGGTCGGGACACCCCGGGAACGTCGAACCGATACCCGGGTCGCCGAATCCGTCGGAGCCGAGAACGACCACCGGTCCGCGCGGCCCGGACGGCGCGGCCTCCACTCGGATCCAGGCGGTCCGGTGCAGTCGCAGCGGAGCCGGACGGCCCCCGTCGACCGTCCTCTGCACCACGCGCAGCGCCTCGACGGTCAGCACCGGCTCACCGGCGGGGTCGACGGCGGTGATGCGATGCCGTCCGTCGTCGCCGGGTGTGAACCGGGCGGTCACCGCGTCCGCACCGACGCTGTGCAGACGGATCCCCGACCAGGTCTGCGGCCGGCCGTCCCACCCGAGGAGGGGTTCGATCGCGGCCTGCAGCAGCACCGGGTGGATGCCGAACCCAGACGTGTCGACGCCGTCCCCGAGCCGCACCTCGGTTTCGGTGTCGACCGGATCCTGTTGCGGCACTGCGGTGGACGAGCCGACGACGTCGTCGATTTTCGCCGACGCGTTCCGAACCCAGCTGTCCGGGCTGTCGGTGTCGCCCGACTTCGACGACACGGTGACGGTGCGTGCCCCGGTGGTGTCCGGCGGCGACACGAGGACGCGGATCGAGGCCAGCCCCGACGTCGAGAGGACGAGCGGGTGGTGCAGGGTGAGTTCGTCGATGTGGTCGAGGCCGACGTGGTGGGCCGCGTGCAACGCGAGTTCGACCGGCACCGCGGGCAGCACCGTCTGTGC
This sequence comes from Rhodococcus sp. T7, assembly GCF_009872365.1. Lineage (NCBI taxonomy): Bacteria > Bacillati > Actinomycetota > Actinomycetes > Mycobacteriales > Nocardiaceae > Rhodococcus > Rhodococcus sp. T7. Next base: position 140,696 of record NZ_WXYH01000111.1, read on the forward strand.
CTCGCTCGCCGACGGGGAGTCGCCGTCGTCGACCGGCGGTGGCACGAGCCAGGGGTCCCGGTGCAGCGACAGCTGTCCGGTGAACAGGGTCGCGTCGTCGTCGAGGGTCACCGCGGCACCGAGCAGCGGATGATCGGACGGGGTCAGTCCCAGTTCGGTGGGATCGCCGGTGTTCCGGACCGATGCCGTCGGCCAGTAGGAGCGGCGCTGGAATGCATACGTGGGCAGGGCAACCCGGCGCCGGCCGGGCAGCACCCGATCCCAGTCGACCGGTGCGCCCTGCACGTAGGCGGCGGCGACCGCCGCGATGATCCCGTGCGCCTCGTCGTCGGTCCCGGGAAGCGTGGCGATCGTGTTCGGCACGACCTCGGCGGCGAGTGCCGCCAGGGTTGCGCCGGGACCGACCTCGACGAGGCGGGTGACGCCGAGTTCGTCGAGGGCGCGCACGCCGTCGTGGAACCGCACCGTGTGCCGGATGTGCCGGGTCCAGTAGTCCGGCGACACGAGTTCCTCGGCGGTGGCGACGCGTCCGGTGACGTTGGAGACGACCGGGATCTTCGGTTGCTGCGCCGACAGTTTCGACAGGACGGCGGTGAACTGGTCGAGGATCGGATCCATCAGGGTCGAGTGGAAGGCCCGCTCCACCCGCAGGCTCGTGGTCTTCAGTCCGGCGGCGGACAGTTCGGCGGCGACGGCGTGCACGTCGCGTTCGCCGCCGGCGAGAACCACGGATTCGGCGCCGTTGACGGCCGCGAGATCGACACGACCATCGATCCGCGGCAGGATGTCCTCCTCGCGTGCCCGGACGGCGATCATCTGACCCGGTTTGGTGGACTGCATCAACCGTCCGCGGTCACCGACCAGGGCGGCCGCATCGGGCAGGCTGAACACGCCCGCGACGTGGGCCGCAGTGATCTCGCCGATCGAATGGCCGATGAGGTAGTCGGGGGTGATGCCCCACTCCCGCAGCAGCCGGTACAGCGCGACCTCGATCGCGAACAGCGCCGGCTGGGTGTATTCGGTGCTGTCGAGTTTTGCGCCGTCGTCCTCGTCCCAGATCACTTGCCGTACCGGGGTTTCGACATGCTCGTCGAGGACGGAGCAGACCTCGTCCAGTGCCGTCGCGAACACCGAGTAGGCGTCGTAGAGGCCACGGCCCATCCCGATGCGCTGCGCGCCCTGGCCGGTGAACATGAACGCCGTCTTGCCGCGGGCGCTCGTCCCGGTGACGACGTTGCCGCCGGGACGCTCCGTGACGATGCGGGCGAGTCCGTCGCGCAGGTCGTCCAGCGTTTCCCCGATCACCGCGGCGCGGTGCGTGAAACCGGATCGGGTGGTGGCCAGCGAGTAGGCGAGGTCGGCCGGGTCCGGGAGTTCGGTCTCGTTCGTGTCGAGGAATTCCGCCAACCGGGTTGCCTGCGCGCGCAAAGCGTCCCCGGTCTTTCCGGAGAGCACCCACACCAGTGGCGACGCCGACGGCGGCGAGATCTCCGGCGGCGCGTCCTCGGGTGGCTGTTCGAGGATCATGTGCGAGTTGGTGCCGCTGATCCCGAACGACGACACGGCCGCCCGCCGGGGCCGCCCGGTTTCCGGCCAGGCCACCGCTTCACCGAGCAGCGACACCTCCCCCGCGGTCCAATCGACGTGCCGGGTGGGGACGTCGCCGTGCAGGCTCGGGGGCAGCACCCCGTGCCGCATCGCCATCACCATCTTGATCACGCCCGCGACGCCCGCCGCCGCCTGCGAATGGCCGATGTTCGACTTGACGGAACCGAGCCACAGCGGACGGCCCTCCCGGCCCTGCCCGTACGCGGCGAGCAGCGCCTGCGCCTCGATCGGGTCGCCGAGCGTGGTGCCGGTGCCGTGTGCCTCGACGGCGTCGATGTCGGTGGGGCCGAGCGCGGCATCGGCCAGCGCCTGACGGATGACACGTTCCTGGGACGGTCCGTTCGGGGCGGTCAATCCGTTGGACGCCCCGTCCTGGTTGACCGCGGATCCACGGACGATCGCCAGCACCCGGTGCCCGTTGCGCCGGGCGTCGCTGAGCCGTTCCAGCACCACCATTCCCGCGCCTTCGCTGAGGCCGGTGCCGTCGGCCCGGTCGGAGAACGGCTTGCAGCGTCCGTCCGAGGCGAGCCCACGCTGGCGGCTGAACTCGACCAGCACACCGGGTGTGGCCATCACCGTCGCCCCGCCGGCGAGCGCCAGCGTGCATTCACCGTCGCGCAGGGCCCGCGCCGCGAGATGCATGGCCACCAGCGACGACGAGCACGCCGTGTCCACCGTGACCGCGGGACCGGTGAAGCCGAGCGTGTAGGAGATCCGGCCGGACGCCACGCTGTTGCTGGTCCCGGTCATCAGATAACCCTCGGCGTCGACATTGCGCTGCGTCATCAGGTGGAACCCGTAATCGCCGCCCATCAGCCCGACGAACACACCGGTGTCGGTGAGCCCGGGCGCGGTCGGCTGGATCCCGGCCTGTTCCAGGGCTTCCCACGCGCTTTCGAGGAGCAGCCGGTGCTGCGGGTCCATCGCGATCGCCTCACGCGGGCTGATGCCGAAGAACGCGGCATCGAATTCGTCCGCGTCGTAGAGGAACCCGCCCTCCCTCATGTACGTGGTGCCGGGCCGGTTCGGGTCGGGGTCGTAGACCTCGTCGAGATTCCAGCCCCGGTTGTGCGGATATTCGCCCACCGCGTTGTGGCCGTCGCGGACGAGTCGCCACAGGTCCTCCGGGCTGTACACCTTGCCCGGGTAGCGGCACGCCATCCCGACGATCACGATCGGGTCGTCGTCCCGCCGGGCCCGCGCCGGGCCTGCCGGCTGCGGAGCCGCGTCGTCCCCGAGCAGGCGGGCCACCAGTTCCTGGGTGAGCGCGTCCGCGGTGGGATGGTCGAACACCACCGTCGCCGCCAGACGCACACCGGTGGCGGTCGCCAGCTGATTGCGCAGTTGCACCGCGGTCAGCGAGTCGAAACCGAGTTGCTTGAAGGCGCGTTCCGGGTCGATCGCCTCCTTGCCTTCGTGACCCAGCACGGCCGCGACGTGGGTGGTGACGATGTCGAGCACCCGGCTGTGCCGCTCCCCGGGGTCCAGCGCCCGCAACTCCTCGGCCAGTCCGGTCGGGGAATCGGCGGCAGCGGCGCGGCGACGACGGACCCCGAGCACTCGGCGCAGGATCGGCGGCAGCGACTCGCCCTCGGATCGGGAGGCTCGCGTCGACAGCCGGACCGGCACGATCAACGGCCGGTTCACGGCGAGCGCGGCGTCGAACAGCGCCAGCCCCGCCTCCGGGCTGATGGTGTCGATGCCGTTGCGCTGCAACCGGTCCAGGTCGGCCGCATTCAGATGCGACGTCATCCCGCTGGGCCGGTCCCACAGCCCCCAGGCCATCGACGTCGCGGGCAGCCCGCGGGCCCGACGGTGCTGTGCGAGCGCGTCGAGGAAGACGTTCGCCGCCGCGTAGTTCGCCTGTCCCGCGCCGCCGAGCACGCCCGCCGCCGAGGAGAACAGCACGAACGCCGACAGGTCGCGGTCCCGCGTGAGGTCGTGCAGATGCCAGCCGCCGTCCACCTTGGGGCGCAGAACCGCGTGCAATTGCTCCGCGCTCAGGGTGGCGGCGGTGGCATCCTCGAGCACGCCGGCGGCGTGGATCACGCCGGACAGGTCGGGAATGCCGGCGAGCAGCGCGGCCACCGCGTCGCGGTCGGCCACGTCGCAGGCGACAGCGTCGACCTCCGTTCCCGACTCGGCGAACTCGGCCCGCAGTTCGGCCGCCGCCTCGTCGTCGAGCACACGCCGGCCGGTCAGCACGAGCCGCCGCACCCCGTGCTGCGCGACGAGGTGCCGGGCGATCAGCCTGCCGATGGTGCCGGTGCCGCCGGTGATCAGGACGGTGCCGTCCGGGCCGAACGTGGCGGGATCCTCGTCGGGCGCGGCCGTCGCGGGGGTCACCGCGGCGAGCATCGGCGCCAGCAGCACCCCGTTCCGGACGGCCAGCTGGGGTTCGTTGCAGGCCAGCGCCATCGACAGCAGCGCGGGATCGGAGAGTTCACCGGCCGCCGCGTCCAGATCCACCAGGGTGATGCGGTCCGGATGCTCGTTCTGCACCGCGCCGATCAGCCCCCACGCGGGCGCCGCGGACACGTCGTCGACCGGTTCGTCGTCGCGGACCGCCACCGCGAGGCGCGTCGTGACCAGCAGGCGGGTCTCGGCCAGCCGATCGTCGCCGAGCCAGGCCCGGACCGCCCGCAGCGTCGACTCCGCGGCGGCGTGCGACCGGGCGGGCACGTCCGCCTCGTCGCCCGGTGCGCGGTCGAGCCACAGCACGCGACCGTCGGGGTCACCGCCCGCGAGCGCCTCGTCGAGCGGCATCAGATCCGTCGGAGAAGCGCTCGACGCACCCACCGGCATCCACTCCACCCGGTACAGGCTGTCGCGGACCCGGGCCGCGGGCACACCCGCGTCGCCGAGCGGCCGCAGGGCCAGCGATTCGGCGGTCAACACCGGTCGGCCTGCCGCGTCGTACGCGGAGACCCGGTAGCGCTCGGGTCCGGTCGTGGTGACGTGCACGCGCAGCGCGGTGGCGCCTACGGCGTGCAGTTGCACCCTGTCCCAGGCGAACGGCAGCCGGATGCCGGTGTCCGCAGCCCCGAGCGCAATCAGGTGCAGCGCCGCGTCGAGCACCGCCGGATGGATCCCGTACCCCGCGACCGCGGCGGCCGGGTCCTCCCCGCTCAGCCGCACCTCGCCGTACAGGTCGTCGCCGCGGCGCCATGCCGCCTTCAGACCGCGGAAGGCCGGGCCGTATTCGTAGCCGGCGTCGTCGAGCACGTCGTACAGGCCGCGGACGTCGATCGGCGTGGCCTCCGCGGGCGGCCACTGCTGTTCGAGGGCGTCGGCGGTGTCCACGGCCACCGTGAGCGTGCCGGTGGCGTGCCGGGTCCACGGCGTGTCCGGCGCGGCATCCGCGGGCCGGGAGTGCACCGACACCGTGGAACGGCCCGCCTCGCCGTCGGCGAGCACGCTCACCTGCAACGCCACCTCACCCTCGGCGGGAATCACCAGGGGCGCCTCGATGGCGAGTTCCTCGAGCCGCCCGCACCCGACGCGGTTCCCCGCGTGCAGGGCGAGTTCCACGAAAGCCGTGCCCGGCAGGATGACCGTGCCCTCGACGCCGTGATCGCTCAGCCAGGGAAGGCGTTGCGGCGACAGCAGTCCCGTGAACACGGCGCCCCGGCCGTCGCCGAGTTCGACCGACGCGGCGAGCATCGGGTGCCCGCCCGCCTCCATGCCCGTGGACGCGAAATCGCCCTGCGGGACCGGGCTCTCCAGCCAGTAGCGGCGATGCTGGAAGGCGTACGTGGGGAGGTCCACCCACTGCTGCCGGTCGTCGTGCCGGGCCCAGCCCACCCGGTCCCACTCCACGTGCAGTCCGTGGACCTGCGCCTCGGCGAGCGCGGCGGTGAACTGCCGGAGCCCCGCGCGGTCGCGGCGGATGGTGCCGACGGCGCGGCCGGCGACGCCCGCCGCGTCCAGGGTTTCCTGCAACGCCACCGTGAGGACGGGGTGGCTGCACGACTCGACGAACAACCGGTACCCGTCCGCGGCCAGCGATCTCGTCGCCTGCTCGAACCTGACTGTCCGTCGCAGATTCCGGTACCAGTAGTCGGCGTCCAGCGCGGTGCCGTCCAGCACGCCACCGGTCACCGACGAGTAGAACGGGATCCGCGACCGGCGTGGGGTGATCGACGCGAGGACGTCGAGAATCGGCTCCCGCAGCACGGACACGTCCGCACAGTGCGACGCGTATTCCACCGCGATCCGCCTGGCCTGGACACCGTCGCCCTGCAACTGTGCGATCAGCAGGTCGAGGGCGTCGACGGGGCCTGATATCACCGTCGCGGACGGACCGTTGATCGCCGCCACCTCGACGGCTCCGGCCCAGGGCTGAATCTTCTCCCGCACGAGGTCCGCGGGCAGCGTCACCGACGCCATCCCGCCGCCCCGCTTGGCCGACGCGCCGATCACCCGGCTGCGGGCCGCCACGACGAGCGCCGCGTCGGACAGGCTCAGCGCCCCCGCGACATACGCGGCCGCGATCTCGCCCTGTGAATGCCCGACGACTGCCGCGGGTTCGACGCCGTGCGAACGCCACAGCCCGGTGAGCCCGACCATCATCGCGAACAGCGCCGGTTGCACCACGTCGACCCGGTCGAGCGCGGCGGGATCGCGGTCGCGCAGCACGTCCAGCAGCGAGAAGTTGGTGTACGGAGCCAGCGCTTCGGCGCACTCCCGCACGGTGTCCGCGAAAACCGGTGACGTGTCCAGCAGTTCGGTGGCCATGCCCACCCACTGCGAACCCTGGCCGGGGAAGACGAACACCGGCCGGTCGCCGGCCTCCAGCGCCACACCGGTGACCACGTCGGCGCTGGGCGCGCCGCGGCTGAGCGCGTCGAGGCCGTTCAACAGCGCGTGGGGTTGTGCGCCGATCACGGCGGCGCGGTGGTCGAACGTGGCACGGGAACCCAGCAGGGCGCCGGCCACCGCGGCGGGTGTCAGGTCGGGGTGGCCGCTGACGTACTCGCGTAACCGCTCGGCCTGGGCGCGCAGTGCGGGCTCGGTGTGTCCCGACACGAACCAGGCGACGACTTCGTCAGGGGGACGCGGCGGTTCGGCGTCCGACGGTTCGATCGGCGGCGCCTCCTCCAACACGACGTGAGCGTTGGTGCCGCTGATGCCGAACGACGAGACCGCGGCCCGGCGGGGACGGTCGGATTCGGGCCACTCCCGGTTCTCGGTGAGCAGCGACACCGCACCGGCGGTCCAGTCGACGTGCGGGGTGGGCCGGTCGACGTGCAGCGTTTTCGGCAGGACGCCGTTCCGCATCGCCATGATCATCTTGATCACCCCGGCGACGCCCGCGGCCGCCTGGGTGTGCCCGAGATTCGACTTCACCGAGCCGAGCCACAGCGGCCGGTCGGCGGGGTGCTCGCGGCCGTAGCCGGCCAGGAGGGCGGACGCCTCGATGGGGTCGCCCAGTTTCGTGCCGGTGCCGTGCGCCTCGACCACGTCGACGTCCCCGGGCCCGAGTCCCGCATTCGCCAGCGCCTGCGCGATCACCCGCTCCTGCGCCTGCCGGTTCGGTGCGGTCAGTCCGTTGCTGGCGCCGTCCTGGTTCACCGCGCTGCCCCGGATGACGGCCAGGATCCGGCGACCCTTGCGTTCCGCGTCGGACAGCCGCTCCAGCGCGACCATCCCCGCGCCTTCACCCCACGCCGTGCCGTCCGCCGCGGCGGAGAACGCCTTGCACCGCCCGTCGCGGGCCAGTCCGCGCTGACGGCTGAACTCCACGAACACCGCGGGGGTCGCCATGACCGTCGCCCCGCCCGCCAGCGCCAGTTCGCATTCGCCGCTGCGCAGCGCCTGCATGGCCAGGTGGATGGACACCAACGACGACGAACACGCGGTGTCCACCGTGATCGCGGGACCGTTCAGTCCGAAGCTGTACGCCACCCGGCCGGACGCGACGCTCATCGCGTTGCCGGTGATGAAGTAGCCCTCCAGGTCCTCGGGCGGCATGCCGCCCGCCCGCGCCGCGTAGTCGATGCCGGACAGCCCGGTGAAGACGCCCACCTGCCTGCCGTGCACCGACCGCGGGTCGATGCCGGCGTGCTCGAACGTCTCCCAGCTCGTCTCCAGGAGAAGCCGTTGCTGCGGGTCCATCGCCAATGCCTCGCGCGGCGAGATGCCGAAGACCTCGGGGTCGAACCCGGCGGGGTCGTCGAGGAAACTGCCCTGCACCGTGTACGTCTTGCCGGCCTGCTCGGCCTTCGGGTCGTAGAGATCCGCCAGGCCCCAGCCGCGGTCCTCGGGGAAACCGGCGACGGTGTCCGACCCCGACTCGACCAGCCGCCACAGGTCCCGCGGCGAACGCACACCGCCGGGGAACCGGCAGCCCATGCCGATGACGGCGATCGGTTCGCGGCTCACGCCCTCGACCTCACGGAGCTTCTCCCGCGCCTGATAGAGGTCCGCGGTGACTCGTTTCAGATAGTCGAGGAGCTTCGCCTGATCGGCCATACGAGGTCCTATCCGAGATCCGCCGTACGTAGCGCGGAAACCTCGATTGTATCCGCCGACACGATGCGGATGGAGCGGTCTGAGCTTCGCGCCGACGACCGATCTACCTGGTCAGCTCGGCACGCCAAGGGGATACCCAGCGGCGCTCCGGTGTATGCCGATTCCGGCTGTTCGGCTTCCCGGCGACCACCGCTGTCGGTAGTGTTGCGACTCCCAGCAGGATCCGTATCGAGGAGGTGAGAACCGTGTCCGTTCGTTCAGGTCGGGTGCTCTCACTTCGCGACCGCGCGGTCGTACCGACATAAGGTGACCGGGAGAGCGCCCATCGGCATTCCGAAAGGCTCTCCCATGCCAGTGTCTCTCTCCCCGTCCCTCGAATTCGTCCTCGTCACGAGGCTTCGCGCCGCCGGCTGTGTGTTCGCCGAGGACGAGGCGCGCCTGATCGTCTCCGCCGCCCGCACGTCGGACGAACTCGCCTCGATGCTCGACCGCCGCGTCGCCGGCGTCCCCCTCGAACACGTCCTCGGCTGGGCCGAATTCTGCGGGCTCCGGATCGAGGTCGATCCGCGGGTGTTCGTGCCGCGGCGCCGCACCGCGTTCCTCGTCGAGCAGGCCGCCGCCCTCGCATGCCCGCACGCGGTCGTGGTCGACCTGTGCTGCGGTTCGGGGGCGGTGGGCGCCGCGCTCGCAGACACTCTCGACGGCATCGAGTTGTGCGCGGTGGACATCGACCCCGCCGCGGTCCGGTGTGCGCGGCGCAACCTCGCCGAACCGGCCCGGGTGTTCGAGGGCGACCTGTACGCACCGTTACCCCCGGCGCTGAGGGGACGCATCGACGTCCTGGTGGCCAACGCCCCCTACGTGCCGACCGATGCGATCAGGTTGATGCCGCCGGAGGCCCGGTTCCACGAACCGCGGGTCTCACTCGACGGCGGCGCCGACGGACTCGACGTCCAGCGGCGCGTCACCGCCGGGGCGTGCGACTGGCTCGCGCCGGGCGGTCACCTGCTGATCGAGACCAGCGCGAGTCAGGCCCCGCTCACCGCCGCGGCGTTCGCGGAGGCCGGGCTCACCACCCGGATCGAGACGTCCGAAGACGTGGGCGCCACCGTCGTCGTCGGCACCAATCCCAGGTGAGCGACCACTCCAGGTGAGCGCGACCATCCTCAGGTGAGTGGCAAAGCGTCCCGGGGGACACTTTGTCACTCACGTGGGGAGTCGATCCGCACGCAGCAGTACCCCTCGGCCGGGGCCAGAGTCGCGTGGCGGTCCTCGCAGCCCGCGCCGTCGAGCAGCCCGGACAGCAGTGCGAGGTTCATCCCGCACACCATGTCGGTGTGCTGCCGGGCGAGCGCATGGAACGGGCAGTTGACCAGCACGATGGTCCCGTCGCTGCTCCGCGGTTCGTAACCGCACTCCGCGAGCGCCGCGGTCAGGTCGTCCTCCGAGCAGCCGAGGTCGGCGCCGAGGCCGCGCCCGAAGTCGTGCGCCCGCGCGGACAGGGCGTCGCGCGGAGAGGCGCCGGTCGCGTCGGCGTCTTCGATCGCCCGCGCGAACAGCTCGCCGGCGAGCGCGTACGTGCGTTCGGGGAGGTGCACCGCGAACTCGCGGTCGGACCGCCGGTACAGCTTGGCGGGTCGTCCCGCGCCCGGTCCCGAGCGCCCGCCGCGCCGCGCGAACTCGACCGCCAGCAGTCCCTCGTCGGCCAGTTTCTCGAGATGGAACGCGGACGTCGAGCGGGCGAGACCCAGCGCCTCGGCGACGTCGTCGCGGCTGACGGGGGACGGCTGCGTGCGCACGTGGTCGTACACCTGCCTGCGGACCGGTTCGCCGAGGGCGGAGACGGCCGAGACGTCCGAGCGTGGTGTGGCATCCATGAGCCCATTGTAAAACTCAGAATCGTTGACTAAATTGCGCGCGGAATTCTATAGTCAAAGAACATAGTTTTTAGAAGGAGTCATCATGGCTACCAACACACCCCACCAGGTCAGCCACGGTTCGCACACCCTGTCCGAACCCGGCTACCAGGCCTTTCTCGTGCTGCGCACGGTCTTCACGGTGGCACCCATCCTGTTCGGGCTCGACAAGTTCACGAACTGGCTCACCGACTGGCCCCAATATCTGGCGCCGTGGATCGACGACATCCTGCCGGGCACCGCGCAACAGGGCATGTACGTCGTCGGCGTGATCGAAGTGATCGCCGGAATCCTCGTCGCCGTGGCACCGCGGATCGGCGCCTGGGTCGTCGTCGCCTGGCTGGCCGGGATCATCGTCAACCTGCTCACGCTGTCCGGCTACTACGACGTCGCACTGCGCGACTTCGGATTGCTCGCCGGCGCCGCCGCCCTCGGCCTGCTCGCCGCCGAGTACGGGCGCCCGATCCACCGCCCACACACCTGATCGGAGCCGCGCACCGCACGTGAGATGCACCTCATCGACTGTTTCGAGTGACACGACCGCTCGTAGGGTGAGTGGTCGTGTCGGTAGGTGCGCAGGATCAGGGAACCGGATCGCGGGATCACGGTGTGCCGATCCCTGCGCCGGCCCCGGCACGGTCTTTGCTTCTCGGAGTGCCCAAGCTGGGTCGGCGCTGGCCGGGTGTGGTCCGTGCCGGCGTGGCCGTGGGCCTGCCCGCGCTGGCGGGGGTCGCGCTCGGACATTCGGCTGTCGCGGCGACCGCCACCCTGGGGGCGTTCGCCGTCGTCTACGGCGAGGGCCGCGCATACCGGGTGCGGTGGCGGGTGGTGTCGATCGCCGCTGCCGTGATGGTGCTCCTGGCCGGGGTGGGCGCGGCGGTCGGCGGGTTCGTGCACGACCTGACCGCGTCGGGAGGGTCCGCGCTGTGGGGGATGGCGCTCGTCCTCACGATGACCGTGGTCGTCGCCGTCTGCGCCTTCGTCGTCGACGGACTGCGACTTGGCGCGCCGGGCGCCTTCCTTCCGCTGCTCACCGTGGAGATCGCGTCCGCGCTGCCCGCGCTCGGTGTCGGCGTGGCGGAGGTGGTCGTCTGGGCGGCGGTCGGCGCGTTGTCGGCGTTGCTCGTGTCGATGTCGGGACTGATCGTTCGTCCCCGCACCCCCGAGCGTGCCGCGGTCGCGACCGCGGTCGCTGCAGTAGACACCGCACTCTCCGACCCGTCGTCGCCCGGTTCCCGGCGGGACGCGGTGCGGTCGCTGCACACCGCCTGGCAATGCCTCCACGACGCCGCCCTCGTCGGCCGTGATCATCCGCTGACCCGCACGTTGCGTGCGGCGCATCTGCGGTGTGCGGCGACCGTGGACGGTGTCGACGCGGACCATGCCTCGGACGACGACGACCTGCGGCCGCAGGTCCCGCTGCCGCGTCCGTCGATCCGCTACCGGCTCCGCCGAGCGTCGCATCTGCGGGGCCGGTCCTGGACGATCGTCGCGCGACTGCTGGTCGCGTGCCCCGCGGCCGGTCTCCTGGCGCTGGGCTTCGGTGTCGGCAGGCCCGACTGGGCGGTGATCACCGCGGCAATGATCCTGCACCAGGGACCGGACCGGGTGCTGGGGACGTACCGCGGGCTGCACCGGTTCTTCGGAACGGTGCTCGGACTGGTCGTGCTCGCCGTGCTGTCATCGCTCGACCTGCCTGCGGCGGCGCTGGTGCTCGTGGTGGCGGGTCTGATGGCGGGGATCGAGGCGTTCCTCGTCCGCAATTACGGGCTGGCGATGGTGTTCATCACCCCGCTCGCCCTGGTTCTCGGCAGCCGCGGCACGCACGTGGACCTGACGACGGTGTCCCGCGACCGGCTCGTCGAGACCGTGCTCGGTGTCGCGGTGGCGCTGGTGGTGCTGTGGACCGTGCTCCCCGGTTCCTACCGGCGGATCCTGAGCGACGCGGACGAGCAGGTGGCCGCGACGATCGGCCGGCTCGGCGACGCCCGGGAACCGGCTGCCGTCGCCGCACTCCGCCGGGACCTCGAGTTCGACCTGCACGCCTCCACGACCGCCGCGATCACCGCCGCCCACACCGACCCGGCGTGGACCCGCGACCGGTGGCCCGAGCACCACCACCTTCACGAACTCGGCTACCGAATCCTCAGCCGGCACTTCGGACCTCGCCTTTAGCCGGTTGTCGCCGGATTTCCGCTGTTAGGGTTCGGTGATGGGTCCTGTGACGGGAATCGGAACAGTATTTCGGGCCTCGTTGGCCGCGGCTCTCTGCGTCGGGGTGCTGGCCGCGTGCTCGTCGGACGAGGAACCGCAGAGCGATCCGGCGGCCACGTGCGCGGACGTCCCCAACGGCACCCCGGTGTCCAAGGCGCCGCCGCCTCCCGGCCCGGCGCCGACCACCCAGAATCTCGCGACCAACCCCGAGATCGCCACCGTGTACCGCTCCGGGATGACGCCCGTGACCACCGCGTCGTACGCGGTCTCCACCGCCAATCCGGTGTCGACGCAGGCCGCGTGCGAGGTACTCCGGGACGGCGGGACGGCCGCCGACGCGCTGATCGTGGCCCAGACCGTTCTCGGTCTCGTCGAACCGCAATCCTCCGGAATCGGTGGCGGCGCGTTCCTGCTCTATTACGACGCCGGGCAGAACAGTGTCGAGGCGTACGACGGGCGGGAGGTCGCGCCGATGGCCGCGACGGAGAACTACCTCCGCTGGATCAGCGACACCGACCGCACCGAGCCCAAGCCCGACGCCCGCGCGAGCGGACGGTCCATCGGTGTCCCCGGCGTGGTGCGGATGCTCGAGATGGCGCACCGCGACCACGGGCGGGACGCGTGGCGGGAATTGTTCGACCCGGCCATCTCCCTCGCCGACCAGGGCCTCGAGATCAGCCCGCGGATGGCCGGGCAGATCGCCGAGTCCGCGCCCGACCTGGCCGTCGACGAGCCGTCGAAGGCGTATTTTCTGAACCCCGACGGCAGCCCGAAGCCGGCCGGGACGAAGCTGACGAACCCGGCCATGGCCAAGACGCTCGGAGCGATCGCCGCGGGCGGCGCGGACGCCTTCTACACCGGGGCCGTCGCCCAGGGCATCGTCGACGCGACGGCGACCGCGTCGGGCGGCCGCACCCCCGGCCAGATGACTCTCGACGACCTCGCCAACTATCAGGCGAAGAAGCGGACACCGCTGTGCACGCCGTACCGGGACCACGAGATCTGCGGCATGCCGAACCCCTCGTCCGGTGGCACCGCGGTCGCGGCGACGCTCGGCATCCTGGAGAACTTCGACCTGTCGCAGTACGGGCCGACGAACCTCGACGACAACGGCGGAAAGCCGACTGCGGAGGCCGTGCACCTCATCTCCGAGGCCGAGCGACTGGCGTACGCAGACCGGGACAAGTACGTCGCGGACTCCGATTTCGTTCCACTGCCCGGCAATTCCCTCGACACACTGCTGAACGAGGACTACCTGAAGCAGCGGGCCGCCCTCATCGACCCGGGCAAGAGCATGGGCACCGCGCAACCCGGCAACTTCGGGCCCGTTCCGCTCGGCGTGCAACCGCAGGACAAGGAACACGGCACCAGCCACATCTCGATCGCCGACAAGTACGGCAACGTCGCATCGATGACGACGACGGTGGAATCGGCGTTCGGCTCGTTCCACATGACCGACGGATTCGTGCTCAACAATCAGCTCACCGACTTCTCGGCCCAGCCGGTCGGCCCCGACGGCGCGCCCCTCGCCAACCGCGTCGAACCGGGTAAGCGGCCCCGGAGTTCGATGGCGCCGACGCTCGTCTTCGACCGCGGCAGCGACGGTTCACGCCGCGACGTCCAGTTCGCGACCGGGTCACCGGGTGGTTCGGTGATCATCCAGTTCGTCGTGAAAACGCTCGTGGGAATGCTGGATTGGGGCCTGAACCCGCAGCAGGCCGTGTCGGCGGTCGACTTCGGGGCGGCCAACACACCGGTCACCGGTGTCGGCGGAGAGCATCCGAACATCGACGCGGTCAACGACGGCGCGACCGACCCGTTGATCGTGCAACTGCGGGCGATGGGTCACCAGGTGTCGGTCGCGCCGCAGTCCAGTGGGCTCAGTGCGCTGCAGCGTCAGGACTCGGGGTGGGTCGGCGGCGCGGACCCGCGGCGCGAGGGCGCGGTGATGGGTGACGGGACGGGATAATCGATCCGATGGTTCAGACCCCGATCCGCGGGGAACCCATCGACCATGGCGAACAACGATGTGAACGATCCCCCGGACGGCACCTGGGCGTTCTTCGACCATTCCGAGGGTGCCACAGGGAAATAGAGGCCCATCGTGCTCGTCAGCGACCCACGGAAAGTGGGGGTCGAAGAGGAATTCCATCTCATCGATCGCAAGACCCGGCGCCTGACCACCCGCGCGCCGGAATTGCTGGCACGACTTCCCGACGACGTGTACGTCGACGAACTCCAGCAGTGTGTCGTCGAGGTCAACAGCGGTGTGTATGCCGACCTCGACGGCCTGCGCAGCGATCTGGAGCGGCACCGGACGGTGCTGATCGACGCGGCCGAGGGACTCGGGATCGGGGTGGCGGCCGCGGGTTCGATGCCGCTGGCGCTGCCCGCCGAGATGCACGTGACGGGGACGCAGCGCTACCGGCGGATGCTCGCGGACTACCAGATGCTCGCCCGTGAGCAGCTGATCTGCGGCACCCAGGTTCACGTCGACCTCCCCGACCGTGACGAGGCCGTGCAGGTCGCGCACCGCATCGCCCCGCACATGCCCGTCCTCCTGGCGCTCAGCGCGAGTTCCCCGTTCCGGTCCGACGGTGCCGACACCGGCTATGCCAGCGCACGGACGCTTCTGTGGTTGCGCTGGCCCAGCACCGGTCCGGCCGCGCCCGTCTCCTCGGCCGCCGAGTACAGCGCCCTGATCGACGACCTGGTTGCGAGCGGGGTGATCAGCGACCCGGGTATGGCGTATTTCGACGTCCGGCCGTCGGTGAAGCTTCCGACCCTGGAATTGCGGGTGTGCGACAGCTGCCCGCGGCTGGACACGGTCATTCTCGTCGCCGCCCTGTTCCGGGCGCTCGTCGAACGCGAGGTGGAGGGTCTGCGCGCCGGGACCAAGGGCGTCGAGGTGGTCCCGACCCTGACGCGGGCTGCGCTGTGGCGGGCGGCGCGGTCGGGGTTGGAGGGAGACCTCGTCGACGTGCGGTTTCCGCAGGCGCGTCCCGCGTCGGAACTCGTCGGCGACTTCGTGAACTCGCTGCGACCGCAGCTCGAGCAGACCGGCGACTGGGACACGGTGGTGGAGCTGTCCGCGGAGGCGTCCGCGCACGGGAGTTCCGCCGCGAGGCAACGTCACGCGCTCGCTCGCCGGGGCCGGCTCACCGACGTCGTCGATCTGCTGCTCGCGGAGACGGCGGGCCGCACCGAGCACCTCCCCGAGGTAGAGGCCCCGCCCGCACCGCCGCAGACGGGCCCGACCTCGATCGGTGCTCGCCGGACTCGACGGTATTGGAGCGCCAGGCTCTGGGATCGCGGCGACACCGCCGACATGACGTGGACGGAGTCGACGGAGCTCGACGAGAAGAAGCTGATCGAGTGGCGCCGGGATCTGCACGCGCATCCGGAGTTGTCGTTCGAGGAACGCCGGACCACCGGAATCGTGCGGAACCACCTCGTCGGTCTCGGACTCGAACCCGTCATGTTGCCCGGCGGCACCGGCCTGTGGTGCGACCTCGGGCCGGAGACGGGTGAATGCGTCGCCCTGCGCGCCGACCTCGACGCACTGCCGGTCGCCGAGACGACGGGTCTCCCGTTCGAGTCGACGGTCCCCGGGGTGTCGCACGCCTGCGGTCACGACGCGCACACCACGATGCTGATGGGGGCGGCGTCGGTCCTCGTCAGGCACCCGCCGACGACCCGGGTCCGGCTCATCTTCCAACCCGCCGAGGAGACGACACCCGGCGGTTCCGTCGACACGATCGCCGCGGGAGCACTCGACGGGGTGGCGAAGATCTTCGCACTGCACTGCGACCCGCATCTCGAAGTCGGCAAGCTCGCCACCCGGACCGGGCCGATCACGTCGTCCAACGATTCCGTCACCGTGCGGTTGTGGTCGGCGGGTGGGCACACTGCGCGACCGCACCTGACCGGGGATCTGATCCACGCCGCCGCCGTCCTGGTGACGGGGCTCGCGTCCGTGCTCGACCGACGCGTCGACGCCCGCACCGCGACGGTCCTCACCTGGGGCAAGGTGGCCGCGGGGCAGGTCGCGAACTCCGTGCCCGAGTCGGGTGAACTGGTCGGGACTCTCCGCAGCGCGTCCCGCGAGACGTGGGCCTTGCTCGAACCGCTGGTCACGGACGCGATCTGCCACCTGCTCGCCCCGTACAACGTGCGGTACGAACTCTCCTACCGGCAAGGCGTCCCGCCCGTCGTCAACGATCCCGACTGCACCGCCGACCTGCGGGAGGCGATCGAATCGGTGGTCGGCTTCGACCACCTCGGCGAGGCCCACCAGTCCAGCGGCGGCGAGGACTTCGCCTGGTACCTGGAGAAGGTCCCGGGCGCGATGGCCAGGCTCGGCGTGTGGAACGGCACCGGCACACCCCAGGAGCTGCACCAGCCGGGGTTCAACCTCGACGAACGCGCCATGGTGCACGGGGTCCGGACGCTGGTCGCGCTCACCCGGCTCGAAGACGAGTCGGAGTGAACGTCAGGCCGGTTCGACGAGCATTCGGCGCCGTCTTCGCTGCCGGACGAGCACGCTGACCTGCAGGGACTTGCTCAGCGGCTGTGCATCTGCGGCGGATACGGGGGAGTCGGCTCCGGAATCGGCGGACCCGGAGGCGGCGTCGGCCCCGGCGGACCCGGCTGCGGTCCAGGCTCGGGCGGTGCGGGTTCCGGACCCGGCTCCGGCGGAAACGGATGCGGCGGTGTCGGCGTCGGCGGCACGGGAGGTGGGCTCGGTGACGGCGGCACCGGCTCCGGGTCGGGCACAGGATTGCCGTGCTCGTCGCGCGCACTCGCCATCGACAGACCACCTTCCGATCGGCTGATTGAGTGGTACCCGGAACGGGCATCCCGCAATCACAGAGCTAGCTGTGGCCGCCCGGGAACAAAATGCGGGATCGGTGCGTTGTCTAGCAACCGTGCCCCGCAAGTGTGGAATTTCACGACGCGGGGAACATGAGCCAAAGGGAGGAAGTCATGGCAACCGACTACGACGCACCACGGGTTACCGTCGACGATGAACTCGCCGCGGACTCGCTCGAAGAACTGAAGACACGGAGGAACGACTCGCAGTCGTCCGTCGTCGACGTCGAGGAGACCGACACGGCGGAGTCCTTCGAACTGCCCGGCGCCGACCTGTCCGGTGAGGAACTCACGGTCCGCGTCATCCCGAAGAGGGCCGACGAATTCACCTGCAGCAGTTGCTTCCTCGTCCATCATCGGTCGCGTCTCGCGTCCGAAGAGGGCGGGCAGCTGATCTGCCGCGACTGCGCATAGGAGGCCCGCGTGGCCGACGTCAGCAGAACGTTCACCGTCGCCTCACCGCTCGGGGAAGTCGTCGCATACCTGCGTGACTTCGCGAACACCACGGCCTGGGATCCCGGGACCGAGAAGTGCGAGCAGACCACCCCCGGTCCGGTGGCGGTGGGCACCGAATGGCACAACGTGTCCTCGTTCTTCGGGCGCACCACCGAACTCACCTACCGCATGACCCGCGACGACCCCGATCACGTCGTGTTCGAGGGTCGCAACGGAACCGCGATCACGTCGGACGACCTGTCGTTCGAGAAGGTGGACGACGCCTCGACGTCGATCACCTACCGCGCGCATCTCGAATTCACCGGTCTGGCGCGCGTCGCGGACCCCGCCGCCCGCCTCGCGTTCGAGGTGCTCGCGGCCAAGACCGTCAAACAGATGACCGGGGTTCTCGAGGCGAGGTAACGATCCGCCGCACACCGGTTTTGGTCGCGCACACAATGCGCATGCGGGCGCCCCGCACGATACGAGGCGCCCGCGATACGTCGTCGCCGATCAGCTGAGGTGATGCACCTCCTGCAGCCCGTACACCGGTGTCGGGATCTCCTCGTGCCGCGCCTTGAGTTGCAGGGCGAGGTACAGCGAGTAGTGCCGCGACTGGTGCAGGTTGCCGCCGTGGAACCACAGCGCTTCCTGTTGGGTGGGCTTCCACATGTTGCGCTGTTCGCCCTCCCACGGCCCGGGGTCCTTGGTGGTGTCGGAGCCGAGACCCCAGCACTTTCCGACCTTGTCGGCCACGTCCTGGCCCATGAGGTCGGCGGCCCAGCCGTTCATCGACCCGTAGCCGGTGGCGTAGACGACGAGGTCGGCAGGCAACTCGGTGCCGTCGGTGAGAACCACGGCGTCCTCGCTGAGGTGGTCGACCTGCCCGGACACCAGGTGGATGCTGCCGTCCGCGACGAGTTCGGACGCGCCGACGTCGATGTAGTAGCCGGAACCGCGGCGCAGGTACTTCATGAACAGACCGGACCCGTCGTCACCGAAATCGAGCTTGAAACCGGCCTTTTCGAGTCGCGCGTAGAAGTCTTTGTCCCGTTCGGCGATCTTCTGATACACCGGGATCTGGAACTCGTGCATGATCCTGTACGGCAGCGACGCGAACGTGAGGTCTGCCTTCTCCGTCGTCATGCCCGCCGCGAGCGCGCGCTCCGAGTAGAGGTCGCCGAGGCCGAGGTCCATCAGCGAATCCGACTTCACGATGTGCGTGGACGACCGTTGCAGCATCGTCACGTCGGCGCCGGTCTCGAAGAGCGCCTTGCAGATGTCGTGCGCCGAGTTGTTTGCCCCGACGACGACGACGCGCTTGTCGACGTACGCGTCCGGGCCGGGGTGCCGGCTCGAATGGTGCTGTTCGCCGCGGAAGACGTCCTGGCCGGGGAACGTCGGAACGTTCGGTTTGCCCGACATGCCGGTGGCGAGCACCAATTGCTTCGGGTGCAGCACCACCTCTTCGCCGTCGCGGTCGAGGACGACGGTCCACTCCTTCGTCTCTTCGTCGAACTTCGCAGACGTGCACGTGGTGGACGCCCAGTACGGAATCTCCATCACCTTCGTGTACATCTCGAGCCAGTCGCCGATCTTGTCCTTCGGCGCGAACACCGGCCAGTTGTCCGGGAACGGCATGTACGGCAGGTGGTCGTACCAGACCGGGTCGTGCAGGCACAGCGACTTGTACCGGTTGCGCCACTGGTCGCCGGGGCGTTCGTTCTTGTCGACGACGATGGCGGGCACGCCGAGTTGGCGCAGTCGCGCGCCGAGCGCGATGCCGCCCTGGCCGCCGCCGATCACGAGAACGTACGGCTGCCGGGTGTAGCCGAGTTCCCGCTCCTCGATCTCCCGCTTCTCCGCCCAACTCTGGGTGTCACCGCCGGAACCGTGGACCGCGCCCTTGACGCGGTTCCGTCCCCGGCGCTCCTCGTGGCCCTTCAACTCCTGCATGGTGGTGAGGAACGTCCACGCCTCGTCGTCCTTCAGCCGCAGGTGCCCCTTGCCCCGTCCGGTCGCCGTCTCGAATTCGATCCACGCAGACGTGACGCCGTCGGCCTCGTCCGGGGTCTCGGTGGTGCGGAAGTTCGTCGGATCGGTGTCGTCGAGGCGTGCGTTCAGCATCGCGGCGACGGCGTCGCGTCCCTCGACGGTCTTGAGGTTCCAGGTGAACGCCACCAGGTCCCGCCAGAAACTGTCGACGGCGAACATGCCCGCGGCACGATCGACGTCGCGCGCGACGAGAGCGGACTCGAAGCTCGCCAACCACAGGTCGACGCGTTCCTGGGGGGTCAGGGTCGTCTGCACCTCGGCCGGCTGGACCGTCTGTGTCATGTACCTCTCCTTCGCTCGGTATGTGACATACAGCACACGCCGGTCGAGGCTGAGCGGCAAGCGTTGCATCGTGTTGCAATCGCCCCCGTGAGTACTTGTTAACCGCCGGCGGTTAACAAGTACTCACGGCTGATGTCGAAATCGGAGCCCGCCGTTCGACGTACCGTGTGAGTCCAGGCAGAAGCCGGGACCGACCACAATCGAGGAGGAAATCATGCGGGTCATGGTGATGATCGAGGGTGCCGGAGCCGACGAAGACAAGATCGCCCCGACGGAGGCGATGCTCGCCGCGATGAGCGCGTACAACGAAGACCTGGTGAACGCCGGGATCATGCTCGACGGGCAGGGCCTGAAGCCGACCAGCGCCGGGGCGCGAGTGGTGTTCGAGGGCGGCACGACGTCGGTGGTCGACGGCCCGTTCACGGAGTCGAAGGAGATCGTCGCGGGCTTCTGGATCTGGGAGGTGCGGTCCCTCGAGGAGGCGATCGAGTGGGTGAAGAAGTGCCCCGCCGACCCCGGCACCGGAATGCGACAGCTGATCGAGGTGCGGCCGATCTTCGAGTCGGACGACTTCGGGGACGAGTTCACGCCGGAATTGCGGGAGCGGGAAGAGGCGCTCGCGGCGCGGATCCGCGAGCAGCACCCCGACCGCTGACATGGACGCGCGGCGCACGGTCGAGGCGGTGTGGCGGATGGAGTCGCCGCGGCTCATCGCGTCCCTCACCCGTCTCGTCCGTGATGTCGGCACTGCCGAGGAGATCGCGCAGGACGCGTTCGTGCTGGCGCTGGAGCAGTGGCCGCGGGACGGCGTCCCGGACAATCCGGGTGCGTGGCTGACGGCGACGGCCAAGCACAAGGCGATCGATCGGATCCGCCGTGAGCGGTCGCAGCAGTCGAAGTACACGCAGATCGCCGTCGACCCGTCGGCGCAGCAACCGAGCGCGATGCCCGCGCCGGACGCGGTCGAGGGTGTGGAGGACGACCTGCTTGCGCTGGTGTTCGTGGCCTGTCATCCGGTGCTTCCCCGGGAGTCGCGGGTGGCGTTGACACTGCGGCTGGTGGGCGGGCTGCGGACGGACGAGATCGCGCGGGCGTTCCTGGTGCCGTCGGCGACGATGGGGCAGCGGATCAGCAGGGCCAAGCGGACGCTGTCGGAGGCGAAGGTGCCGTTCGAGGTGCCGTCGCGCGAGGAACTTCCGGCGCGACTGTCGGCGGTGCTCGAGGTGGTCTATCTGGTGTTCAACGAGGGCTACTCGGCCACGTCGGGTGAGAACTGGATACGACGTGATCTGGCCGCCGAGGCGATGCGGCTCGCCCGGGTCCTCGCCGGACTGCTGCCGGGTGAGCCCGAGGTGCACGGACTGGTGGCGCTGACCGAGTTGCAGGCGTCGCGGTTCGCCGCCCGGCTGGGCCCGGGCGGTGAGCCGATCCTGTTGCAGGATCAGGACCGGTCGCGGTGGGACCGCATCCTGCTGAAGCACGGGAACGCCGCGCTGGAGCGGGCCGTCGCGCTGGGCCGCCCGCTCGGTCCCTACTCGCTGCAGGCCGCGATCGCCGGGTGTCATGCCCGGGCGTCTCGGTTCGAGGACACCGACTGGGAGGCGATCGTCGCACTGTACGATGCGCTGGCGCAGGTGGCGCCGTCGCCGGTGGTGGAGCTCAATCGCGCGGTGGCGCTGCTGCATTCGGACGGTCCGGACGCGGCGCTGGCCGCCCTCGACGCGGTCGGGGACGATCCCCGGCTGGCCCGTCTCCATCTGTACGGCGCCGTGCGAGGCGAAGTTCTCGAACGCCTCGGCCGCTACGAGGAGGCAGCCCGGACGCTCGAGGACGCCGCGGCCACCGCACCCACCCGGCGTGAACGCAACCTGCTCATGGCACGGGCCGCCGCAGCGTCCGCGCGCACCGAACCGTGAGACGCGTCGCAGATCAGGGTCTCGGCCGGGACTGCTTGTGATCGCCGAACGGCTCGTCGCGTTCGCGGACGGCCTCCCGGAATCCGGCGGTGGCCGAGCGCAATTGGAACGCGTACCCCTCGCGGGTGTGCCGGGACACGCCGTCGAAGACGGTACTCACCATCGTCGAGTTGGCGACGCCCTGCGCGAGCAGTGCGCTGTTCAGCGCGAGTTTGACCATCATCAACTGGTTGATCGGCATCTGCGCGATCCGCTCGACGAGGTCCTCGGCGCGGCGGTCGAGTTCGTCCGCGGGCGCCGACTCCACGGCGAGTCCCCAGTCGGCGGCCTGCCGTCCGGTGATGCAGTCGCCGGTGAGGAGGAGTCGTTTCGCCCGCTGGTCGCCGAGGCGGTGCGCCCACATGCCGGCGGCGGGCACGCCCCACACGCGGGTCGGCGGGTAACCGATCTTCGTGTCGTCCGCGGCGACGATCTGGTCGCAGTACAGCGCGATGTCGGTGCCGCCCGCCACGCAGAATCCGTGGATCTTCGCGACCGTCGGCTTGTTCGCGTGCAGCAGGCTCGCGAACCCGCGGTTGAACCGGCTCATCATGGCGTAGTCGGCCATCGGATCCCAGTTGGCGAACGGATTGTGGTTGCGCGCCTGCACGATCGGATCGAGGACGGTGCCCGTCGTGACGCCCGGGTCGTCGCTGCCGCCGCCGTTCTCGGCGAAGACGCCCAGGTCGTATCCGCCGCAGAATCCCTTCCCCCGGCCCGACAGCAGGATCACGTGGACGCGCGGATCGAGGTCGGCCCGTTCGACGGTGGCGGCGAGTTCGAGCGGGGTGTCGGCGGTGATCGCGTTGCCGTGCTCCGGCCGGTCGAACGTGATCCGGGCGATGCGGCCGGTCACCTCGTAGGTGAGGGTCCGGTACTCGGTTCTGTCCTTGACTCGATCCTGTTCACGACCCGCGAACAGGGAGTCCGCGCCCTCGTCCCAGCCGTCGCGCCAGGCGGCCGGACGGGTGCCCGCGTGATCGTCGTGCCCGGTCACGCTCCCACCTTGGGGGTGGCGCGGTCGATGATGGAGGCGGTGTCGACACCCGTCGGCAGCGTCCCGAACACGGTGCCCCAGTCGCCGGACAACCGGCTGACGCAGAACGCGTCGGCGACCGCGGGGTGCCCGTGGCGGACGAGCAGCGAACCCTGCAGGGCGAGTGCCATGTCGCCGACGACGCGGCGGGCCCGGTGCTGGAGCGTGTCGACGTCGCCGAAACTGGACTTCAGTTTCGTGACGGCGGCGTCGAGTCGCGCGTCGGCGCCCGCGGTCGAGTCGAGTTCGTCGAAGAACACCTGAAGCGTCTCCGGCTGTTTGGTCATCGCCCGCAGGGTGTCCAGGGCGGCGACGTTGCCGGAGCCCTCCCACACCGACAGCAGCGGCGCCTCCCGGTACAGCCGCGGCATCCGGGATTCCTCCACATACCCGTTGCCGCCCAGGCATTCCAGGGCCTCGGCGGCGTGGATCGGCCCGCGCTTGCAGACGAAATACTTGCTGACCGACAGCGAGATGCGGCGGAGCGTGTTGGCGCGCTCGTCGCCCGCGGTCGCCCGGTCGGTGAGCGCGGCCAGCCACAGCGCGACGGTCGTGGCGGCCTCCGACTCGACGGCGAGGTCGGCGAGCACGTTGCGCATCAGCGGCTGATCCACCAGGTGGGCGCCGAACGCGCTGCGGTGGACGGCGTGGTGCGCGGCCTGCGCCGTGCCGACCCGCATGCCGGTGGCCGTGCCGATCGTGCAGTCGAGGCGGGTCATGTTGACCATCTCGATGATCGTCGGGACCCCGCGACCTTCCTCGCCGACCAGCCAGGCCACCGCCTCGTCGTACTCGACCTCGCTGCTGGCGTTGGAGTGGTTGCCGAGCTTGTCCTTGAGGCGCTGCAGGTGCATTCGGTTGCGGGTGCCGTCCGGCAGGACCCTGGGCAGGAAGAAGCACGACAGTCCGCCGGGCGCCTGGGCCAGCACCAGGAACACGTCGGACATCGGCGCCGACGTGAACCACTTGTGCCCGGTCAGCAGATAGCTGCCGTCGGACTGCGGCACGGCGCGGGTAGTGCCCGCGCGGACGTCGGAGCCACCCTGTTTCTCCGTCATCGACATCCCGGCGATCAGGCCGGCCTTCGTCAGGGGAGGGTGCAGGGCGGGATCGTAGACCCGTGCGGTGAGCAACGGTTCGTACTGTTCCGCGAGCGCCCGATTGTGTCGCAGGGCGGGAACGACGGCGTACGTCATGGAGATCGGGCAGCCGTGACCGGCGTCGACCTGGCCCCACACCGCCATCTTCGCGGCCCGGACCAGGTGGGCCCGCGGGTGCGGGTCGGCCCACGGTGCGCCGTGCAGGCCCATCTCGACGGCGGTGGTCATCAGCTGGTGGTAGGCGGGGTCGTACTGGACCTCGTCGACGCGATTGCCGTAGCGGTCGTGGGTGCGCAGGACGGGAGGGTGCGCCTCGGCGAGGTCGCCCCAGCGCTGCGCCTCCTCGCTCCCGGCGAGGCGTCCGACGTCGTGCAGTTCCTCGAGCGCGTCGTGTGCGCCTTCGCGTTGCAGCGCTTCGAGAATCGGTGCGTAGTCGGCGGCGTCGAAGTTGATCAGGGGCGGCACCTGGTTGACGACCTCGTGTGTGGCACTCATGTCGGGCTCCCGAGGGATCGAAGGGTGAAGGTGAGCAGGGCGGGGATGATTGCGGCGTCGGCGGCGCCGCGGGCGAGGGGCAGGATCAGTGCCTCGCCGATGGCTCCGACGATGCAGGCGGCGGTGACCGACGCGTCCTGGTCCGGGATCTCCCCGGCCTCGACGGCGCCGGCGATCGCGACGGCGAGTGCGTCCCGGAACGACTCACGGAACAGGAGACGTTCGGTGTCGACCTGCGGGTCGACGGGTTCGACGAGCAGCGCGTATGCCAGGACGGGTGCGCGCAGGGCGCGTTCGGCGAACGTGCCGACGGAGGCGGACACCGCGGCGACGCAGCGGCCCTCGGCGGCCCGGGCCGCGTTGCCGGATTCGACGGCGGCGCTCACCTCCCGGCTGCAGACGATGCGGAAGACCTCCGCGAACAGTTCGCCCTTGTTCGAGAAGTGCCGGTAGACGGTGCCGGTGCCGACCCCGGCCCCGGCCGCGACCGCGGAGATCGAGCACCCGGCGTAGCCGTGGCGGGCGATCAGCCCGATCGCGGAGTCGATGAGGGTGGTGCGGAGAGCGTCCAGGCGTTCCTGGACCGCGGGGGTGCGCCGATAGGCCATAACAAAGAAGTGAACACCCGTTCCGTTCTTCCGTCAAGAGTGCTAGCGTCGGCCACACCAGCGAGGAAAGGCGCACTCGATGACTTCCGATTTGGTACTCGTCCGCAAGGACGGCCCGGTCACGACGATCAGCCTGAACCGGCCCGAAGTCCGCAACGCTGTCGACCGGCCCACCGCCGAGGCGCTCGCCGACGCCTTCCGTGCCTTCGACGCGGACGAGGACGCGTCCGTCGCCGTCCTGCACGGCGAGGGCGGAACATTCTGCGCCGGAGCCGATCTCAAGGCCATCAGTTCCGGCACCGGGAATCGGGTGGCCCCCGACGGCGACGCCCCGATGGGCATCTCCCGGATGCGGTTGTCGAAACCGGTGATCGCCGCGATCGACGGGCACGCGGTGGCGGGCGGACTCGAACTCGCGTTGTGGGCCGACCTGCGGGTCGCAGGCGCGGACGCCGTCCTCGGTGTGTTCTGCCGCCGTTGGGGCGTGCCGCTCATCGACGGCGGAACCGTCCGCCTGCCGCGGCTCATCGGGGAGAGTCGCGCGATGGACCTCGTCCTCACCGGTCGGCCCGTCGACGCCGACGAGGCCCTGAGCATCGGGCTGATCAACCGGAAGGTCGCGGCGGGCGACGCTCTCACCGCGGCCCGGCAACTGGCCGCCGAGATCGCCGGCCTGCCCCAGGTGTGCCTGCGGCAGGACCGGTTGTCGCTGCTCGAGCAGTCCGGGCTCACCGAAGATCAGGCGCTGCTCAACGAATTCCGGCACGGCGCAATCTCTCTGGCCAACGGGACGATCGAGGGTGCCGCACGCTTCGCCGCCGGGGCCGGCAGGCACGGTGATGCCGCCCCCGTGAGTACTTGTTAACGTCGGGCGGTTGACAAGTGCTCACGGGTTGTCGCCGAGCAGTATGGGTCGCGTACCTGCTCGCGCTGGCGGTCACGATCTTCACGCTGGGGCTGCCCACCGACCGCATCTACCAGGCGACGTGGATCGTCGTGGGACTGATCGCGTTCACGATCGACCGGCCGTGGCGGGACCATGTGCGTGTCGTGTGGGATTGGTTGCCACTCATCGCCGCTCTCGTCGTCTACGACCTCAGCCGGGGTGTCGCCCACCACCTCGGGATGCCGGTGCGGGCGCAGGAACTGGTGTCCGTGGAGCGCTGGCTCTTCGGCGGCACCGTCCCCACGGTCTGGTTGCAGCAGCATCTGCTGCCACCGACGGGTGCGCTGCCGTGGTGGACGCTGCTCACCGGAATCGTCTACACCAGCCACTTCATCGTGCCGTGGGTGGTCGCGGGCGTCTTCTACGCATACTCGCGAGACGTGTGGTCGGGGTACATGCGGCGGGTGCTGCTGCTGTCGTATCTCGGCCTCGTCACGTACATTCTGCTGCCGTCGGTCCCGCCGTGGCTGGCCGCCGAGGGAGACTTGATCTCCGGCAGCGTGGGCCGTGTCGCGGGTTTCGGATTCGGTGTCGTCCCCACGGACGTCAGCACGCGGTGGCTGGAGGCGCAGAGCAATCCGGTCGCCGCGCTGCCGTCGCTGCACGCGGCGTTCGCGCTGCTGGTCGCGGTCGCGTTGTGGCCGTTCGCGAGGAATCTGTGGTTGCGCGCGCTGCTGGTCGCGTACCCGGTCGCCATGGCGTTCGTGCTGGTTTACGGCGGCGAGCACTACGTCGTCGACGTGCTGGCGGGATGGGCGTACCTGGGACTGGCGATCCTCCTGGCGCGGGCGTGGGAGTCCCGCACGGCGACGACGCCCGGCCGGGACGTCACCGCCGTCCGCCCGCCGCGTCGCTGGTGACCGACACCTCGTCGAGCGTGGTGCGGAGGAACGGCAGGATGCGCTCGACGATCGCCTCGTTGTACGCGACCGGTTGCTGATTCGGGTTCGCGTGGCCGGTGCCGTCGAGCTTCGCCACCAGCAGTGCGCCGTCGGTCCCGCCGGACTGCTCGACGAGAATCTTCTGCGTGTAGTCGACGTCGACCACACCGTCCATCCAGCCCGCGCGGGGACGCACGAAGACGATCCCCGGTCGCGGTTTGTCGTCCGACTCCACCGCCAGCGACTTCAGGTTGTCGATGGCACCGGACGCGACGATGGTCTTGAACTGCGATTCGATCAGCCCGTTGCTCGCCACGTCCTCCGACAGGACCTTCTCGGTGAGGACCTCGTCGAGGACGTCGCGGAATTCGTCGACGTCGACGTACGGATACCAGTCCGACTTCGTGTCGAGGAATCTGCTCTGCCGGGCCGCGGTCTCCACCAGCACGCGCATCGTCCGGCTTTCCCGCGCGCCGGGGAGCCAGCCGATCCACCGCAGCATGTCCTCGCCGCTGTCCCGGCTCCCGGCCCGGACGGCGTGCAGGTCCACCGGGGTGCAGTCGAGCACGACGCCGATGAGATTGGCGTCGGTGTCCTCGTAGATGTGCTGCGCCACCTCCAGCGCGACGACGCCGCCCATGCTGTGCCCGGACAGGACGACGTTGTCGATCCCCTCCTCGGCGGCGCGGGCGGCGATCAGTTCGCTGATCACCTTGGTGTCGATGCCGCCGTTGTCGTACTGGACCGCCCAGACCCGCCCGATGCCGTCGTACGAGGACAGCGTCCTGGCCGTGTCGGTGGCGTCCTTGTTGCCGAGGCCGACGAGGTCGACGACGGCGGTGTCGTGGTCGGCGGGCGACTGCGCGTCGTACACCTCGTGGATCTGCGGCTGGGTCAGTGCGAGCCGCTGGCGTTCGGGCTGGACGTCGTGAACCCAGTACTGGCCGCCGGCGAGCAGCAGGGGAACGGTCCCGAGCGCGACGGCCGCGAGGAAGCGCCTGGTGCGGCCGAATTTCTGCCACCGGTGACCGAGCCGTGTCGCGTGCAGTCGCGCCTTGCGGCGGTCGTTGCTCCAATCGGCCACGGTGGACGGATGGCGTGTAACTCTTTCCGGCATCTACTCCGATGGTACTCACGGGCGGCGGCTTCGCCGCCCGTGAGTACTTGTTAACCGCCGGACGTTAACAAGTACTCACGGCGGAAGCGGCTGGAATCCGGGCACAGCGCGGCGACCGGGGCGACGTCGGCCGCGTAATCGACGTCCCGGAGCGTCGGCAGCGACAGCACCTCGGCGCCGGCGGCGAGCAGCGCGGCCCGGGTGAGGCGCCCGGTGTCCGGACTCGATGTGGGAACCGGGAGTATCGCCCGCGCCGAAACCGCATCGGGCACACCGAGGATCCACCATCCGCCGTCCTCCGCGAGCCCGAGGGCGCATCGGCCCTGCCGCGCGGTGAGAAGGTCCGCGGATTCGGCGAGCAGTCCCGCCGTCACCTGCGGTGTGTCCATTCCGATCTGGAGAATCGGCAGCCCGAAACGGCCGAACGTGTCGGCGTGGGCGTTCACCAACCGCTCCGCGAAACTCTCACCCCGCTGCGGCACCACGGTGAATCTGCTCAGCGTCGCGGCGATGTCGCCGCCCCGGACCGCGCGGCCGAGGTCACCGGTCATCGCCACCACCCGCTGCGCCACCCCGGCACCGGCGACTGCGTCGAGCGTGTCCAGCAGTGAGGCGGCGGCGAGGGCTGCCGCCCGGGCGTCGCCGACGTCCCTTGCGAGCCGGGTCTTCGCGAAGCCGGGCACCGGCGCCTTCGCGGCCACGAGTACGGCGACGTCGAGGGTCACCCGATCACCTTCCAGAAGTCGTGGACGGCAACGACGGTGCCCTTCAGTGAACCCGACACCTTCGACGTGCCCGCGGTGCGCGGGCGATACGTGATGTCCTGCTCCACGACCCGCCAGTGGGCGCGGCCCGCGAGCACGAGAAGCTGCAGCGGGTAGCCGGACCTGCGGTCGTCGACACCCAGATCGAGAAGGTCCTGCCTGCGTACGGCTCGCATCGCCCCGAGGTCGTGGATCGGCAGCCCGTACCGGCGCCGGAGCCGGGCGGCGAGGACGGCGTTGCCGATCCTGCTGTGCAGCAGCCACTTTCCCCGTCGCCGGCCCACCGCGAGGTCGGCACCCGAGTTCAGGGCGGCGACCAGCCGGGGGAGTTCACCGGGGTCCATCGAGCCGTCGCCGTCCAGCACGCAGACCACCCGGGTCTGCGCCGCCAGCACCCCGGCTTGCACAGCGGAACCGTACCCCGGGACGGGCTCCCGCACCACCGACGCTCCGTGTGCCACCGCGACCGCGGCGGTGTCGTCGGTGGAATTATTGTCCACCACCACCGTCCGGTAATCGCGGGGTACCGCGGCGAGCACGCCGGGCAGGGAACCGGCCTCGTTCATGCACGGGATCACGACGGTGACGTCCCGCGCGGAGATCGGCGCACGCTCAGACACGGGGAGGTCCCGCCGGCGCCGCGTCCCGCAGGGGTGCGTGTGCGAACGCCGCAATCCCCTCGGCGGGCAGGATCTTCGCCCGAAACCCCAGCCGCTCCCTGGCTCGTCGGGGGTCGGCGACGATGTGCCGGACGTCGCCGGGACGGTACTCACCGGTGACGACGGGTTCGGGCCCGCCGTAGGACCGGGCGAGCGTCGCCGCCACCTCGCCGATCGTCACCGGTTGTCCGGAGCAGACGTTGAAGGCTGTGAATCCCGGCAGTGCGGCCTCGGCCGCGGCCACGTTCGCCGCCGCGACGTCGTGAACGTGCACGAAATCCCGTGTCTGCCTGCCGTCTTCGAACACGCTCGGTGGTTCGCCGGCCTCGAGGGCGGACCGGAACATCGCCGCCACTCCCGAGTACGGCGTGTTGCGCGGCATGCGGTCGCCGTACACGTTGTGGTAGCGCAGCGCCGTCACGGATCCGCCGGTGGCCAGCGCCCAGGCGAGAGCGTAGTTCTCCTGGGCCACCTTGCTCGCGGCGTAGAGACTTCGCGGCCGCAGCGGCGAATTCTCCTCCACGAGTGCCCACTCCAGGAGTTCGCCCGTGCCGGGGTCCGTCTCGTCGAAGTTCCCTGCCGCCAGGTCCTCGGCCCGCCGGGCGGACGGTTCCACGAACTCGCCCCGACCGTTGCGGTACCGGCCCGCCCCGTAGACGACCATCGACGATGCGAGTATCAGCCGGCGGCAACCCGACTCGTGCATCGCGGCGAGCAGTGTCGCCGTGCCGAGGTCGTTGTGGCTGGCGTAGGCCGGGGCGTCGCTCACATTCACTCCGGCGCCGACGACGGCGGCCTGATGGCACACCACGTCCACACCCCTGAGCAATTCGGTCAGGGCAGGTAGGTCGCGCACGTCGGCATGCCGCACACCGTCCGGGGGTTCGGCGCAGTTCCCGTGCGCGGACGGAAGCAGCGCGTCGACGGCGACGACGTCGTGGCCGGCCTCGGCCAGCGCGGTGCGGACGTGGCCGCCGATGAATCCGGCGGCGCCCGTGAGCAGTACGCGGGTTCCGGTCACGGCAACTCGATCGGCAGGGTCACGCCCTCGTGGACCCGGCAGGCGTCGCACGGACCCTCGGGGGCGGCGGCGATCGCGGACCGCACGAGCGTCTTCAATGACCCGAGGTTGCGCTGGAACTCGGCGAACACGTCCACGGCACGCACCCCGTCGCCGGCCTCGATTCCCGCATCGAGATCGGTGACCAAAGCGATGGTGGCGTAGCACATCTCGAGCTCTCGGGCGAGGACCGCCTCGGGATGACCCGTCATGTTGACGAGGGTCCAGCCCTGCCGGGCGAACCACAGGCTCTCGGCCCGGGTCGAGAACCGCGGTCCCTCGACCACCACCAGCACACCGCCCTCGACGGTGCCCGGCCGCGCGGCGGCCTTGCGCAGGTCGGCGCAGTACGGGTCGGCGAACTGGACGTGGACGCCGCCGCCGTCGAAGTACGTCTGCGCGCGGCCGCTGGTGCGATCGACCAGTTGGTCCGGCACGACCATCGAACCCGTTACGAGGTCCGGGGTGAGGCTGCCGGCGGCGCAGGGTGCGAACACCCGCTGCACGCCCAGCGTGCGCAGCGCCCACAGGTTCGCGCGGTACGGGATGGTGTGGGGAGCGAACTCGTGCCGGACGCCGTGGCGGGGGAGGAACGCCACCGTCCTGCCCTCCACGTCGCCGACCGTGATCGGAGCGCTGGGGCTGCCGTACGGCGTGTCGATCGTGATCTCGGTGGCTCCCTCGTCGAAGAACGAGTAGAAGCCGCTCCCTCCGATCACGGCGACGTCCGCGCGGACCGGGTCGGGTGAACTCGTTGCGGTCATACGCTCCATCCTCCGTCGTTATGCTGGGCGCGAGTGCGACTTTCGTCGAAGGAGATGACGTCATCGGATCCCCACAGCGCACCGGCGAGCGGAATTTCCTCTACCGCGACTTCGTCGGCGCCGGGCTCGCCCTGATCCTCGTGGTGGTCGCGTTCGTCGTTCCGTACTTCGGAAACGAGACGATCACCCCCATCGTCAACCGCACCGCGAAGAGTGTGCGGGATTTCGCGGACGCCGCGCCGCTGTTCGGGTTCCGCGACGTGCACTTCGGGTGGGGCAGCCCGGTCGCCGTCGTCATCGCGGTGGCGGTCGTCGTGTGGGGCCCCGGGCTGGCGCAGACGCTGTCGTGGCGGCGCCTCACTGTCGGGGTGTGGCTCGGGTCCGCCCTGTGGGCGATGGCGCTGGCACTGGTCGACGGCTGGCGGCGCGGATTCGTCGACCGCCTGACCTCCACCGACGAGTACCTGCACGAGGTCCCCGGTGTCACGGACATCCCGGCGACGCTGCGGGGTTTCGCCGACCGGATCCTGGACCTGCAGCCCGACTCGTGGACCACCCATGTGTCCGGGCACCCGCCCGGTGCGCTGCTGACGTTCGTCTGGCTCGACCGGATCGGACTCGACGGCGGTGCGTGGGCGTCCGCGCTGTGCGTCGCGGTCGGGTCGAGTGCCGGCGCCGCCGTGATCGTCGCCGTCCGGGCGCTCGGCGACGAGGCGACGGCCCGCCGCGCGGCCCCGTTCCTGGTGCTCGCACCCGCCGCGATCTGGGTGGCGGTGTCGGCGGACGCGCTGTTCGCCGGCGTGGTCGCGTGGGGAATCGCCCTGCTGGCGATGTCGGCGACCCGTGCCGTCCCGGTCCCCGCGCTCGTCGCCGTGGCCGCGGGAGTGCTGCTCGGATTCGGCGTCTACCTCAGCTACGGGCTCACGCTGATGGCGATACCCGCGGTCGCCGTCCTGGTGATCGCGCGCACGGCCCGGCCGCTGGCGTTCGCACTGGTCGGCGCGCTCGCGGTGGCCGCCGTGTTCACGCTGTGCGGATTCTGGTGGTTCGACGGCTACCAGTTGGTGCAGGAACGGTACTACCAGGGCATCGCGTCGGACCGCCCCTTCGCCTACTGGGGCTGGGCCAACGTCGCGTCGCTGATCTGCGCGGTCGGGTTGGCGGTACCCGCCGCGTTGCCCCGGACGTTCGCCTGGTCGCGGGTTCGGACGCTGTCGCCGGTCCCTCTCCTGGTGCTCGCCGCGGTCCTCGCAGTGGTGATCGCCGACCTGAGCGCGCTGAGCAAGGCCGAGACCGAGCGGATCTGGTTGCCGTTCGAATGGTGGCTTCTCGCCGCCCCCGCACTCCTGCCGCGCGGAAGCCATCGGTTCTGGCTCGCGGTGCAGGCCGCCGGTGCGCTGGCCGTCAACCATCTGCTGTTCACCAACTGGTGACGGCCGGCGCATCCGGGTTGCCGTGAGAGGGCCTACGGTCACTTGGTCGCGATCGTGATGGTTGCGATCCCGACCAGCAGGCCCGGCGTGACGGCGTCGGTCTTGAACGTCTCGTTCAGCAGGCCGGCAGCATCCGCCGAGACCTTGACCTCGGTGCCCTGCAGGATCGCCGTGTCGTTCGGTCCGGTCTGCAGCGGCTTCAGCGTACGGCCGTTGAGATCGAACAACACCGCGTCGGTCGCCGCGGGTGAACCGTTGACGCTCACGTCGCCGGTGAGGAGCGACGTGCCCGGATCGATCGCGAAATCGGTGAGTTCGACGACGGTGCCCGGTGCCGCCAGCGACAATCCGCTGCCGTCGTGCATGATCTCGCCCTGCACGTAGGGGTCGACCGTGCCCGGCTCCCAGTACTTCACGTTGCCGCCGGTGATCGGGAAGCTGACCGAGCCGTCGGCGAGCGTTGCCGAGCCCACCACTCCGGGTGTGAGGCCGAGCGTCGTCAGCGCCCCGGTGAAGCCGGGATCGAGTGCGACGGCGGTACTCACCCCGGTCAGGTTGTCGACCTGGGCGACGGGTGCCGGCTGGGAGGATGCTACTGCGCTCATATCTGAGGATGCACTCGAATCATTGCTCGAGCACGCCGCGAGCGGGGTCAGTGCCAGGGCTCCGATGGCCGCTGCTACGAGTGCTTTTCGATAGTTCGACATCATGATCAAACAACCTTTCCGGAGGAAGGGGTGGTGGGTGGATGTTCACTAGGTATTCGACGCGGCTTCCCCGGCGGATGGGAGCTCTTACGCCCATTCCATCCGCACGAAGTGCCGATTCGCATGCTGCAGAACATCGATCACCCGAAGCCCCGCCGCGCGTGCGACCTCGGACGCGGCGGCCACGCCCACACTGGCCCAGGCGAACCAGTCTCCGGCGAGATGCTCCGTCTCCCAGCGCAGGAGTTCGCGGCGAACCCCCGCCGTGGTCGGTGGATCCACCTCGGCGATCACAATTCCATGTGGTTGCAACAGTTCTCGCGCGCGATTGAGCACGCGAACGGGTTCCCCGCCGATGCCGATGTTGCCGTCGGCGAGCAGCACCCGGTCCCAGTTCCCCGACCGCGGCAGCGGCGCGAAGATGTCCCGATGCAACGCGACACCGCCGCGGCGGATCGTGAGCTGTACTGCCGTGACGGATGAATCGACGCCCAGCGCCGTGACACCGGCGGACACGAGCGCCGCAGTGAGCCTGCCGGGCCCGCACCCGAGATCGACGGTCGGGCCGTGACACCCGGCGAGCATCACCCGGTCGGCGATCCGATCGGCGAGCGAGGCCGACGCGCCGCCCATCCACCGGTCGAGCGGCAGGGCACGGCGCGTTCCCGTCGCATCACGCACCCAGCACGGGAGCCCCGCCGACGCCCGCCGCAGCAGGAGGTTCGTGGACATCCCGGTCTTCCTCATGGCCGACTCACGGCGTCGCCGTCCTTGCGGGACAGCGCGAGTCGGGTGGCGTAGGCGAGAGCGGCCACCGCGAAGAACGCGGCACTGAGTAGCAGCCAGCGGTCGAGATACGGTTCCTGCGTCAACCCCGTCGCCGCAAGATATGCGTCGCCGCCCTGCTCGATGATCCCCGGCAGGAACAGCAGCAGGGTCAGCCCGGACGCGAGCGCCGGTACGCGAATGTAGTTCAGCGCCGGAACCGTCCGGGGCTGCAGAGATCTCCGTCCCCGCACCGCGTCCAGCCCCGACGTCAGCGACCGGTCGGCGAGTGCGTACAGCGGGAACAGCACGAGGTCGTGGGCGATCACCGCACCGAGGAACCACACGGCGATCGACTTCCACCACACGTCCGGATTCCACAAATTGTGCAAACCCACCACCGACACCGCGTACCCGGCGAGTGCGAACGTGAACAGCACGGCCAGCAGATGCAGCGGGTCGGCTCCGTAGACGCGGGCGAATCGGCGCATCTCACGCCTCCCGGAATTCGATGGACTGCACCCATTTGGTGTTGTGGACACCGGGCAGGGCGGGAACGATGATCCGCGCGGGATAGCCGTGGTCGAGGGAGATTTCCGCGCCGTTCACCTCGAGGGCGAGCAGGGCGTCGGAGTCGCGCACCTGATCGGCCGTGAGCACCGCCTGATTGAACGCCCCGGACCGCTCCAGCGACGTCACCTTCGCCGAGCCGAACACCGTCACCCCCGCGGCGTCGGCGAGGTCACGCAGTCGCACGCCGGTCCAAGTCTCGACGGTGGACCACCCCTCGACGCACGCGATCGGGAGCGACGCGGTGTGCGACGGCATCGCACGCAGCTGACTTCGGCTCAGCTGCACGGGTTCCGCGCCACCCGTCACCGACAGCCGCCAGGTGTCGTCCGTCTGATCCGGGGTGATCTGCGCGGCCACCGCGGTCCGGTTGATCTGAAAGTCGTTGGGGCCGTCCCCGTACGAGCGACCACGCGGCAGCAGCAGCGCGGCGTTGCGCAGGAAACCGCCGGTGGTCTGTCCGACCGACAGCACCGCGACGAGTGCGGCGCCGCCGCCGACCAGGGCGAGTGCGCCGCGCCTGCTGATCGTGGCCGGGGTGGGGTCCGCGGCGACGAGGCCGTTCTCGTCCACCGGCTCGGGCCGCGTGTCGGCGCGGGACGTGCGCAGCACTTCCCGGAACGACCGGGACCGCAGCGACCGCACCATCAACGGCACCTTCAGGATCGTGTGCGTCACGAACCCGGCGATGAAGACCCACGCGCCCCAATAGTGCGCCGTGTAGAAGTCGAAACCGAAGATGTAGTCGTACTGGATGTTCAGGACGCCGGTGATGATCTCGAACAGCGCACCACCGACAAGGGCGATCAGCGACAGTCGTTCGAGCGCCTGCGCCGGCGACCGCACCGGTGGGAACACGAACAGTTTCGGGATCACCGACCACAGTTTGGCGAGCACGATCGGCACCAGGATCAGTCCGAGCCCGACGTGCAGACCCTGCGTGAGCCGGTACAACCACGACGGCCGGGTGGGCCACGCGAAATACGGAAGGTGCAACCAGCCGACGTCGCCGGGTCGAGCCTGCCCGAATTGCGGCCCGTACGCGATGTAGGAGAGCAGCCCCGTGACGATGACGACGGGCAGCCCGATCAGCAGTACGAGGCCGAATACCGAGGTCAGCCACGGTCCGCGCAGTGGGCTGCGGAGCCGTGGGCCGCGCGAGTGGTCGGTCATCGTGATCAATCCCTCCGGCTCGATCGTCTCGAGCCTCAGAGGTGATTCGGTACCGCCGCCGTGCAGGACTGCCCTTCGGGCCCGTGAGTACTTGTTAACCGCCGGACGTTAACAAGTACTCACGGGTGGCCGTGCCGGATCTCGTCCCGCGGCTGGTCGTAGCGAACCATCTCGTATCCGATCATCGCGAGCAGGACCGCGGTCAGCACGCCGAGCGTGGCGAGCGCGGGGATGTGCCAGACGACGGGGAGCAGTGCGATCAGCACGACCGCCGTCACGACGCGCGGCACGGTCACCGACCTCGTCGCGTACGCCTTGAAGGCGACCAGCGCGAGGAGGTACAGCGCCGCGCCACCGAACAGTGCCACCAGCGGCCAGCCGTGCAGCGGATCCACCAATCGGTGATTGTTGCCGTCGCCGACGTACGACAGGATCTTCTTCAGACCCAGCGACAGCATCACGATCCCGATCACCATCGGCAGGTGGATGAAGCTGTAGCAGTTGCGGGCGATCTTGATCTGACGCGCACCGGTTGCCTCCTCGAACGCGTGCTCCACCGCCAGGGATGTGACGTCGAAGTACGACCACCACAGCAGTCCCGACACCGCGAGCCCCAGCAGGGACGCGACGATGATCGCCCACGAGATCGGCAGGCTCGCGACACCGATGCCGATCGACACGATCGACTCGCCCAGCGCGACGATGATGATGAGCCCGTGCCGCTCGGCGAAGTGGCTGACCGACCGCAGCCGCCAGTCGTTTCCGCCGACCAGTGTCCCGAGGTAGTCCCCGGCGAGCGCCAGAATCCACATGACGGTCTGCGCGGTGCCGGTGAGTTGCGACGCGACGAGCAGGAACACGGTGCCGGTCACCATGCTGGGTGCGAACCGGAGCACCTGGCCGCGCAGTTGCGGGTCCTCGCGGCTGACCACCCAGAACATCACCAGGTGCAGGAGCCGGACGACGAAATAGCCGAGGGCGAAGATGACGGGACCGTCGAGTCCGCCCGGGAGGTCGTCGAAGGCCTCGGGGATGGTCAACGCGGTGACGAACATGGCGCCCATCGCCCCGAACATCACGACCCGCACGATGCCCTCGTCGGCGCGCACGAGGTTGCACAGCCACGCGTACCCCACCCAGCTCCACCACAGCACGGCCATCACCAGGGCGCCGCGCAGCAGATTGACGCCGGTGGGGTCGTCGGCCATCAGGTCGGTGACACGGGTGAGCGCGAAGACGAAGACGAGGTCGAAGAACAGCTCGAGCGGCGACACCGACGCTCGCTCTTCGACGAGACGGGGACGCAAACGATGGGCGAAGGTCACGGGAAGAATGCTGCCACCGGAACGCGGCCCGGCAAAGTCCTACGAACTGCGACGATCCTCGGGGTCGGGTGTGCTCGTCCGGTCGGGGGTTCCCACGGGGGTGCTGGGAATCCGCCCGGTGAAGAACAGCGCGGCGATGGCGAGCAGCGCGGTGACGGCGTACGCGACCTGAAGCGCCTCGAGTCGCGCGTCGGAATTGATCGCGAGAATCTCCTGGGCGGTGGAATCCGGAACGGACGCCTCCTTCATGGCCGCCTCCAGTTGGGTGTCGGAGAGGAACGGGACACCGCTCGCCAGTTCGGTGGTGGCCTGCTCCTGCACCGACGGCGGAACGTCGGGGTCGGCCTGGATTCCCGCGACGATGGAGGTGCTGAGGGTCGCGATGAGCACCGATCCGATCAACGCCGTGCCCAGCGACGCACCGAGGTTGGTGGCCGTGTTCTGCAGGCCGCCGACCTCGGCGCTCTGCGAGTCGGGGACGGCCGAGACCGTGACGGCGCCGAGTTGGGAGGCCAGCGCGCCCAGCCCGAGCCCCATCAGCAGCATCGGAACGGCCACGACACCGGCATTGGCCCCGGGATCCATGCCTGCCACGAGGACGAGGATGCCGACGATCATCGAGGTCAGACCGAACCGGACCACCGTGCGCGGGCTGGCCGCGGGCCACAGTTTGGGGATTCCGGCGGCGGCCAGCAGCAGAGCGACGGACAGCGGGATGAGCCGGAGCCCGGTCTGCAGCGCGTTGAGTTCGAGGACGACGGACAGAAACAGGGGGACGGTGAAGAAGACACCGGCCTGAATGGTGAACTGGGCGAAGAACATGGTGAGCCCACCGGACAGTTGCCGGTTGCGCAGCAGCCCGGGGTCGATCAGGGGTTCGCCGCCGGTGGCGGCGAGATGGGATTCCCACCGTAGGAACCCGTAGAGCACGAGCAGGCCGACCAGGACCAGCCACACGACGGGCGACAACCCGAGGACGTCGGGTCCGCCGGGCTTGGGCTGCAGCCAGCCCCATTCGCTCGACCGCAGCACACCGAACACCACCATGCCGAGGCTCACCACCGACAGCGCCGATCCGGCCAGGTCGAGGTGCACCTTCGATGGGGGAACGTCGCTGATGCGGCGCAGCACCAGTAGGATGCCGACGACGATCACCACCTCGCCGGCGAACACGTACCGCCACGACGCGAACGTCGTGACCGCACCGCCGATGAGGGGGCCGGCCGCGACCGCCATCGCACCGGCCGCGGCCACCAGTCCGTACGCTGCGGGACGCCGCTCGGCGGCGAAGTTCGACGCGACGAGGGCGACGATTGCGGGCATGATCAGCGCGGCGCCGATGCCCTCGAGCAGCGACCAGCCGATCAGCAACACCGGAAGGTTCGGTGCCAGCGACGTCGTCAGCGAGCCGGCGCCGTAGATGACCAGGCCGAGGCCGAACGCGCGCCGGCGACCGATGATCGTGCCGACCTTGCCGCCGGTGATCATGAGCGTCGCCATCACGAGTGTGTACAGCGTGATGGCCGTCTGGATGCCGGTGATCGTGGTGCCCAGGTCCGAGGCGACCGTGGCCATGGACACGTTCATGACGGAACTGTCCAATGTCATGAGGAACTGGCCGGACGCCAGCACGGTCAGGACGAGACCGGATCCCGCGACCGTCGACGACTCGTTGCCAGTAGCCATGACGGCCATTCTCGCCGGGCAACGGCGCGCGCGTCCCCCGAACGGTGAACCTGTGAGTACTTATTAACCCCCGGCGGTTAATAAGTACTCACGGGCGGCGGAGCCGCCCTACTTCACGCCACCCGCGGTGAGGCCCGACACGATGCGGCGCTGCAGGAGCAGCACGATGATGACGAGCGGGATGGTCACGACCGTTCCCGCGGCCATCACGGACGTGAACGGCTCTTCGTGCGGTTTGCTTCCCGCGAATTGTGCGATGGCGACGGTGGCCGGCTGGGTGATGTCGTTGGACAGCTGACTCGAGATCAGGTACTCGTTCCACGACGCGATGAAGGCGAGGATCGCGGTGGTGAACAGTCCCGGTGCGGCCAAGGGCAGCAGCACCATTCGGAAGGCCTGCCGTCTGCTGGCCCCGTCGATCCGGGCGGCCTCCTCGAGTTCCCAGGGCAGTTCCTTGAAGAACGCGGTGAGGGTGTAGATGGTGAGGGGCAGCACGAACGAGATGTTCGGGACGATCAGCGCCTGGTACGTGCCGAACCAGCCCATCGACGTGAACAGCTGGAACAGCGGTGTCAGGACGGCGACACCCGGGAACATCGACGCGGCCAGGATGATCCCGAGGACCG
Organism: Rhodococcus sp. T7; assembly: GCF_009872365.1. Taxonomy (NCBI): domain Bacteria; kingdom Bacillati; phylum Actinomycetota; class Actinomycetes; order Mycobacteriales; family Nocardiaceae; genus Rhodococcus; species Rhodococcus sp. T7. The sequence continues at coordinate 180,222 of NZ_WXYH01000111.1, forward strand.
CGTGTTTGCCCCGGAACTGCAACCGTGCCAGCGCGTACGCGGTGCCGACCCCGACGATCAGTCCGATCGCGGTGGTGACGGCGCCGATGATCGTGCTGTTGACGAGTGCCCGGGCGAAGTGGTTGCCCGCGTCCGTGGAGAACACGTTCGCGAAGTTGTCCAGCGTGACGTGGGTGGGCCACGGCGTGGTGTCGAACGTGTAGTCGGAGTCCCGGAAGGCTGTGACCACCATCCAGTAGACGGGGGCCAGACCCCAGACGACGATCACCGCGAGGCCCGCGTACGTGCGGATCGACGCGAGCGACGGTCCCCGGCGCCTGCGTGTCACCGTGGGCCGGGTTGTTCCCGGCGTGACGACTGCTGTGGACATGGGTCAGGCCTTTCGCTGCTGCTCTTGGGTGTCGATCACGTTGACGCCCATTACCTTCACGAGCACGTAGGCGACGGCGAAGATGAACAGGAACGTGATCGTGGAGAGGGCGGACGCGCTGTTGAATCCCTGGCGCATCTGGTCGATCACGAGGATCGACAGTGTGGTGGTGGCGGTGCCGTCGCCGCCACCGCCGCGGGTGAGGATCGCCGGGAGGTCGTAGATCCGCAGGACGTCGAGGACGCGGAAGAGGACCGCCACCAGAATGGCCGGCTTGATGAGGGGCAATGTGATCGAACGGAACCGCTGCCACGCGCCGGCGCCGTCCATCCGTGCCGCCTCGTATACCTCGGCGGGCACCATCTGCAGTCCGGCGAGGATCAGCAACGCCACGAACGGGGTGGTCTTCCAGGCGTCGGCGATCACGACGGCGAACCGGGCGGGCCAGGTGTCACCCGTCCACAGGATGTCCGTGCCGAGCAGTTTGTTGGCGATGCCGTCGTAGGCGAAGACGAAGTACCACAGTTTCGCGGTGACGGCGGTCGGGATGGCCCACGCGACGAGGATGCTGGTGCGCAGCAGTGCCCGGCCGCGGAACGCCCGGTTCATGATGGTGGCGAACCAGAGTCCCAGCGCGACCTCGATGGTGACGGTGACGACGGTGAAGAACACGGTGACCCACATCGACTGCCAGAACAGCGATCCCAGTGTGCCGCCGGGGCACGACACGGATGCCCCGGTCGTGTCGGTGCATCGCTGGAACAGCCAGTGCGTGTAGTTCGACAGCCCCGCGAAGCCCTGGTCGACGAATTTGCCGGTGGCGGGGTCGATGGTCGGGTCCTTGAACAGCGACATCACCATCGCGCTGACCACCGGGTACAGGACGACGATGCCCAGCAGGATCATGGTGGGCAGGACCAGGAGCATCGCTGCCTTGCTGCGTCCCTTCCTGGGCCGTGGCGGCGCTTCGGACGAATCCGGTTGCGGGACCACCTCGGTCGTCGGTTCCGAGAGTTCGTGAACGGTCATCGGCTTGTCTCCTCTAGGACCCGGCCGCGGCGATCGCGGACTGGATGTCGGCGGCGGCCTGGTCCACCGTCTTCTCGCCCTTGATCGCGGCGTACGCGTTGTTCTGCACGGCCCGGGTGACCGCGGGATAGAACGGGGTGACCGGCCGGGTCACGGCGTTCTCGATCGACGTCTTCAACGTGGGGATGTACGGGTACTGCCCGATCAGTTCCGGGTCGTCGTAGACGTCGGCGCGGACGGGGGCGAGCGACCCCTGCGAGAGGAAGAACGCCTGCGACTTCTTCTCCAGGAAGAACTTCAGGAAGTCGGACGCGGTGGCCTTGTGCTCCGAGTACACGTTGATCGCGGCGCTGTGCCCGCCGAGCGTGGAGTGACCGGGCCCGTTCTTCCCGGGCAGCGGCGCGACCGCGAACTTGCCGGACACCGCGGAACTGCCCTGACCGTTCATCAGGCTGTACGCATAAGGCCAGTTGCGCATGAAGAGAAGGTCGCCGCTCTGGAATGCCTGCCGGGCCTGCTCTTCCTGGAACGTGACGGACTCGCGGGGGATGGCGCCCGAGCGGTAGGCGTCGACGAGCGATTGCAACCCCGCCTTGGCTTCCGGGGTGGTCATCGTCGGGGTCACGCCGTCCGGTGCGAGGATCGACCCGCCTGCCGTGTTGATGGCCTCGGACGCGTTGACGGTCAGCCCCTCGTACTTGGCGTACTGACCGGCGTAGCAGCCGATTCCGGCCTGCTGCGCCGTCCCGCACGCGCCGACCAGCTCGTCCCATGTGGCGGGCGGGTGATCCAGCAGATCGGTGCGGTAGTAGAGCAGGGCGCCGTCGCTGGTCTGCGGCGCCGCGTACAGGACACCCCCGTACGTGGCCCCCGCGACGGTGGCGGGGAGCAGGCCGGACGTGTCGATCGCCATCGGACCCTCGAGCGGTTGCAGCCATCCGCGGGCCGCGAATTCGGCGGTCCACACGACGTCGACGACGGCGACGTCGTAGCCGGGGTCACGGGACTGGAAATGCTGCACCAGGTCCTCGTGCTGCTGGTCGGCCTGGTCGGACTGCTCCTTGAACGTCACCTCCTCACCGGGATGGGTGGCGTTCCACTCGTCGATCAACGGCCGGACGACGTTGGAGTTGTCCTTGCCCTGCACGTAGGTGATGGGTCCGCGGCCGTCGAGGTTCAGCTTCTCCGCCTGCGCGGCGGCGTCGATGCCCTGATCGGCGCAGGACGTCGCCGCGAACAGGACCCCGACGGCCACCGCGGCGGCGGCGACGCGCTTCATCGTGATTCACCCGAGCCCGGTTCCGACAGCCACACCGCGGCGTCGGACGGGAGCAGGCCGCCGGTGATGCCGGCGATCGAACCGAGCACCACGGTCGAGCCTTCGGGAAGTGCGGCCGGTTCGGTGCCGGTGTTCACCCAGCACTGCACTCCGCCGCGTGCGAACGCGAGGACGCCCGGGGGAGTGTCGAGCCACTCGATGCCGTGCGGGGTGTCGAAGAACTCGGGTCGCAGTTCCAGCGCCCGGCGGTACAGCGTGAGGACCGACTCGGGGTGGCCTGCCTGCGCTTCCGCGGTGTGCGGGGCCCAGTGCCCAGGCTGCGGAAGCCAGGTGTCCTCTTCCGCGTCGAAGGGGGAGAAGCCGTACGGCACTGCGTCGTTCGACCACGGGATCGGCACCCGGCAGCCGTCGCGGCCGCAGTCGGTGAAGCCGGTCTGGAACCACGTCGGATCCTGGCGGACGTCGTCGGGAAGGTCCTCGACCTCTTCCAGTCCGAGTTCCTCGCCCTGGTAGATGTACGCGGTGCCGGGCAATGCCAACTGCAGCAGCGCGGCGGCGCGGGCACGGCGCCTGCCCAGGTCGTGGTTCGGTTCCTCGAGCGCCCAGCGGGCGCGTTCCCAATCGGTTTCGACGAGGTGGTCGGGCTGCGAGCGGGAGTAGCGGGTGACGGTGCGGGGCACGTCGTGGTTGGAGAGCACCCAGGTGGCGGGTGCGCCGACGGTGGCCGCCTGCTCGAGCGCGTCGTCGATCACGGCGCGAATGCTGTCCGAACGCCACGGGGCACGCAGGAAGTCGAACTGGAACGCGGTGTGGAGTTCGTCGGGGCGCAGGTACCGGGCCAGCCGGTCGTTGCCGGGAACCCAGGCCTCGGCGACGAAGACGCGGTCGTTGTAGGCGTTGGCGACGGCCCGCCAGCCCCGGTACACCTCGTGGACGGCGTCCTGGTCCCACGCAGGGTGCGGGTCGGTGTGCTGCGAACCGGGAAGGCGCTCACCGGCATCGGGGAGCGCGGGGTCCTTGGCCAGGCCGTGGGCGACGTCGATCCGGAAGCCGTCGACGCCCTTGTCGAACCAGAAGCGCAGGATGTCCTCGAACTCCGCACGGACCTCGGGGTGCTCCCAGTTGAGGTCGGGCTGCGCGGGGGCGAACAGGTGCAGGTACCACTCGCCGGTGTCGAGGCGGCTCCACGCGGGACCGCCGAATGCGCTCTGCCAGTCGTTGGGCGGCTCGTCGCCCGCGGGGCCGCGGCCGGGCCGGAAGATGTAGCGCTCGCGTGCTCCGGGCTCGTCACGGAGCGCGGCCTCGAACCAGCGGTGCTCGCTGGAGGTGTGGTTGGGCACGATGTCGAGGATCACGCGGATCCCCAGCTCGTGGGCCTCGGCGATGAACGCCTCACCCTCCGCGAGCGTGCCGTACGACGGCTCGATGTCGCGGAAGTCGGCGACGTCGTAGCCGGCGTCGGCCATCGGCGACGGGTACCAGGGGTTGATCCACACGGCGTCGACGCCGAGGTCGGCGAGGTAGGGCAGCTTGGAACGCAACCCGGTGAGGTCGCCGATGCCGTCGCCGTTCCCGTCGGCGAAGCTGCGGATGTAGACCTGGTAGACGACGGCCGTCTTCCACCAGGCTTCGGGGTGCCGGCTCGCGACGGTGGTTGCGGTCGACTCCACGGACTGGGTCATCGAATCTCCTCGGTGCGGGGATGGGATGGGGGAATGTGATGCGTAAACGTTTGCGTTAAGAGCGTGAGGCACGTCACAGGGTGCTGTCAACTCGAACAGGGTGTTTTCTTTCTTGCACTACAACGGCTTGCGGTGGATGAGGAATTTACGCAAATATTTGCGTTGCTCGCTTACTGTGGGAACGTGATCCCCAAGCAGTCCGTGAACATGGCCGACGTCGCGCGCCGCACCGGCGTCTCGATCGCCACCGTCTCCCGTGCGTTGCGCGGCGAGAAGGGGGTCTCCGAAGCGACGCGGCTGCGGATTCAGCGGATCGCCGACGAGTTGGCGTACGTCGTCTCGCCCGAGGCGTCGAAGCTGTCGGGGGGCGCGACGGGCCGGGTGGCCGTCGTCGTGCCGTGGATCGACGCCTGGTTCTACTCGCGGATTCTCGCCGGCATCGAACACGAACTCCGCGCGGCCGACCTGGACGTGATGCTGTACTGCCTCGAGGAGTCGTCCCAGCGCGAATCGTTCTTCGAGCGGCTTCCGTTGCGCCGCAAGGTTGATGCGGTCATCGCCGTGGCGTTTCCGCTGACCGGGCCGGAGCGGGCGCGGCTCGAGGAGATGGACGTGACCGTGGTGGTCATCGGCGCGCACGCCGGTGACTTCCCGTCCGTCCGGATCGACGACGAACTGGCCGCGCGCCAGGCCGTCGGGCATCTGATCAGGATCGGCCACACGCGGATCGGCATGATCCGCACGGTCGACCCGGAGGGGCAGTCCTGGGAGGGCGACATCGCCCGGGTCGCGGGTTTCCACGGTGCGCTCGCCGACGCCGGACTCGACGACGACTGCACCGCGACCGTGCCCTGGGGCATCGAGGGCGGCGAGCGCGGCATGGAACTGCTGCTCAGCCGGGCCGACGTGCCCACCGCGGTGTTCTGTCATTCCGACGAGGTCGCCGTCGGAGCGCTACGCACGCTGCGACGAGCGGGGATACCCGTCCCGGCCGGGATGTCGGTGATCGGCATCGACGATCACCCGACGGCCGAACTGGCCGACCTGACCACGGTCCGGCAACCGGTGGCAGAGCAGGGGGCCGCGGCAGGCCGGGTGGTCGTGGATCTGCTCGGCGGCCGGGAACCGGCGGAACGGGCGGTCGTGCTCCCGACCCACTTGGTGGTCAGGGGCTCGACCGCCCGTCCCGCGGAACTCTGAGGTCAGCGCACCAGGCGCTCGCCCGCAGCGTCGGTGGCGAAGAGGTGCGCGTGCGCCTCGTCGACGCGGACGTGCACGACCTGGCCCTTCTCGGGCGGGTTGCGCCAGTCGACGCGCGCGACCAGGTTCTCGGTACGTCCGTGAACGGTGGTGCGGCCGAACACGAATGCCTCGGAGCCCAGCTCCTCGACGACGTCGATCTCGAGTTTCAGGCCGCCCGAATCGGCGATCTCGACGTGCTCGGGACGGATCCCGAAGATCACCTCGCCGCCCGCCGCCGTGAGCGCGTCGCGGGGGACGGGCACCAGCTGGTCGCCGATCAGCACGCCGCCGTCGGCGACGGGCACGGTGAACAGATTCATCGACGGTGAGCCCATGAACCCGGCGACGAACACGTTCGCGGGCCTGCGGTAGAGCTCGCGGGGGGAGGCGCACTGCTGCAGCACGCCGCCCTTGAGGACGGCGACGCGGTCGCCCATCGTCATGGCCTCGACCTGGTCGTGGGTGACGTAGACGGTGGTGGTGCCGAGGCGGCGCTGCAGCTGGGCGATCTGGGTGCGGGTCTGCACGCGCAGTTTCGCGTCGAGGTTCGACAGCGGCTCGTCCATCAGGAACACCTGCGGTTGCCGGACGATGGCGCGGCCCATGGCGACTCGCTGCCGCTGGCCACCGGAGAGGGCCTTGGGCTTGCGGTCGAGGTAGGCGCCGAGGTCGAGCATGTCGGCGGCCTCCGCGACGCGGGTGCGGATCTCGGACTTGTCGGTGCCTGCGAGTTTGAGGGCGAAGCCCATGTTCTCGGCGACGGTCATGTGCGGGTAGAGCGCGTAGTTCTGGAAGACCATCGCGATGTCGCGGTCCTTGGGTTCGGCGTGCGTGACGTCGCGGCCGCCGATCAGGATCTGGCCGCCGTCGACGTCCTCGAGTCCGGCGAGCATCCGGAGTGAGGTGGATTTTCCGCAGCCGGACGGGCCGACGAGGACGAGGAATTCGCCGTCCTCGATGTGCAGGTCGAGTTGATCGACGGCGGGGACGTCGGACCCGGGAAAGAGCCTGGTCGCGCGGTCGTACGTGATTGTTGCCATGAGAAATGAATCCCTCCACCGGCAGGAACGTGCCGGACGATCCGAGTGTCAGGGGCGTGCCGGCAGACGCCGACGGAGAAGAACTATGGCCTAGATCACATGCCTTGTCCAGTCGAGGATGGACGGTCTTTGTTCTCAAAAAGACTGAAGTGTGTATTGATGAAAATCCAAAGGTCCTCTACTGTCAGCGTGACACCCCTCACTCGCAGATTTGAAGAGGACACGAGATATGGCTCTGACAATTGGCATCGACGTGGGTGGCACGAAGATCGCCGCCGGCGTGGTCGACACCGACGGAGTCATCCACCGGATGGTGCGTCGTGACACCCCGTCCCACGATGCGCGCGGCGTCGAGAACGTCATCGCCGAACTCGTCCGGGAACTGGCCGATACCCATCCGGTCCAGGCCGTCGGCATCGGCGCGGCAGGCTTCGTCGCCGCCGACCTCAGCACCGTGCTCTTCGCCCCGAACCTCGCCTGGCGCAACGAACCGCTCGGTGCGGTGGTCGAAGCGGCGTGCGGACTGCCGACGGTGGTGGAGAACGACGCCAACGCCGCGGCCTGGGGCGAGGCGCGCTTCGGTGCCGGGCGGACGGGACAGACCGTCGTCGTGCTCACCGTGGGAACCGGGATCGGCGGCGGCATCGTCGTCGACGGCGTCCTCCACCGCGGCAAGTTCGGGGTGGCCGCGGAGTTCGGGCACCTCAACGTCGAACCGCACGGCCGCCGGTGCGGTTGCGGCAACCACGGCTGCTGGGAGCGTTACGCCAGCGGGCGGGCACTCGTCCGGGAAGCGCAGGACCTCGCGAACGTGTCGCCCGGTTTCGCCGCCGACCTCCTCGCCCGCGCAGGCGGAAGGGCGGACGCCATCACCGGCCTGCACGTCACCGCCGCCGCGCAGGACGGTGACCCCGCGGCGCTCGAATGTTTCCGGGTGATCGGTTCCTGGCTGGGGCACGGCATGGCGGACATCGCCGCGTTCTTCGACCCCGACCTGTTCATCATCGGCGGGGGAGTGTGCGAGGCCGGTGAACTGCTGCGCGGTCCCGCCGCCGCCGCTTTCGAGAACCGCCTCACCGGACGCGCACATCGACCGGTCGCCGAGGTGCGACTGGCGGAACTCGGCGCGAACGTCGGCATCGTCGGCGCCGCCGATCTGGCCCGGGAACGAGTTCTCGGGCTCGCACACAACGGCTCACGAGTATCTGGAGGAGTGCAATGTCCAATCGGTTGAGTCTTCCCATTCCGGTCGCCGAGGTGTGGGACTGGCAGAGGGACGCCGCGTGCCGCGGCTACGAGTCGTCCACCTTCTTCCACCCCGACCGCGAACGTGGCCGGGCCCGCGAGATGCGGGACTTCCGCGCCAAGATGATCTGCCGCGGCTGCCCCGTGCTGGTGCAGTGCCGGGAGCACGCGCTCAGTGTCGGTGAACCGTACGGCATCTGGGGCGGGCTCTCCGCGAACGAACGCGAAGAGTTGCTGGCCAATCACCACGGCCGGGTGGACGAGGCCGTCGCCGAATCGTTCGGGTTCGACCTGGCACGCCAGGCCTGAGCGGTCAGCTGCCCGCGGGCAGCATGACCACCCGGCTGTTGTCGGTGTCCGCGACGTACACGTCGCCCCGGCTCGACACGGCGATGCCCTCCGGCTGGTCCAGGCCGGTGAACGGGAGGACCTCCTGCTCGTCCGAACCGGGGGGTAGCCGCAGAATCCGGTTGTGGTTCTGGTCGATCGCGTACACGGTTCCCTCGTCGTCGACCGCGACACCACCGACGCTCTGGAGGTCGGTGAACGGCAGGAAACTCTGCGCGCGGGTGGCGGCGTTCCACGCGAGCACCTTGTTGGGTGTGCCGACGTAGAGGTCGCCCTGCTCACCGACGGCGACGGCGAACGGGCCGATCACCGACAGCGGTACCGCGACGGGGGCGGCGGTGACGTCGCGCACGGCCAGCACCCGGTTGTTCAGCGTGTCCGCGACGTACAGCGTCCCGTCCGGTCCGAGCGCGATTCCGAACGGCTGGTTCAGCCCACCGATCGGCATCGGTACCTGGGTGCTGCCGTGCAGCATCGTCACGGTGTTGGTCACGAGGTCGGAGACGTACACGTCGCCGGACGTGCTGACCGCAACTCCCTGCGGAACCTCGAGTCCGGTGAACGGAAGAACCGTCTGCTCGTAGGTCCCGGCCCGCACCTCCAGTACCTGCTTGGCCGCGCTGTCCGCGATGTACAGGTTCCCGCTGCCCGACACCGCGATCCCGGCCGGACCTTGCAAGCCGGTCAGCGGGAGCACGACCTGACTGTCGGGCGACTCCTCGCCCGGCCAGACGACGTAGGCGACAGCGGCGGCGACGACGACAACCGCCAGAAGAGCGGCGAGCAACCAGCGCTTCCGCCGCCACCGCCCCGCGACCGTGGTCGGTGCCGTCGGCTCCGCACCCGGCTCGGCGTCGGGCCGGGTCACGGCGGGACGGCTCGTCCGGGTGGTCGCAGCGGAGTCGGCGCGTGCGGCAGGACGGGTGACGCTGCCCGGCCCGTCCCACGTGATCGCGTGGACGGCGTCGCTGAACTCACGGCACGTCGAGTAGCGCTCCTCGCGGTCCTTGGCCATGGCGCGCGCGACGACCGCGTCGACCCCGGCCGGAAGCCCGGGTCTTACGACGCTCGGCTTGGGAATCGGCCCGTTCAGATGGCCGTGCATCACCGAGGACGCGGTGGTCCCGGGATACGGCGGTTCGTTGGTGAGCAGATGGAAGAAGGTGCAGCCCAACGCGTAGATGTCGACGCGGTGGTCGAGTTTCCGGCCCTCGATCTGCTCGGGCGCCGCGTAGTGCAGCGTCGCCACCAGCATCCCGGTGCGGGTCAGCTGATGCGTTTCGTCGAGGGCCTTGGCGGTGCCGAAATCGGTGAGCAGCACACGTTCGGGGTCGCCCGGCGCGAGCAGGATGTTCGCCGGCTTCACGTCGCGATGCAGAATCCCGGCCTCGTGCGCGTGATCGAGCGCCCTCCCGGTCTCGCTGACGATGTGCACGGCGCGCTCGACGTCCAGTGCCCCGGAATTGAGCGCTCTCCTGGCGTCGACGCCAGGAACGTACTGCATCGCGATCCACAACCTGCCACCCTCGCGGCCGCGGTCGTGGACGGTGACGATGTTGGGATGGTCGAGGTGGGCGGCGTGGTCCGCTTCCGACTCGAAACGCGACCGGACGTAGTCGTCGCTCGTCCACGACGTGTCGAGCAGTTTGAGAGCGACCTTGCGCGGCAGGTTGGGATGCTGGGCGAGGTAGACGGTGCCCATCCCGCCTCGTCCCAGAACCCGTTCGATCACGTAGCCGGCAAACACCGTGCCCGGTTCGAACTCGCCGCTCACTCGGCTTCACCGCCTCCCGGGAACCCTTCACCATTGAACCCCGCGGCCCGGTCAGTCCGGTAGCCTGCGCATCTCGATGACGGTCAGCCCCAGCGCGTCGAAGCGGGCCAGCATGCCGCGGAGATCCGACGGGCCGTCGACCGGGCCGTAGAGCGTCGTGTCACCGGTCGTGACGTCCGAGACGTCCAACTCGGGGAAGGCCGCCAGCACCCGATCGGAGAGAGCGCCGCTGATCAGGAAGGCGTACCTGACCTTGCCCGGCCAGTTCGATTCAGGACGCACCACGGTGGGCTCCTTCATTCGCATCGTCGTTCCAGAACTCGGTCAGCCGTAGATTTCAGGGTGACCGACGGAACGGCGACGCGCCTCACCCGCAAGTGGTGAACCGTCTCAGAGCAGACCGTTGTGTTGCGCGGCGGCGATCGCGTCGCGGCGGGACGTGACGCCGAGTTTGCGGTAGATCCCGCGCAGATGAGTCTTCACCGTGTTCACCGACACGCACAGGTCGGCCGCGATCTGCTCGGCGGTGCGCCACGACGGAAGCTCCACGAGCAGTTCCAGTTCACGGGGAGTGAGCATGTCGGACGCCGCGCTCTCCGACCGGGGGAACGACGCGCGGAGCCGTTCCGTGAACGGTTCGAGCACCCCGAACCGGCCGGTGCTCCGCACGAGAAGATCCCGGATCTGTGGTCCGCAGTCGTGGAACGGACGCAGCACCGACTGCGGCTCCGCGAGCCGCAGCGCCTCGGTGAGTGCGCTGTGGGCGCGCGAATCATGTTTGCGGGCAAGCGCGATCGACGCGTCCACGAGCCACGCCGCGATCAGGTTGGTGCCCGCCGCGCATTCCAATTCACCGTCCAGGACCGGCTGGATCGTCCGGCGGGCCAGGTCGAGGCGGTGCAGATGCAGGTGGATGATCGCCTCGACGAGGGGTGTGTCGCCGGTGGGCCCGAGGAAGGCCTGCGCCTCGGTGGCCAACTCGTGCGCCCACCCGATCTCACCGGCGGACAGATACGCGTACTGGATGGCGGGCAGCAGCACCGCCCGGATTCCCGGCGGCATCGGCAGCGCGGACGACACCGGGCTGTCCGCATGCACCATCGTCACCGAACCGTGCCGGTGCTCGGACTCGTCGAGACCGAACAGGGCCGCGGCGCCGTCGGCGAAACCGGCGGTGCCGGTGCTCGCGCGACGCAACGCCTCGGCGGACTCGGCGGCGACGCGGGCGGCGTCGGGGTCCATCCGCATGTAGCGGCAATAGGAGTCGACGAGCTTCGTCAACTGGAATGTCGGATCGCTCGTCGCCGACTGCGCCCGGCCGATCGTCAGGGCCTCGTCCACCAGTGTGGACGCCACCGCCACGTCCCCCCGCGCCATCGCGACGGCGGCGAGACTTCCCAGGCAGTACATGACGCTCAGCGGTGCGTCGCCGAGTCGCGCGTGCGCGAGCGACCTCCCCAGCACGGCCTCCGCGTCTTCGTCCCGTCCGAGGAAGAGCAGCGCGCGCCCCTCCTGGAGCAGGACGAACGCGTCGAGATCGGGGTCGCCGCTCGAACCGCCGCCCACCCTCTGCAGCCGGTTCAGCGCGGTCTCGATGTCGCCGGTGCCGATCGCGGTCTGCACCCGCAGCGATTCACGGAGCAGCAGGTGTACCCGGGATTCGGCGGCGCCGTCCACCAGCAGACCCGACTTCCTGCGGTCGAGGAGTTCGAGGGTGGACGTCGCCACGGGGATGTTTCCCGAGGCGAGCGCGGCGGCAGCGCGGAGCAGCCGCGCCGACGGATGGTCCTGCGACGCGCGGGGCGCCCGCGCGAGAATCCGGTCGACGGCCTCGCCGTGGCCCCCGATGATCAGGGGCAGCGACGTCCTGGCCAGCAGCGCCACGATCTCGTCGTGATCACCGGAGTTCACCGCGTGCTCGAGCGCGAGCAGCGCATCGCCGAATTCGTCGTGCCAGTGGGCCGCCGTCAATTCGAGATGCTCGACTTCGACGTGGCCGATGCGACTGATCTCCGCGCGCAGATAACTCCGCAGCAGCGGGTGGTAACGGTAATGCGTGGGGTTCTCGGTGATCCGGCTGATCAGAAAATTGTGGTGCTCGAGCCAATCGATGTTTCCGTGCGCATCCGTGCAGCCCGTGAGTTTCTCGGCGAGTTCGACCGTGAACGACGCGGGAACGGACGTGCGCAGAAGGAACTCGCGCATCTCGTCGGTCTGGCCGGCGAGGACCTCCTCGATGAGATAGTCGGCGACGGCCCGGCGGTCGCCCGAGAACTCGGCGATCAACCGGCTCGGATCCGGATGCCCTTCCAAAGACATTCCCGCCAGCCGGATTCCGGCGGCCCAGCCCTCCGTGCGAACCATGAGGGCGTCGAGATCGTACGCCGGCAGCACCACGCCGTGCTCGTCGAGCATCTCGGCCGACTCGTCGGACGTGAACGCGAGATCCGCTGCCGTGAGCGTGAACAGTTTGCCGTCCAGGCGAAGCCGCTGCAGCGCGAGCGGCGGCTCGAACCGCCCGACGATGACCGTCCGCAGCAGGGGCGGTTGCCAGCGCATGAACGACTCGAGGTCGGTGAGGACGTCGGTGTCGCGGAGCAGGTGGGCGTCATCGATGATCATCCAGATGTTCTCGCCGAGTTCGTGCAACGCGGCCGACAAGGTGGCACCGAGGTCGGGTGACTCGGAATCGAGCCCGGCGCACGCCGTCTGCAGACGAGGATTTCCGGCGTCGGTGAGCGCGCGGAGGATCACCCGGTGGACGACGTCGAGGTCGTTGTGCCGCTCCTCGATGGTGAGCCAGGCAATGGTCGGGGCGTCGTCGGCGGCCAGCAATTCCCGCGCCCAGTCGGCAACGGCCCGCGTCTTGCCGGACCCGGCAGGCGCGCAGACAAGCGCGACCGGATAGGGGCGGGTGTCGTCGGTGAGCGCGTCGGTGAGCATGGTGTGCAGGCGGGTACGGGTGACCGTTCGACCCCCTGCACTCGACGGTATTCGAGTACTCAGACGAAACTCCCCGAGCGGTGCTGCCGTCACGCCGACCCCCAATTCTCGCTGCACCGAGAAACGATCTTCGACAAACGCCAATCCCCGACGCAGTGAGCCGGTGCGATGATTTTAGCGAGTACCAGTTGTTTTGTGTGGGTGAACGTGGTTACCGCAAACCGGCAGCAACTTGAAATTCACACTCGACGGGTGAATCCGCGGCGGGCGGGCCGGCGGACGATGGCCACGTCGAAGGGCACAGGGCCGCGGCGAAGTGCCTGAACGGAGTGACCATGAAGTTGGCAGTTGCCGGGCTGATGATGTCGATCGCACTCGTCGCGGCGGGGTGCGCGAGCGGCGGCGACGCGCCGGATACCAGCGCGTCGCCGACGACGGCGGGCGGGACCGGGGCGGTCACCGTCCCCGACGCGTACACGGGACTGATCCTCACCCCGATCGGTGATCCGACCTTCCCGTTCCCGGGCACCGACGGGAAGTACCACGTCGCCTACGACCTCCAGCTGACGAACGCGACACCCGTCCCGGCGACCCTCGACAAACTGGACGTCGTCGACGGAACCGACCCGTCGAAGGTGATCGCGTCGTTCTCCGGTACGGCGCTCGTCGAACCGAATTGTCCGTACGGCGACTGCAACCGGCTGCGAATGCTGACCGCGCCGGCAGCGACGTCCACGGCGATCCCGCCGCAGGAGACTCGTATCCTGTTCGTCGACTACACGTTCGACTCGCTCGACCAGGCCCCGAAAGCGGTGCTCCATCACCTGTACGGCAGCGCCGCGGCCGCGCCGTCGTCACGGGAACCGTCCCCCGTCGACTATCTGATCACCGCGCTCGACATCGACGCCGGGACCCCACGCGTCATCTCGCCACCGCTGAAGGGCGACAACTGGATTGCCCTCAACGGCTGCTGCCTGCCGGGCTTCCCGCACCGTACGTCGCCGCTCCCGGTCGACGGCAAGATCAACAACAGTCAACGATTCGCGATCGACTGGAAACGCACCAACGACCAGGGCGAGTTCTACACCGGCGACCGGACGAAGAACGAGAGCTACGTCGACTACGGTTCCGACGTGTACGCCGTCGCCGACGGAACGGTCGTGGCCACACTCGACAACGTGCCCGCCAACGCCCCGGGCACACTGCCCGCCGAGGTGCCGGAACTCGCCGCGAAACTCACCGTCGAGAACGTCGACGGAAACCACGTCGTCCTCGACCTCGGGGGCGGCGTCTACGCGATGTACGCGCACTTCATCGAGGGTTCGCTGCTCGTCAAGCCCGGCGACAAGGTCTCGAAGGGCGACACCCTCGCGAAACTCGGGAACACCGGCAACGCCAACGCGTCGCACCTGCACTTCCAGTTGATGAACGGCCCGAGCCTGCTCTACGCCGACTCCCTGCCGTACGTCTTCGACAGCTTCGAATACGAGGGGCAGGTCGCGCCGCAGCAGATCCTCGACGCCGACGACTACCTTTCGGGGCAGTTCCTGCAGGGAAAACTGCCCACCGGTGAACCGCGGACGGATCAGCTTCCGAGCAACCTCGCGATCGTCGACTTCGGGTAGGCCCTCCGGGCTCGTGCGCCTTTCTGGTAGCTGGAACAACCAAAAAGGCGCACGGGCGCGAAGCGCCTACGGCGTGACGATGGGGAACACGTTGTCGGGCGGGTCGAGCAATTCGGTGAGCGCGAGGAGTTTCGACGGGTCACCCGTCACCTCGATGCCCTCCATGCCCCGGCCGGCGAACAGGGCGAGCAACTGCATCTTCGTCAGGGTCAGAGTGACGTCCGGTTGCGCCGCGGTCCTCGGCGCGACCGTCTGGATGAGCGCGCCGTTGGACAGCGTCGTCCGGTAGTGCGCTTCGGGTTCGGTGAAGTGCCACTCCGCGACGAGGGTGGCGTCCCAGGCTCGCGGGCCGTTGATGCGGAGGGCGACGGAGTCGAAGATCTGGTCGATGGTCAGGGCGCTCAGCATGTCCGCGCCGAGGTCGCTGAGCGGCGGGGTGGTGATGCCGCCGCGCAGTTCGAGTGCCCCGGTGAGGTAGAAGTTGCGCCACGTGGCGTTCTCCGCGCCGAACCCGAGTTGCTCGTACGTGCGGGCCAGCAGTTCCTTGGCCGCATCGTCGGAGGGGTCGGCGAACACGGCGTGCTTGAGCAGTTCGGCGGCGAACCGCAGATCTCCGCGCTCGAGGTACTGCGTCGCCTTCGACCGGACCTCGTCCTGGCCGCCCATGCACTCGACGTAGCGGGTGGCCACGCTTTCGGGCGGATGCTGCCACAGCGACGTCGGGTTGCCGTCGAACCAGCCCATGTACCGCTGGTAGATCGCCTTCACGTTGTGGCTGACCGACCCGTAGTAACCGCGTGCGTGCCAGGCGGATTCGAGGGCGGGTGGCAGCGGGAAGTTTTCGGCGATCTCGATCCCGGTCAGTCCCGCGTTGAGCATCCGCAGGGTCTGGTCGTGCAGGTACTGGTACAGGTCGCGCTGCTCCGACAGGAATTTCACCACCCGGTCCCGACCCCACGTCGGCCAGTGGTGGGAGGCGAACGCGACGTCGTAACCGCCGTCGAACATCTCGATCGCCTGGTCGAGGTACCGCGACCAGGCGCGGGGATCGCGGACCAGTGCGCCGCGCAACGTGAGGAGATTGTGCAGGTTGTGGGTGGCGTTCTCGGCCATGCACAGCGCGCGGTGGTCCGGGAACAGGAAGTTCATCTCGGCGGGCGCCTCCGTTCCCGGCGTCACCTGGAAGAGGATCCGGATGCCGTCGACGGTCTCCTCCTGGCCGGTGTGGGTGATGTCGACGGTCGGCGGAATCAGCCCCGGCCTTCCGGTCGACGTGTTCGTTCCGAGCCCCGCACCGAGGTGCCCGCGCGGACCCTTCGGCAGCAGCGGTCCGTACATGTAGGTGGCGCGCCTGCCCATTGCCGTTCCGGCGTAGATGTTCTCGGAGACCGCGTGCTCGAGGAACCCTTCGGGCGCGAAGATCGGGACGTCGCCGCGACCGTCCGGGAGTACGCCGACGACGCCGCCGAAGTGATCGATGTGGGAGTGCGTGTAGAGGACCCCGGTGACGGGCCGGTCGCCCCGGTTCTTCCGGTACAGCGCGAGCGCCGCGGCCGCGGTCTCCTGCGAGATGAGCGGGTCGATCACCAGGACGCCTGTCTCGCCTTCGACGATCGTCATGTTGGACAGGTCGATTCCGCGTAGCTGGTAGATGCCCTCGGTGACCTCGTACAACCCGTCCTTCGCGCACAGTTGCGACTGCCGCCACAGACTCGGGTTGGCGGTGTCCGGGCAGTCGCCGGACAGGAACGCGTACTCCTGCATGTCCCACACCGTGCGACCGTCCGCGTCTGTGACGGTGCAGGGGTCGAGGCGGTCGACGAAACCGCGGTCGGCGTCCTCGAAATCGGTGGTGTCGGAGAAGTCGGGTGTCATGGTTCTTCCTTCTCGTGTCGCGGTGTGGTGGGGGCGGTGATCGGTGCCGGGGGTGTGGGGGAGTCGCTGAGAATCGTGTTCACCCACCTCGTGGACGGGTCGATGTCGATCAGCAGTGCCTTCGCCATCAGGGTCAGCGGGATGGCGAGGATCGCGCCGAGGGGTCCGAGGATCCACGTCCAGAACACCAGCGACAGGAACGTGAACGTCACGGACAGGCCGACCGCGTCCCCGACGAACTTCGGCTGGATCACGGACTGGATGATGACGTTGATGACGCTGTACACGACGATGACGGTCAGCATCAGTCCCGGACCGCCCTGGAGCAGCGCCAGCAGGGCCGGCGGGACGAGTCCGAGAATGAAGCCGACGTTCGGGATGTAGTTGGTGATGAACGACAGCAGACCCCACAGGATCGGCAACGGAATCCCCAACGCCCACAGTGCCCCGGTGTCGATGACGGCGACGATCAATCCGAAGACCGTGGTGACGATCAGGTACTTGCGGGTGCCGAGGGAGAAGGCGGAGAGGGCGGTGGCGATGTCGGGGCGCATCCGCGTGACGATGCTCATCCGCGAACCGTAGGAGCTTCCGTCTACGGCCATGAACAGCAGGAGGGCGGCGAGGAACAGCAGGTTCGAGAAGATTCCCAGCATCGCCTGCAGGATGCCGTCCACGAAACCGAACACCTTGGTGTAATCCACCTGGGAGAGCAAAGTCTGGGCGCTGGTGGAGTTCACGCCGTGGCTGTTCAGGAAGCTCTGGGCGCTGTCGATGAGGGACGTGAAGTCGTCCGCGTACTGCGGGAGCAGCGTGGCGAGCTGCGCGACCGACAGCGCCAGCGACAGCACGAGTACGACGAGGATGCCGTTGACGACCACGATCGCGACGATCGTCGCGAGCCACGGCGGGACGCCCTTCCTGTGAAGCCATACGGGGAGCGGGTGGACCGCGACGGTGAGCATGAGGGCGAGGAAGATCGGGGCGAGGATCGATGCCGCCACCTCGATCCCGGCCACGGTGATGACGAGCGCGGCGAGTCCGAGGATCACGATCAGGCCCCGCGGCATCGACCACCGAGAGTCCGGCTCCGCGCCGGATGCGTCCTGCGGATCGATCATCGCGTGTCCCTTCGCAACGGCCGGCCTTTCGGGATGCCCCGATTCGACTCTTGCACCGCGACGTCGGCGTCACATCATCCGTTGCAGATGAGGATCACCCGGCGCGGATGATGCCCCCCACCGCCCGGGGCCGGACGATTCGACTGTTCGCAAACACACTTTCGAGAAGGGCATGGACATGACGACTACCCCGGAGTCCAGGACGGACAGCCCTGTGAAACAGGGTTTTGCAGCAGGAACTTCACTGGCAGCGGCGATATTGCTGCTGACCGTCGGCGTGATCTCGTTCTTCCAGGGCATCGCCGCAGTCGCGTCCGACGACCTGCTGGTCATCGGCGTGCAGTACACCTACCAGTTCGACACCACCACGTGGGGCTGGATCCACATCGTGCTGGGCGTCGTCCTGGCCATCAGTGCGATCGGACTGATGACGGGCGCCACGTGGGCACGCGTCGTCGCGGTCTGCATCGCCGCGCTGTCGATCCTCGCCAATTTCCTGTGGCTGCCCTACTACCCGCTGTGGTCCATTCTGATCATCGCACTCGACGTCGTCGTGATCTGGGCGGTCACCACCTGGGACACCGACAGGGTAGCCGGATGACGTGGTGAAGTCCGCGACCGGCGCCTGGCCGGTCTTCGGCTCGCTGCGCGACTACCGACGGGGGTGGGTCAGGCCCGACGTGATCGCGGGCCTGACCGTGTGGGCGGTGCTCGTCCCGGAGGCACTGGCCTACGCGACGATCGCGGGAGTGCCACCGGTTGTCGGCCTCTACGCGGCGGTCCCGGCTCTGATCCTGTACGCGGCGGCGGGCAGTTCGCGCCACCTCGTGGTGGGTCCGATGTCGGCGACCGCCGCCCTGTCGGCGGCGATCGTCGCGCCGCTGGCCGGTGCGGACGGCGGAAAGTATGCGGCGCTGTCCGCCGTCCTCGCGATCGCCACCGGGATCGCGGGGCTGCTGGCCGGTCTGCTGCGCCTCGGATTCATCGCCTCGTTCATCTCCGAGCCGGTGCTGAAGGGCTTCATCGTCGGCCTCGCCCTCACCATCATCATCGGACAGGTGCCCGCGCTGTTCGGGGTGGAGAAGGCGAAGGGCAACTTCTTCGAACAGGCCTGGGGGGTGCTCACTCATCTCGGGGACACGCACGGGGTAACGCTCGTCGTCGGCGGTCTCAGCCTGGTGGTGGTGCTCGGGTTCAAACGGTGGCTGCCGCTGGTCCCGGGATCGCTGCTCGCCGTGCTGCTCGGGATCGCGGCGGTGTCGCTGTTCGGGTTGGACGACCGGGGCGTCGACATCGTCGGGCACATCGATCCGGGTCTGCCGGCGCTCGGATTGCCGGCCGGTGTCGGGTTCGACGACTACGTGGACCTGCTGGGTCCGGCGGTCGGTGTGCTGCTGATCGGCTTCGCCGAAGGTCTCGGCGCCGCGAAGACGTACGCGGCGAAGGAGGGCTACGAGATCGACGCGAACCGGGAACTTCTCGGCCTCGGCACCGCAAACCTCGGTTCCGGCCTTTGCTCGGGCATGGTGGTCAACGGCAGCCTCTCGAAGACGGCGGTGAACGGTGGGGCGGGGGCGAAATCTCAGGTCAGCGGACTCGTCGTCGCCGCACTGACCGTGGTCACGCTGCTGTTTCTCACCGGACTCTTCGAGAAGCTGCCCGAGGCGACCCTGGCCGCGGTGGTGATCGCCGCCGTCATCGAACTCGTCGACATCGCCGCGCTCCGGAGGCTGTACGGGGTGTGGACGCGGCGGCTGGGCAGCATTTACGGCCACGCCGCGCGCGCCGACTTCGCGGCGGCACTCGCGGCGATGCTGGGCGTCCTACTCTTCGACACCCTGCCCGGCCTGGTCATCGGCATCGGCGTCTCCATGCTCCTGCTGCTCTACCGGGCCTCCCGCCCCCACGTCGTGGCGCTCGTGAAGGACGGGTCGCTGTGGGTGGACGCCGAACGCCACCCCGAACTGCCCGTCACCCCGCACGTGGTGGTCGTGCGGGTCGAGTCCGGATTGTTCTTCGCCAACGCCGATCACGTGAAGGACCGCATCGAAGAACTGTGCACCGAAGGCACCAGGACGATCGTGCTCGACGCGGAGACGTCCCCGTTCATCGACGTCAGTGCGGCGCAGATGCTCGTGCAACTGCGCGACGCCCTGAAACGCAAGGGCGTCGACCTCCGGGTGGCCCTCGACATCGGTCAGTTCCGCGACACGATGCGGCGCGCGGGCTCCCGAACTTCACCCGTCGGCCTGTACCCGACCGTGCGGGAAGCGCTTGCCGATGCGAGCAGGGAACGGCCAGAGGAGGATTCGTGACCGTCAACGCGGAATTGCAGGAACTCGCCGCGAAGGCGTGGGTGTACGGTTTCCCGCTGGTGTTCGACCTCGACCAGGTGAACCGCTTCGTGGCGGACGGGATGGGGAGCCTCGCGCCCGCACCGTTCAACACGTTCAGTCACGCCCGCACCCTCGCCGGGCCGCGGGACACCTTCGTCTCGGTCAACAACGACACCGTCTACTCGATCGCCCAGATCGACCTCGGTCACGGGCCGCAACTGCTGCGGGTGCCCGACAGCGGCGGCGCGTACTACGTGCTGCAGTTCGTCGACGCGTGGACCGACAATTTCGCGTACGTCGGCAAACGGGCGACGGGAACGGCGGCCGGCCGGTATCTGCTGACCGGCCCCGGGTGGTCCGGCGAGGTCCCCGCCGGCGCGACGCGGATCGCGTTCCCCACCGCGGTCGGCACCATCGTCGGCCGCTGGGCCTGCGACGGCGTGGACGACCTGGAACGGGTGAACGCACTGCAGTCGGCCCTCACGCTGGAACCCGTCGGAGACCGGGAACCGGCGAAGGGTCTGCCCGTGCCCGACCCGAACGTCCCCGAGGACCTTCGGTTCTGGGAGAAGCTGCGGGTGTACTCGCAGGCGTACCCGCCGGCCGCGCAGGACCTGATCGCCGAGCAGATGTTCGCCCCACTCGGGTTGCTCGAGACCGGGGCGTCGCCGTACCTCGAGGCTCCGCCGGATCTCGCGTCCGTCCTGACGGCGGGAGCCGAGGCGGGCCACCGATCGCTCGTAGCCGCACTGAAATCGGGTGGCGGTGCGGCGATCGTCAACGGCTGGCAGTTGATGTACCACGCCTTCGACTACAACGACGACTTCTTCGAGGTCGGCACCGTGGACTCACCCGAGTGGCGGATCGAGGACCGCTCGGAGGCGCTGGGCCTGCGGGCCGGGGCCGCGATGGCGGGACTGTGGGGCAACCACGGCTACGAGGCCGCGTACGCGCCGATCTACCACGACAGCGAAGGCAACGAACTCTCCGGCGAACACACCTACACCCTCACGTTCGCGCCGACCCCGCCCGTCGACGCGTTCTGGTCGATCACCATGTACGACCTCCCGGAGTTCTTCCTCGTCGACAATCCGATCGACCGCTACTCGATCGGCGACCGCACTCCGGGACTGGTGTTCGCCGACGACGGTTCGCTGACCATCACGCTCGGCGCCACCGCTCCGGCCGACCCGGTCGCCCGCGCCAACTGGCTGCCCACACCGACCGCTGGATTCCGGCCGATGCTGCGGATGTACAGCCCCCGGACCGAGGTGTTCGACGGCACGTTCGAGATCCCGCCGATCGTGAAGACCGCGTGATCCGCGGGACGGTGCATCGGCGGTAGTGTTCGGGCCGATTCGAGGGGGGATCGGGTGAAGAAGGTCGCCGCGGCGCTGCTGTGCGCCGCGATCACGTCCGGGTGCGCGCACAGCGTGTCGGGGACCGCGGGGGCGTCCCCGCTGCAGGGACTGAGTCCGGACCAGCAACGGCACGTCCACGTCGAGGATGCGCTCCGCGCCGCCGATCCGTGCGGGCTGCTCGACGAGGCGGTGGTGCGGCACGCCGGGACGGTCCAGCAGTACGGGTCGGCCGTGCAACTGCCGGTGTGCTCGGCGCTGATGACACGGCCCGACGGCGCGAGCACCTATGTGGAGTTGTCCCTGCTGCCGTCGATGCTGTCCGACCCCTCGCTGACGCGGCCGGAGACGGTGGACGGGGTGACCGTCTACCGCGGCGCGGGCGCCGACCTGGCTCGCGGGACGTGCGAGCGGGTCTTCCGGCTACCCCTGGGAACCGGTGACGAACAGGTGGGAGGGCCGCCTGCGACTGTCCGCGCCGGAATCGGCGCGGGCCAGGACGCCTGCCCGCTGGCCGACGCGGTGCTGGACTCGGCGCTCGACAGGATGCGGTCGGGGCTGCCCGCGCGCGACGCCGGTTCCCCGGATCAGGTGGCGCTCGCCGTCCACGACCCCTGCGAAGTCCTCGACGTGCTGGGGACCACGGCGGGCGGACGCGTCGTCGATCCGGAGTCGCCGCCTGCCCCGTTCGACTGCGTCCTGTTCCCGAACCCGAATCGGGTGCCCGGGAGCGAGGTGACCGTGTCGTTCACGATGTCGCCGGTGAAGGAAAACAGACCACCCGTTCCCGCCGTGCCGGAGACGGTCGGCGACCGGTGCCGGTGGACGAGCCCGATGGGTGAGCCGATCGACATCACACGGCCAGGGGCGGGTGTCGACGAGTTCACCCGCAGGCTCGGCCACGCGGGTGCAGTCGTCACTGTTCACGGCCCGAACTGCGCCGCCGTGGCGAGGGTCGCGGACGCCGCGAACACGGCGTTCGGATAGGCCGCCGAACGGACTCACCCGGGATCAGATTGGACTCCGCCGGTAAGCTCGACAGCTGGACCAGTACAGATTCATCGACCTGGAGGTAGAAACGCGTGGCTCTCGTCGTCCAGAAGTACGGCGGATCCTCGGTGGCAACCGCCGAGAGAATCCGACGAGTGGCTGAACGGATCGTCGAGACCAAGAAGGCCGGCAACGATGTCGTCGTCGTGGTTTCAGCGATGGGGGACACCACTGATGAGCTGCTCGATCTGGCTCAGCAGGTGTGCCCAGCCCCACCCGCCCGCGAAATGGACATGCTGCTGACCTCCGGTGAGCGCATTTCCAATTCTCTCGTCGCAATGGCAATTCATTCGCTCGGTGCGGAGGCCCGTTCGTTCACGGGCTCGCAGGCGGGCGTCATCACCACCGGTGCTCACGGCAACGCCAAGATCATCGACGTCACACCGGGCCGCGTCCGGGATGCGCTCGACGAGGGCTCGATCGTCCTCGTCGCCGGATTCCAGGGCGTCAGCCAGGACAGCAAGGACGTGACGACCCTCGGGCGCGGCGGTTCGGACACCACCGCGGTGGCCCTCGCCGCAGCCCTCGAGGCCGACGTCTGCGAGATCTACACCGACGTCGACGGCATCTTCACCGCCGACCCGCGCATCGTTCCCGACGCGCAGCGGCTCGAGACGGTGTCGTTCGAGGAAATGCTCGAACTCGCGGCGTGCGGCGCGAAGGTGCTCATGCTCCGCTGCGTCGAGTACGCCCGCCGATACAACGTGCCTGTGCACGTCCGTTCGTCATACACGACCAAGCCGGGCACCATCGTGTCCGGATCGATGGAGGACATCCCCGTGGAAGAGGCAATCATCACCGGAGTCGCGCACGATCGCGGCGAGTCCAAGATCACCGTCGTCGGCCTGCCCGACACCCCGGGTTACGCCGCGCAGGTCTTCCGCGCGGTGGCCGAGGCGGAGATCAACATCGACATGGTGCTGCAGAACATCTCGAAGGTCGAGACCGGCAAGACGGACATCACGTTCACCCTGCCGACGGCCGACGGCCCGCGGGCGGTCGAGAAGCTGACGAAGCTGCAGGGCGAGATCGGCTTCACGCAGGTGCTGTTCGACGACCACATCGGCAAGGTGTCGCTGGTCGGTGCCGGCATGAAGAGCCACCCCGGCGTCACCGCGACGTTCTGTGAGGCGCTCGCGAAGGCGGGTGTCAACATCGACCTCATCTCCACGTCGGAGATCCGCATCTCGGTGCTCGTCAAGGACGTGGAGCTGGACAAGGCCGTGAAGGCGATCCACGATGCATTCGAGCTCGGCGGCGACGAAGAAGCCGTCGTGCACGCAGGAACGGGACGGTAATCATGACCACCATCGCTGTCGTCGGTGCGACCGGACAGGTCGGCATCGTCATGCGCACCCTCCTCGAGGAACGCAATTTCCCCGCGGACAAGGTGCGGTTCTTCGCCTCCGCGCGGTCGGCGGGCAAGAAGCTGCCGTTCCGCGGTGAGGAGATCGTCGTCGAGGACGCGTCCGCGACGTCCGACGAGGACCTGAAGGGCATCGACATCGCCCTGTTCTCGGCCGGTGCCACGCTGTCCCGGGAGCAGGCCCCGCGCTTCGCGGCGGCCGGTGCCACTGTCGTCGACAACTCTTCGGCGTTCCGCAAGGACCCCGACGTTCCGCTGGTCGTCAGCGAGGTGAACCCGGAGCAGGCGAAGAACCCGCCGAAGGGCATCATCGCCAACCCCAACTGCACCACGATGGCCGCGATGCCGGTGCTGAAGGTCCTGCACGACGAGGCCGGACTGCAGCGTCTCATCGTGTCGAGCTACCAGGCCGTTTCCGGCAGCGGCATCGCCGGTGTCGAGGAGCTGGTGGGCCAGGCCCGCGCCGTCATCGGCGACGCGGAGAAGCTGGTCCACGACGGCAGCGCCGTCGACTTCCCGGCCCCGAACAAGTACGTCGCCCCGATCGCGTTCAACGTGCTGCCGTTGGCCGGCTCGCTCGTCGACGACGGCAGCGGTGAGACGGACGAGGACCAGAAGCTCCGCAACGAGAGCCGCAAGATCCTCGGACTGCCCGACCTGCTGGTGTCGGGCACGTGCGTCCGCGTCCCCGTGATCACGGGCCACTCGTTGTCGATCAACGCCGAGTTCGAGCGTCCGCTGTCGGTGGAACGCGCGCAGGAGATCCTGTCGAAGGCTCCCGGCGTGCAGCTCGTGGACGTCCCCACCCCGCTCCAGGCCGCGGGCAGCGACCCGTCGCTGGTCGGGCGGATCCGTCAGGATCCGGGTGTTCCGGAGGGCCGCGGGCTCGCGCTGTTCGTGTCCGGCGACAACCTGCGTAAGGGTGCCGCCCTCAACACCATTCAGATCGCCGAACTGCTCGTCTAGCTCTCCCCCCACGTGAGTGGCAAAGTGTGCTCCCGCACGCTTTGCCACTCACGTGTCGGTTGGGGGTGGATACTGGGCCGATGAGAGTGGTCGGGGCCGCGGTGGCGGCGGTTCTGCTGCTGCTCACCGGCGCGAGCGAGGTCTCCGCGCAGCCGCCCGGGATCCTGTTGTCGCAGGAGCAGTTGCCCCTCGCCACGGTCCCCGCCCGGGCGGGCGACAGCGTCCGGGTGCGCTACTCCACCCTGCGTACCTCGACCGCGACCGGTGAATCGACCGGATCGGTCTTCCTTCCCCGTGGCGAACCGCCCGCCGGCGGCTGGCCGGTGGTGTCCTACGCCCACGGCACCGTCGGTGTCGCCGACCAGTGCGCGCCGTCCGTCGCCGGGTTCAACTACGTCGAGCTGCCCGCGATCGAGCAGTGGCTCGCCGCCGGGTACGCCGTCGCAGCAACGGATTACGCGGGAATCGGCACACCGGGTGTCAACGCCTATCTGGACGGTCCGGCGGCCGCCGCGAACGCCGTCGACGTCGTCCTCGCCGCGCACGAGGTCTACGGCGACGTGCTCGCCGACCGGTGGATCGTCACCGGACTGTCGCAGGGCGGGCAGGCGACCTACTTCGCCGCCCGCGAGGCCACCACCCGGGCACCCGCGCTCGACTTCCGGGGCGCCGTCGCCGTGGCCGCGCCGACCCACCTCGAACAGCTCTTTCCCGCCGCGGGTCCGTCGGTTCCTGATCTGCCGACATCCGGAATCGTGAACTACGCGCTGCTGACCCTCGCCGGTATCGACGACCAACGTCCCGAGGTCGACATCCGGCGGTACCTGTCGTCGACGGGACTCGACCTGATGGAGTTCGCGAAGGTGACGTGCAGCCGCGAACTCGGCCGGTACCTGCTCGCCCATCCCACGTCGGTCGGCGACCTGTTCGCGGCGCCCCTGTGGAACGACCAGTTCCGGGAGCTGTTCCGGGAGATGCAGCAGGTACCCGTCGACGGCTTCGACCGGCCCCTGCGGGTGGTGCACAGCCTGTCCGACGCGTCGGGCCGATTCCGTTGACGTGGGCACAACTCGCCGAGATGCGGCAGCACGGGGTGAACGCCGAATTCCAGCAACTCGTCGGTGAGGACCATCGCGGGTCGCTGATCGCCTCCATGCCGGAGTCCCTCGCGTTCGCTGCGCGGGTGCTGTCCTGACCCCCAGGTGAGTGGCAAAGCGTCCTCCCACACACATCGCCGCTCACCTCACCCGGGACGTGCGAGGCGGACACGGCCGCGCGACCCCTACGGTTCGGACATGGGCTCAGTCATCGGAGAACTGCTACCGCTCGCCGTGGGTGTCGCGATCTCGCCGATACCGATCATCGCCGTCATCCTGATGCTGCTGTCGAAGCGTGCGGGCGGGGCGAGCGCGGGCTTCGGTGTCGGCTGGATCCTGGGCATCGTCGTCGCGACAGGGATCTTCGTGCTCCTCGCCGGCAGCGTCGACACATCCGATTCCGACGGCCCCTCCGCGACGACGTCGTGGGTGAAAGTCGTTCTGGGTGTGCTGCTGCTCCTGCTCGCGGGACGGCAGTGGCGCAGTCGCAACGCTGACGCGGAACCCCCGAAGTGGATGCAGGCGATCGACGACCTGAACTTCGTGAAGTCCACGGGACTCGGATTCGCGCTGGCAGCGATCAATCCCAAGAACCTGCTGCTCTGTGTGTCCGCGGGCGTCGGGATCGGCACGGCGGGGGTGAGCGGCCCCGAGCAGGTGGTGGCCCTGGTCGTGTACACCGTGCTGGCCGGATCTACCGTCCTCGTCCCGGTGGTCGCGTACGCCGTGGCCGCCGACAGGATGCGCGGGACCCTCGACAGCCTCAAGGTCTGGTTGCAGGCCAACAACGCCGCAGTGATGAGCGTGCTGCTACTCGTGATGGGCGCCGTCGTTCTCGGGAAGGGATTCGGTGGATTGTTCTGAGCCGTTGACGGGCCCTCGCAGATAGCGGCCGATGTAGGTCTCGTCGAGAGCGACTGCCTTGGTGATCACCGCCGCAGCCACGATGACCACCGACATCACGAACAGCCAGCTGATCGCGGTGAACACGAGTCCGATCGCACCGAACTGGTGTTGCGCGGTTTCGGTGATCCGGGGAAGGACGAGACGTCCCCCGGCGTGGATGGTGGTGAGCCCCGCGGCGGTCAGCGCGCCGCTGGCCCAGAGGACGCGTCCCTTGAGGGTTCCCATCGTCAGCAGGTACGGGCAGAGCGTCCACACCGCCCACCAGATCGCGAGTTCGGCGACGAGCGCGAGGGGGAGTCCGAAGTACCTCAGGTTGGTGAGCTGGTGCGCGGCGGCGATCGCGGACGCCGAGAGCGCGACGCTGAAGAGCACCACCAGCCAGCGCCAGGCGTCGCGCAGGGAGATCGAGGGGACGTTCCAGATCTTCGCGTAGATCCGTGCGAGCGCCCGCGCGAACGACGTGCCACTGACGGCGACCATCAACAGGCCGAACACGCCGAACGCGGCGAACGTCGGGGTGGTCGGATCCACGGTGCCCACGGCGGACGACAACACGGACGGATCGAAGCCGAACTGGTCTTCGAGACTTCTGGCCGTCACGTTCCACTCGCTGACCGTCGACACCGCGATCATGACGGGCAGCACCGACGTGAAGATCTTCGCGGCGAGCGTCATGGACCTGTCGAAGAGTTCGATCCCCACGAGGCCGTCGATGATGCGCCGGACCGTGCGCCCGGGAGGGGTCCCCTGGAGCCAGCCGTTAGCCGTTTCGGTGCGCGCGGCCAGAGCTTCCCTGGCCAGCGCCACAGACAGTTTCGTCGACCGCACTCTTCGAGCGAACACCGATTCGGCCGGGTTGTCATCATCCGCGTGAGGTGAGAACGCGGGGACCGGTCACGAGCGGACGATGCACCGGAACCCGATGTGACAGGTCGACGTCTCCTCGGTGTCACCCTGCCGGGCCGACGGCCGGTAGCGGAGGCAGTAGTTGGGTGCGCAGAGATGCGAGCCGCCCTTGATTACGCGGCGCGCGTACGGCTCGTGCGGGTCCGGGGCGGCGGCGGTGTCGATGCGGGGGTTCGCCGGAATGCAGCAGGAACTCGCGGGTGCCACGTTCTTGCCACTCGCGGAGTGGTCGGCGGTGAAGTAGTCGCTGGTCCATTCCCACACGTTGCCGGCCATGTCGCCGAGTCCGTAACCGTTGGACCGGAAATGGCCGACGGGCGACGTCCCGGCGAACCCGTCCTCGAGGAGGTTCTCCCACGGGAACTGCCCCTGCCACACGTTGCCGCCGGGCCTGCCACCCGGTTCGTGCTCGTCGCCCCAGACGAACGGCTTCCGGTCCAGGCCGCCGCGGGCGGCGAACTCCCATTCGGCCTCGGTCGGCAGGTCCTTGCCCGCCCACTCCGCGTAGGCACGGGCGTCGAACCACGACACGTGCGTCACGGGATGGCGTTCGCGTCCGCCGACGTTGCTGCCCGGACCTTCCGGGTGCCGCCAGTCGGCGCCCGGCGTGAACGACCACCAGCGGGTGAAGTCGTCGAGGGGCACCGGGCCGGGGGTCGGGGTGAACACCAGCGAACCGGGCACGAGTAGAGCCGGATCCGCGCCCGGGTACTGGGCCGGGTCGGGGGCGATCTCGGCGGTCGTGACGTGGCCGGTGTCCTTCACGAACCGCCGGAACTCGGCGACGGTGACCTGGTGTGCGTCCATCCAGAAGCCGTCGACCGTCACCTGGTGGACGGGGCGTTCCTCGGGGTAGAAGTCCTCCGAACCCATCCAGAAGGTGCCCCCGGGGATCCATGCCATGTTCTTCGGAACTGCACGAGTCATGGGGTCAGACTGGCACGACGGCGGCCGCCGTGCGACGGTGCGCCCGTAAACCGGGTGCGAGCGGTGACGGTTGGGGTACCGTCGGCTACTCGAGTCGGCTACTCCAGTCGCAACGCTGGTCGCATCGTGCAGGGGGCTCCACCGAATGGATGGACGAATTCCGCGTAGGTCGTTCGTGCGTGGTCTGGCGCTGACGGCCGGGCTCGGTGCCGTCGGAGCGGGATCGGCGAGTGCCTACCCGTTCGGCATCGATCCGCTGCGGCCGTTCGTCTTCTCCTCGCCGCCGCTGCAGCCGTTCCGGGAACAGTTGCCGCCGCTGCCGGTGCTGGGCGGGACCGCCGTCGAGGTGCACGCGAGCAGCACGATGCACGTGTTCCATCCCGACCTCCCCGCTTCGCCGGCCCTCGGCTACGGCGGCATGGACTACCTGGGTCCGACCATCGAGGCGCACGTCGGTGAACGGACGTCGCTCACCTACCGCAACGACATCACGAGCAACCCGCTCGCCGCCGACGTCGACCCACGGATCCACGGGGTGAGCGAGCAGGACCGCACCCAGGTCCCGACGTCGCTGCACCTGCACGGCGGCCGGACGCCCCCCGAGTTCGACGGACACCCCGAGGACACGATGCGGCCCGGGCAGGGGATGGTGCACGAATACCCGAACCGGCAGGACGCCTGCGCGCTCTGGTACCACGACCACGCGATGGGCGTCACCCGGCTCAACATCTACGCCGGGCTGGCCGGGATGTACCTGCTGCGCGACGAGTACGACACCGGTCTGAGCGGCAATCCCCTCGGCTTGCCCTCGGGCGAGTTCGAACTGCCGCTGGTGTTGCAGGACAAGAACTTCACCGACGACGGACGGCAGAGTGTCCGCTCCAACCCACTGAATCCGCAGGGCAGCTGGGAGGCCGCCACCCCCGGTGACGTGGGGGTGGTGAACGGCAAGGTGTGGCCGGAGATGGCGGTGGCGCGGGGTCTGTACCGGCTGCGGATGGTGAACGCGGCGTCGTTCAGCGTGTGGAATCTGTTCTTCGAGAACCGGATGAGGTTCTGGGTGATCGGCGCCGAAGGCGGACTGCTCGACGCGCCCGTCCCCACCGACCACGTCCGGCTCGGACCGGGGGAGCGGGTGGACCTCCTCGTCGACTTCGGGGCCCTCGCCCCCGGAACGACGGTGGAACTGCGCAACGACGAGCCGATTACGGCGCAGGTCGCTCAACGCGGCGTGCAGATCATGCCGCGGTTCTGCCGGTTCCGGGTCGGCACGGCCGCCGGGTTCACCGGCGGTGTGCCGGAAACGCTCCGGGGCAGCAGTCGTGGTCTCACCGTGCTTCCGCCCGTCGCGCAACCGTCGGTCGTGCGGAACGTGTCGGTGATGCAGCTCGCGGAGGGCCCCGGCCAGCCGTCCCCGCTGATGTCGCTGAACAACCTGCGCTACACGACCGACGACATCGAGATGCCCCGCCAGGGGACCGTCGAGCAGTGGAACATCGTCAACGTCACGCCCGAACCGCACCCGATCCATCTGCACCTGGTGACGTTCCGGGTGATCGGTCGGCAGGCGATCGACACGAACGCCCTGATGCAGGCCGTCCCGGTACCCGCGGTCGGGGTGCGGTGGACGCCGTCGGCGGACCCGTTCGTCGTCGGGCCGGTCCAGGCGCCGCAGGTGTGGGAGTCGGGGTTCAAGGACACCGTGATCGCGGACGCGAACTCGATCACCCGGATCATCGTCCGGTTCCCGACGGCGGACGAACTCGGCTTCGACCCGGATGCCACCTTCGGGATGTCGGCGGCGCACACGATGGATCACTCCGGTGGCGGCCACATGGAGCAGTCGCCGCATCCCCTGCAGGGGTACGTCTGGCACTGCCACATGCTCGACCACGAGGACCACGACATGATGCTGCGGTACCGCCTCGTGCCCTGAGACCCGTGAGTACTTCTTAACCGCCGGACGTTAACAAGTACTCACAGCAACTTAAAGTCAGTCTGGACTGTTTTCTTTTTTCGGCCTACAGTCCTGGGTGTGACCCCTGACACGGCAGTAGCCAAAACGACCCGCACACAGGCCGAGCGGACCGCGGCGATGCGCACGAAGCTGCTCGACGCGGCCGTCGACTCCCTCGTCGAGCTCGGATACGCCCGCACAACGACGCAGGGCATCGCACGGCGGGCCGGGGTGTCGCGCGGCGCGCAGTTGCACCACTTCCCGACCAAGGAGTCGCTGGTGGTGGCCGCGGTGGAACATCTCGTCGACAAGCGGATGGAGGAGATCCTCGCCGCCGAGGTGGATGCCGCCCGCGGCATCGAGGTGCTCGCCGACGCCTTCTCCGGCCCGCTGTTCTACGCGGCCCTCGAACTGTGGGTGGCCGCCCGCACCGACCCGGCCCTGTTCGAGGCGACGGTCCCGCTGGAGCGGAAGGTCACCGACGCGCTGCGACGCGGGTCGGCGGAGGTGTTCGGCGATCGGTTCGACTCCGATGCCATCGAACTCAGTATCGAATTGGTTCGCGGTCTGGCGGTGTCGGCACTGTTCCGCACGCCCGAGGCCGAACAGTCACTACGCGCGCGGCTGTTGCCCGTGTGGGAATCGAAGGTGGAGAAGTCGTGAATCTTCCGCAGCACGTACACACCCTGATCGTGGGGGCGGGTTTCGCGGGCCTGGGCCTGGCGGCGCGCATCCTGCAGGCGCAGCCGCACGCCGACGTCCTGATCATCGAGCGCGGCGACGACGTCGGCGGGACGTGGCGCGACAACACGTACCCGGGGTGCGCGTGCGACGTCCCGACGTCGCTGTATTCGTACTCGTTCGCGCCCAGCGCCGACTGGAGTCACACGTTCGCCCGCCAGCCCGAGATCCACCGCTACCTGAAGAAGGTCGCGGCCGACACCGGTATTCGGTCCCGGGTGGTCACCGATTGCGAACTGCAGGAGGCGCACTGGGACGACGACGGTGCCATCTGGACCGTCCGGACGAGCCGCGGAACGCTGACGGCCGACGTCGTGGTGGCCGCGACCGGTGCGCTGTCGACGCCCAGTGTCCCGGACATGCCCGGGCTGGAGAGTTTCGGCGGCACCACGTTCCATTCGGCGACGTGGAATCACGACCACGACCTCACCGGTCAACGCGTGGCCGTCATCGGCACCGGTGCGTCGGCCGTGCAGTTCGTGCCCGAGATCGCGCCCGTGGCCGAGCATCTCACCGTGTTCCAGCGCACCCCAGCCTGGGTGATCCCCCGACTCGACCGTGCACTGCCGGACGCAGAGAAGGCGCTCTATCGACGACTGCCGTTGGTGCAGAAGGCTGTCCGCGGGTCGGTGTACAGCTTCCGGGAAGCTCTGGGTGGCGTGCTCGCGCACGCCACCGGGCTGCTGCCGGTGTTCGAGGCGGTGGCCAGGGTGCACCTTCGCCGCCAGGTGCGGGATCCGGAATTGCGCCGGAAGCTCACGCCGAACTTCACGATCGGCTGCAAGCGGATGCTGCTGTCGAACGACTGGCTCCGGACCCTCGACCGCCCCGACGTCACGCTCGTCGACGCCGGACTCGCCGGGGTGACAGCGGACGGTGTCGTCGACGCGGTCGGCAACGAGCACAAGGTCGACACCATCATCTTCGCGACGGGGTTCACGCCGACGGAACCGCCGGTGGCGCACGCGTTGCGCGGTGCGAACGGCCGCACCCTCGCCGAGCACTGGGCCGGGAGCCCGAGCGCGTACAAGGGGACCACCGTCGCCGGGTTCCCCAATCTGTTCCTGATGTACGGGCCCAACACCAATCTCGGTCACAGCTCCATCGTCTACATGCTCGAATCGCAGTCCGCGTACATCGCCGACGCGTTGACGGCGATGCACCACAACGGAATCGCCGCGTTCGAGGTCACCGAGGAGGCGCAGCGCCGCTACAACACCCGCATCCAGTCCGACCTGCGGACCACCGTCTGGAACAAGGGCGGCTGCTCGAGTTGGTACTACGACTCCGAGGGCCGGAACTCCGTCCAGTGGCCGACGTTCACCTGGAAGTTCCGCTCGCAGTTGCAGCGCTTCGACCGGGAGAACTACGTCTCCCGGCGCAAGGTGGCGAAGGAGACCGTCGCGTGACGCACTACGACGTGGTCGTGGTCGGCTCCGGGTTCGGCGGCAGCGTCGCGGCGCTCCGGCTCACCGAGAAGGGGTACCGGGTCGGTGTTCTCGAGGCGGGCAGGCGCTTCGCCGACGACGAACTGCCCGAAACGAGTTGGCGGCTGCGACGCTACCTGTGGGCGCCCTGGCTGGGCTGCTACGGCGTGCAACGGATCCACCTCCTCCCCGACGTCCTGGTCATGGCAGGCGCCGGGGTCGGCGGTGGTTCGCTGAACTACGCGAACACGCTGTACCAGCCGCCGCGCCGCTTCTTCGAGGACCGGCAGTGGGCGCACATCACCGACTGGCAGTCGGAGCTGGCCCCGTACTACGAGCAGGCGAAGCGGATGCTGGGGGTGACGGCCAATCCGTCGTTCACCCCCGCCGACGCCGTCATGCGCGAGGTCGCCGAGGAGATGGGCGCCGGTGCCACGTTCACGTCCACACCGGTGGGAGTCTTCTTCGGGGAACCGGGATCACGGGTGGCCGACCCGTTCTTCGGCGGCGAGGGTCCCGACCGGACGGGGTGCACGGAGTGCGGCAGTTGCATGACGGGTTGCCGTGTGGGAGCGAAGAACACGCTCGTCAAGAATTACCTCCACCTCGCGGAGAAGGCGGGCGCCCGGGTCCATCCGCTGACGACGGTGAAAGAGTTGCGCCCCCGATCGGGCGGCGGCTACGAGTTGCGGACCCGCCGCACCGACGGAATCCGCCGGCGGGAGTACACGTTCACCGCCGACCAGGTGGTGGTTGCCGCGGGCACGTACGGCACCGCCCGGCTGCTGCTGGCGATGAAGGAATCCGGTGCGCTGCCACGGTTGTCGCCGAGACTGGGCTCGGTCGTGCGCACCAACTCGGAGGCGGTGCTCGCGGCCACGGCCCGCAGCCGCGACACCGACTACACGAAGGGCGTGGCCATCACGTCCTCGTTCCACCCGGATGATCACACCCACATCGAGCCGGTGCGGTACGGCAAGGGCAGCAACGCAATCGGCTTGCTGCAGACCGTCCTCAGCGACGGCGGCGGCCGGACGCCGCGGCTGCTGAAGACGGTGGGCGTCGCGCTGCGCCGGCCGGGGGCGTTCGCCCGCAGCCTGTCGGTGCGGCACTGGTCGGAGCGCACCGTGATCGCGCTCGTCATGCAGACCGACGACAATTCGCTCGAGCTGGCCAAGGGCAAGGGGCGACTCGGCCGGGCGGTCACCAGCCGTCCGGGGCCCGGAGATCCGCCGCCCGAATGGATCCCGCAGGGGCACACGGCCATCAGGAAGGTGGCCGCGCGGATCGGCGGCGACCCCGGCGGCTCGGTCGCCGACGTCGTGAACATTCCGATGACCGCGCATTTCCTCGGGGGATGCGCCATCGGGGACTCGGCGGATACCGGAGTCGTCGACCCCTACCTGCGCGCGTACGGGCACGACGGGCTGCACGTGGCCGACGGGTCGGTGGTGAGCGCGAACCTCGGCGTCAACCCGTCGCTCACCATCACCGCCCAGGCCGAGCGCGCATTCGCGCTGTGGCCCAACAAGGGAGAGACCGACACCCGGCCCGAACCGGGCAAGCCATACGTACGTATCGAACCGTCACCGCCCCGGAATCCGGTGGTGCCCGCCGACGCGCCGGGCGCGCTGCGGCTTCCGCTGACGGTCGTGAACCGAAGGGAGACAGTCGATGTGGAGCGTGCCTGAATCGACCACCGAGCGCACCGACTGGCCCGAGAGCTCACCGCCCCCGTGGCCGGCGACCGTTCGCGCGACGCTGTGGTGGCACCGCAGCACCGCGGCCGCGCGCGCCCTCGGACCGGACGGCGCCACCGTGCCGATGACCCTCGCGATGATGGTCGACTATCTGGACTCGCCAGTCGGCCCGTACCGCGAAATCCTCGCCAGCCCGGTGCTCCGTGCGCCGGGACGTCGAGTCGGCGTCCTGCCGCGCATGGCGGTCCCGTTCATCGCCGTGGATTCGGAACCCTCCGTACACGGTGGACGCGCACACTGGAGCCTGCCCAAGGTGCCTGCCGAGTTCGACGGCGACGTGCACGGCGACTTCGCGGCGGCGTCCGGGGCATGGCGTGTCACCACGAGCACCCGGCCGCGCGGACCGCGGCTACCGATCGCCGGAGCGCTGGGGTTCGCGCAACCGGGCGAGGGCGGGCACGGTCTCGTGACGGCGTCCGCTCGGCTCCGGGGCCACTTCCGGTACGCCCGCGTGGACGTGGCAGCCGACGGACCTACGCTTGCCGACTGGCTGACTCCGGGAACCCATCACGGCATCGTGATCACGGACGGCCGGATGACCACCGGGCCCGCGCGGCAGCGCTGACTGCCTGGCGCTATGCGATCTCCGCGGCGACGCCTGCGAGGCGCGGCAGCACGGTGTCGCGCCAGCCCGGACCCATCCGCTCGAACGCGTCACGGCTGCGCTTGTCGTCGAGGTCGAAGCCCGAGTGGTCGAGGAACAGGCGCGTGCCCGCGCCCTAGGGAACGAGGCGCCACACCAGCGTCCAGTTCTCGGTGAACGTGTAGACGAAGCGCCGCTCGGGCTCGACCTCGACCACTTCACAGGGGACGGCGCCCCAGCCGGGCATGTCGAGGTGGAACCGGTGCCCGACGGTCGCGGCGACGTCGCCCGCGGCCCACCAGCGGGCCAGCAGGTCGGGCTCGGTGAGGGCGCGCCACACCTTGGCGGGCGGCGCGGCGATGAACTGGTCGACGGAGATCTGGGTGGTGGTGCGGTCGGTCACGAGTCCTCCTCGAAAAAGTCGGCGAGTGTGCGCAAGCGGTGACGCCAGAACCGCTCGAACGGGTGCAGCCAGTCGCCGACGTCGGCGAGCGGCTCGGCGGTCAGGTGGTAGTGCCGCTGCCGTCCGGACGGTTCGTCGCGGACGAGCCCGGCCCGGCGCAGCACCTGTAGATGCTCCGCCACCGCGGGACGGCTGAGGTCGAACCGGCCCGCGAGGTCCCCGGCGGTGAGCGGTCCGTCCGCCAGGATTTCGAGCAGACGGCGTCGCACCGGGTTGGCGAGGGCGAGGAAGACGTCGTCATCGGGCACGGGGCGAGCTTATGTCGGAGATTTCCGACATGTCAACAATCTCCGACACATCCTTTTCTTGACTAATTCCAAAAAGGCGCGATACTGGAACACATGCGACACGACACAGATCCCAAAGCGCAGCTGCGCGGCGTGGGCCTGCGTGTCACTGCACCACGCGTTGCAGTGTTGAATGCGGTTGCCGTACAGCCGCATTCCGACGTCGACGATATTGCAGCCGTAGTTCGTGAAGAGCTGGGATCGGTCTCCACCCAGGCGGTATACGACGTCCTCAAGGCGTGCACCGCCGCCGGTCTGCTCAGACGTATCGAACCCGCGGGATCGCCCGCACGGTTCGAAACCCGTACCGGAGACAACCACCACCACCTCGTGTGCCGCAGCTGCGGGACCGTCGTGGACGTGGACTGCGCCGTCGGCGAGGCACCGTGCCTCGACCCCTCGCAGGCCCACGGTTTCGAGATCGACGAGGCCGAGGTCGTCTTCTGGGGGCTCTGCTCCCAGTGCCAGACCGACGCGAAGAGCGGAACCGGGTCGGCAGCAGCCCTGTCCTGACCCCGTTCGTCCCCGCCGATACACCCTCACCCGATTGCAACCTGGAGGCTTTGCCATGCCTGAAACTCAGCGCGCGACCACCACCAACGCCGGGATCCCCGTCGCCAGCGACAACGAGTCGCTCACCGCCGGGCCCCAGGGCCCCATCCTGCTGCACGACCACTACCTCGTCGAGAAGCTCGCGCAGTTCAACCGGGAGCGCGTCCCGGAGCGCGTCGTCCACGCGAAGGGCGCCGGCGCGTTCGGCGAACTGGTCGTCACCCACGACGTGAGCCGCTACACGAAGGCCAAGCTGTTCCAGCCCGGCGCGAAGACCGAATCGCTGGTGCGCTTCTCCACCGTCGCAGGCGAGCAGGGCAGCCCCGACACCTGGCGCGACCCGCGCGGATTCGCCGTGAAGTTCTACACCGAGGACGGCAACTACGACCTCGTCGGCAACAACACGCCCGTCTTCTTCATCAAGGACCCGATCAAGTTCCCCGACTTCATCCACTCGCAGAAGCGGCTGCCCGGATCCGGTCTGCGCGACCACAACATGCAGTGGGACTTCTGGACGCTGCGGCCCGAGTCCGCGCACCAGGTGACCTGGCTGATGGGTGACCGCGGCATCCCGAAGACGTGGCGGCACATGGACGGTTTCGGCTCGCACACGTACCAGTGGGTCAACGCCGAGGGCGAGCGGTTCTGGGTCAAGTACCACTTCAAGACCGACCAGGGCATCGAGTTCCTCACTCAGGGCGAGGCCGACACCCTCGCCGGCACCGACCCCGACCATCACCGCGCCGACCTGTACGACACGATCGCCCGCGGCGAGTTCCCCAGCTGGACGCTGAAGGTCCAGGTCATGCCCGTCGACGAGGCCGAGGGCTACCGGTTCAACCCGTTCGACCTCACCAAGGTGTGGTCGCAGAAGGACTACCCGCTGATCGAGGTCGGCAAGTGGACCCTCAACCGGAACCCCGACAACTTCTTCGCCCAGATCGAGCAGGCGTCGTTCGAACCGTCGAATGTCGTTCCGGGAATCGGCTTCTCACCCGACAAGATGCTGCTGGGACGGGTCTTCTCGTACGCCGACGCGCACCGGTACCGCATCGGCGCCAACTACGCGCAACTGCCGGTCAACGCCCCGAAGAACCAGGTGAACTCGTACTCGCAGGACGGCGCGATGCGGTACGCCACCAATTCGCCCGAGACCCCGGTGTACGCACCGAATTCGTACGGCGGTCCGCACGCCGACGCGTCGCTCGCGGGCGACGAAGGCCTCTGGGCGTTCGACGGCGAGTCCGTGCGCGCCGGCTACGTCGAGCACGCCGAGGACGGCGACTTCACGCAGGCGGGCACCCTCGTCCGCGAGGTCCTGAGCGACGACGAACGCGACCGCCTGGTCAGCAACATCGTCGGTCACGCACTCGGCGGTGTCAGCGAACCGGTTCTGCTTCGGGTGTTCGACTACTGGAAGAGCGTCGACCCCGACCTGGGCAAGCGCGTGGAAATCGGTGTCCGGGAAGGGCAGAGCCAGAACTGATGTCGTCGGTGGGGCAGGCTCAGAGCAGGCCCCACCAATAGACCAGCAACGCGAGAACGAAAACCACCACAGTTTCCACGACGACCCTCCTTCGCCCGACTGGACGTAGCGCACGATTCCATCATCCCCCATGTGCTTCGCACCCGTGAGTACTTGTTAACCGCCGGCGGTTAACAAGTACTCACGGGGGTGTGACGGGTGTGTCGGATGTTGTTGCTAGGTTGAGCGGTGTCAGGACACCGGCTCGGATGACCGTGTCCCGAGTCGGGGTCGAAAGGTGCTGTCTTCCATGGTGATGGGTCCCACCCACGCAATGTCCGGTGCGGCCGTCGGTCTGGCGGTGGCAGATCTGCTGCCGCTCGACTGGGGTGGGCCCACGTCCACCGCCGAGACGTTCACGTTCGCGGCGGTGTGCGCCGGGGCGGCGCTGCTCCCGGACCTCGACACGAGCCAGTCCACGGTGTCGCGGTCGTTCGGTCCGGTCAGCAACGTCGTCGCGAAGGGCGTCGACGCGGTGTCGCTGGGTTTCTACACGATCACCAAGGGCAAACGCGACGGCAAGCGGCGCGGTGGGCACCGCACGCTCACCCACACCGCCCTGTTCGCGGCGGGTATCGGGGCCGGGGTGTCCGCGCTCGTCGTCCAGTTCGGCAAGCCCGCCATCATCGCGACGCTGTTCGTCTGCCTCGGCCTGGCCCTGCGCGGGCTGGCCGGTGAGCTGGCCAAAGAAAAAGGCTGGCTGGCGGTTTCGGTGGTCGCCGCGGTGCTGTCCGCGCTCACCTGGCAGTCGTATCCCACCGAGGCCGGTTCCACCGGGCTCGGCGTCGCCGTGGCCCTCGGCTGCGCGACGCACTGCCTCGGGGACGCCATCACCAAGGAGGGCGTCCCCTTCCTCGCGCCGTTCCTCACGCTCGGTAAGGAACGGTGGTGGGAGTTCCGGCTCCCGTCGTTCCTGTCCATCCGGGCGGGCGGGCCCTTCGAGAAGGTCGTGCTCGGGCCCGCCCTGACGGTGGCCGTCGGACTCATGGTCATCTGGGCCATCGACGGTGCGCCGCAGGCAATCTACGACGCATTCGTCCCCGCCCCGAAGTGAATCAGGCGCCGACGTGACTCAGGTGACTCAGGCCGCGAGCATCTTCTCGAGGTCGTCGAGGACGAGCATTGCTCCGGTGGGTCCGAGCGCGAGGAACCAGGTCTCGTCGCTGACGTGCACGGACTTGCCGTCCTTCACCGCCTGCATCTGATTCCACAGCGGTCCGCCGACCACGGTCGACTCGTCGGTGGTCTCGGGCGCGCCGTAGCTGGAGTAGAAGATCCGGTCGGCGTCCGCCTCGCCGATCGTCTCCTGGCTGACCTCGACGGCGAGTTCGTCGATGTTCTGCACCGTGGGGCGCGGGAGCCCGACGTCCTGCAGGATGACGCCGATGAACGACAGGTTGCCGTACAGGCGGATCTTGCCGGACATGAACCGGACCAGCGAGATCGTCGGTTCGTCCGTGATGGACTCCCGGACCTCGTCCGCGCGGGCCTGGTAGGCGTTGAGCACGCCCTCCGCCTTGGTCTCCTCGCCCAGGGCGTCCGCGACGAGCAGGAAGTTCTCCTTCCACGGGAATCCGGGGCGGATGCCGAAGACGGTCGGCGCGATCGACGACAGCTGCGGGTACAGCTTGTCGGCGCGCAGTTTGCTGCCCAGGATCAGATCGGGATGCAGCGCGGAGATCGCCTCGAGGTTCAGGTTGTTGGTGGTCCCGACGTCCGGCACTCCGGCGAGCTTGTCGGCCAGGTAGGACGGCTGTCCGGCGGCGCTCTCCGGGCTGGCCAGTCCGACGGGCGTGATTCCCAGAGACAGCACGTCGTCGAGTTCGCCGCCGTCGAGGACGATCACCCGTTCGGGCTTCTTCTCGATGACGGTTTCGCCGAGCGCGTGGGTGATGGTCCGGGGGAAGACGCCCGGTTCGGCGTCGGTGCCGAGCTTGGCGGTCTCGGCGTCCGCCGTGGCGAACAGGCGGCCACCGGTGGCGACGTCGGTGTTGCCGGTGGTCGATCCGGTGTCGGTGGTGCCGCAGGCGGCGAGAAAGACGCTGGCCAGGGCGACCAGCCCGGCGCGTACGTAGAGCCTCGATGACATGAGGTGAGGCTATCCTGAGGTAGTGGAGGGGCGGTGGCGGGGTCCGGCTACCGGAAAACGCCCCACCACGCAGAAGAGGCCTCGACCGGCGGACCGGTCGAGGCCTCTTCTCGGTGTCTCACACTGTCGGGGTGGCGGGATTTGAACCCACGACCTCTTCGTCCCGAACGAAGCGCGCTACCAAGCTGCGCCACACCCCGTGTTGAACCTCGGCTAGCTTACATTACCCAACCAGTCACCATTAAATCCCCTGGTCAATTGCGTAAAACGCTGCTCTCCGACGACTCGGCGCGAGCCCGCGCGGTGTCGGCGTCCGGGCCGCCGCGCTGTGCCGGGACCAACGTCAGGAGCGTCGCCTCGGGGCGGCAGCAGAAGCGGGCCGGCGCCCACGGCGACGTCCCGATACCCGCGGACACGTGCAGCTGGGTGTGCGCCCCCCACTTGGATGGCCCCTTCACCCGCGAGCGGTCGATGTCGCAGTTGGTGACGAGCGCGCCGTAGAACGGCAGACACAGCTGACCGCCGTGCGTGTGGCCGGCCAGCACCAGGTCGTACCCGTCGTCCGCGAACCGATCGAGAACCCGCGGCTCGGGCGAGTGGGTGATGCCCAGCCGGAGATCGGCCAGCGGATTCGGCGGGCCCGCGATGGTGTCGTACCGGTCGCGCTGGAGGTGCGGATCGTCGACCCCGGCCGACGCGATCCGGACCCCCGACACCTCGAGGTCGCGGCGCACGTGCGTGACGTCGAACCAGCCGCGTTCGGTGAACGCGGCGCGCAGGTCGCCCCACGGCAACGGCTCGCCGAGGATGCGCTTGCGGTCCTTGCGGAAGTACTCGAACGGGTTCTTCGGCTTCGGTGCGAAGTAGTCGTTGCTGCCGAACACGAACAGTCCGGGGCGGGCGAGCAGATTCCCCAGCGCCTGGACCACGGCGGGCACCGCCCGCTGGTGCGACAGGTTGTCGCCGGTGTTCACGACGAGGTCGGGGTCGAGGTTGTCGAGTTCCCGCAGCCAGTTCTGTTTCAGCCGCTGTCCGGGCATCATGTGCAGGTCGCTGATGTGCAGCACACGGAGCGTCGACGACCCGGGTTCGAGCACCGGCATCGTGACCTCACGCAGCGCGAACGCATTGCGCTCGATGAGCGAGGCGTAGCCGATGCCGAGGGCGGCGGCACCCGCCGTACCCAGGGCGGCGCGGGTCAGGTTGGTGCGGAACTCGTCAGACACTCTTCCAGGATACTGATGAGCGCAATCGAGATGCAGTGGCCGAATCGGGGCGCGTAGCGTTTCGCCCATGCCAGATTCACTGAAAGCAAGACTGCGCTCCGACATGACGGCCGCCATGAAGGCCAAGGATTCGCTGCGCACCGCCACGATCCGCATGCTGATGGCCGCCGTGCAGACCGAAGAGGTTTCCGGCAAGGAAGCCCGCGAACTCACCGACGACGAGGTGCTGAAGGTCCTCGCGAAGGAGTCGAAGAAGCGCGGCGAGTCCGCCGAGATCTACACCGAGAACGGCCGGGGTGAGCTGGCAGCGCAGGAGC
The DNA here is from genome assembly GCF_009872365.1 of Rhodococcus sp. T7. Lineage (NCBI taxonomy): Bacteria > Bacillati > Actinomycetota > Actinomycetes > Mycobacteriales > Nocardiaceae > Rhodococcus > Rhodococcus sp. T7. The sequence continues at coordinate 221,634 of NZ_WXYH01000111.1, forward strand.
GGGCCGAAGCGCAGATCATCGACGAGTACCTGCCGACGCCGCTGACGGACGCCGAACTCGTCGACGTCGTGGACACCGCCATCGCCCAGGTGGCCGAGGAGATCGGTGAGCGTCCCGGCATGCGTCAGATGGGTCAGGTCATGAAGGCCGCAGGCGCACTCGCGGGCGGCAAGGCGGACGGTTCACGGCTCTCGCACGCGGTGAAGTCCCGCCTCTGACCCCCACGTGAGTGGGAAAGCGTGCGCCTGCACACTTTCCCACTCACCTGTGGTTACCGGGGTATGGGCGGCAGCTGGATCGGCGGCAGGCCGGGCAGCTGGATGGGCGGAACGGGGATTCCCTGAGCCGGGGCCTGCGGGGGAGCGGCCTTCACCGATCCGTCGCTGACGTAGATCGTGATCGTCGACCCCGGAATCGCCGAACCGGACGGCGCCGAGCTCGTGACCGTCCCCTTGGCGGCCTGCGACGCGGTGGTGATCGCGTTCACGGTGAATCCGGCTCCCTGCAGGCGGGACGTCGCGGCCGACTGGCTCAGCCCGGTGACGTCCGGAACCTGACCGTTCTGCGAACCCCGCGCGTACTTCTGGTCGACCGGCGGTAGCGTCGTCGGCCCGAAGTTGTTCGCGACGGGACTCATCGCGGCGTACCACGTCTGGGCGGGCTCGTTACCGCCGTAGAGATTTCCGTCACCACAGGGCCGCAGCGGGCCCGAGCAGATCTCGCCCGGGGTCGGCGAGTCGCCGAACACGTAGACGGCGGCGGCGAAGTTGTTGGTGAACCCGAGGAAGCCCGAAGACATGTGGGACTCGGTGGTTCCGGTCTTACCCGACATCGGGAGCGTCCAGCCGGCACTGCCCGCGGCCCCGGCCGACGTGCCGCCTGGCTTGTCGTCCTTGCTCATGGCGTTGGCGAGGGTGTCCGCGAGGCCGGGTTCGACCACCTGCTCGCAGGCCTGCTGCGTGACCGAGACGGGCTTGCCTTCACGGTCGAAGACCGAATCGATGGGGGTGGGCGGGCACCACTTGCCGTGCGACGCGAGCGTTGCCGCGACATTCGACAGTTCCAGCGGGTTGACCCAGGTGGGCCCGAGGGTGAACGAACCCAGGTTCTGATCCTTCTGGAAGTCCGCCATGCTGCGGTCGTCGAATCCGGAGGTGCCGGGGTCGGCGTACGAGCGCAGCCCCAGCCGCACCGCCATGTCGACGGTGGGGGCGACGCCGGTGGCCTGGATGAGCTTGACGAACGCCGTGTTGGGCGACTGCGCGAGCGCGTCCGTCACCGACAGCGACGCCGGGTACTTGCCCGCGTTCTCGACGCAGTACGTGGCCGCCGGGCATCCGCGGGCACCACCGCTACCCATGCCCCGGGCCTCGAACCGTCCGGGGACGTCCAGGACGGCGTTGGTGCCGAGGCCCTTCTCCATGGCGGCGGCCGTCGTGAAGATCTTGAAGATCGACCCGGCGCCGTGACCGGCCAGCGAGTACGGCTGGGCCTGGACGGTTTCGTTGGCGTTCGCGTCGAGGCCGTAGGTGCGGCTACTGCCCATCGCGAGGATGCGGTGTGAATCCTGGCCGGGCTGGACCACGTTCATGACGTTGGCGATGCCGTCGAGGCCGGGGCTGGCCTTCGCGGTGAGCGCCGCCTTGGTGGACGCCTGCACCGCGGGGTCGAGCGTCGTCTTGATCAGGTAGCCGCCCTTGTCGATCTGCTCGCGGCTGATGCCGGCGTTCGCCAGGTACTGCAGGGCGTAGTCGCAGAAGAATCCGCGGTCGCCTGCGGCGATGCACCCGCGGGGCAGCCGGTTGGGTTCGGGCAGCACGCCGAGGGGCGTCTCCTTGAGCGCCCGCAGTTCGGCGGCGCGCTCGGGGATGCTCGAGATCATCGTGTCGAGAACCACGTTGCGGCGTTCGAGGACGCCCTCGGGGTTCGTGTACGGGTTCAGCGCCGAACTGGACTGCACCATGCCCGCGAGCATCGCGGACTGCTGGGTGTTCAGTTCGGACGCGTCGATGCCGAAGTACGTCTGGGCGGCGTCCTGGATGCCGAACGAGGCGTTGCCGAACGGCACCAGGTTGAGATACCGGGTGAGGATCTCGTCCTTGGTGAGTTCCTTGTCGAGCGTCAGCGCCATCCGGATCTCGCGGATCTTGCGGGCGGGTGTCGTCTCGATCGCGGCCCGCCGTTCGGCGTCCGTCTTGGCGACGACGAGCAGCTGGTAGTTCTTCACGTACTGCTGGTCGAGTGTCGACGCGCCCTGCTGCACCTCACCGCTCGTGGTGTTGGTCAGGAAGGCGCGCATCGTGCCCTGCCAGTCGACGCCCTTGTGCTCCGGGAACCGGCGGTCCTCGACGGAGACGATGGCGAGCTTCATCTCGTTGGAGATCTTGTCGCTGGGGACTTCGAAGCGGCGCTGGTCGTACAGCCATGCGATGGGATTGCCCGCGGAGTCGACCATCGTCGAGACCGCGGGGACCGTTCCTTCGACCAGTTCGGCGGAGACGTTGTCGACGGTGTCAGCCGCCCGGTTGGAGGCGTAACCGAAGCCTCCGGCGAGCGGAAACATCACGCCGGCGAGGAGCACTCCTGCCAAGGCGGAGGATCCTGCGAGCTTCCCCACTGTTTTTGCAATCGACACGATCTACAGACTACGTGGGGTCTGAGGGTGCGCTGGTTGGGCGCAGAATTCGGCCCGGAAAATGCCCTGAGCACGGGGTATGGACGGCCGTACCAAAAAAGCGTGTTCTTCGTCTTGCGCGTGGCGGTTTCTTTACCTAAATTGTTGGAACAGTGTGATGGAGATAACACCCCATCGCTTATGTGGTGCAGCCTCGGCGTGCTACGCGCTGGGTTTGCGCAGACTCGAAGAGGGGAAACGAATGCACATGACCACCCCAACCAGCCGTCTGGACGTCGAGCAAGCAGAAGCGCGAATCGCCTGGGTCACCCAGGCCCGTTGCCGGGAAGTCGATCCCGATCAACTCTTTGTACGCGGTGCAGCACAGCGCAAGGCCGCAACCATTTGCCGGCATTGCCCGGTATTGATGCAGTGCGGAGCCGATGCACTCGACAATCGTGTCGAGTTCGGCGTGTGGGGTGGCATGACGGAACGTCAACGCCGGGCGTTGCTCAAGCAGCACCCCGAGGTGGAATCATGGTCCGATTTCTTCGAGGCTCAGCGGCAGCACCAGTCCGCTGTCTGAGATGCGGGATCGGATTCGCAGTAAGGAAGAACACAGGCGGGTGACCGGTTCTCCGGTAGCGGGCTGATCAGCTCGTCCGAGTGAGCTGGTCGCCTACCGCTCTCAAGGCCTCGAGGTCCGACACCTCGAACGGCAGCGAGGGCACGCCGACGATCGGTACCCGAGGGTGGGCTGCCGTGAACCGGCTCAGTAGTTGGACCTCACGCTTGGCGATCACCGCCCGATGGGCGTGGATTCGCAGCACAGCGGCGGTGAGGGGGTCTTGGTCCCCGAGTTGGTCGGCGGCAGTGACCGCGTGATCGGCCGACAGGGAACTGAGAGTGGGGTGCGTCCGATTCAGGACGAGGCCCGCGAGCGGCATCTCGTCGCCTGCGAGCCGGTCGACGAAGAATGCCGCCTCGCGCAGCGCATCCGGTTCCGCTGCGGCGATCACCAGAAACTTCGTTCCCGGCTGCCGCAGCAATTCGTAAGTGCGCGTTGCCCTTTCCCGGAATCCGCCGAACATCGAGTCCAGTGACTGCACGAAACTCGAGGCGTCCGAAAGCATCTGGCTGCCGACGATGGTGGACACGCCGCGCAGCGCCAGGCCCATCGCGCCGGTGACGAGCCGGGTGAGGCCGCGGCCGGGCGCGGTGAGCAACCGGATCATGCGACCGTCGAGGAAGGCGCCCAGGCGCTGGGGTGCGTCGAGGAAGTCCAGGGCGTTGCGCGACGGTGGCGTGTCGACGACCACCAGATCCCATTCGTCGCTGGAGGCGAGTTGCCCCAGCTTCTCCATCGCCATGTACTCCTGCGTCCCCGAGAACGAGCTGGCGACGGTCTGGTAGAAGGGGTTCGCGAGAATCTGCTCCGCCTTCTCCGGTGTGGAGTGCTCGATCACCATCTCGTCGAACGTGCGGCGCATGTTGAGCATCATGGCGTGCAGTTCGCCCGTCGCGTCCGGTCCGAGCTGCACCGGTTGCGGCGTGTTGTCGAGTTCCGCGACGCCGAGAGCCTGCGCGAGCCGGCGGGCCGGGTCGATGGTCAGCACGACCACCTTGCGTCCCTGCTCCGCCGCGCGCAGTGCCAGCGACGCGGCCGTGGTGGTCTTGCCGACGCCGCCGGCTCCGCAACAGACGACGATCCGCGTTGCCCTGTTCTCCAGAATCCCCGCGACGTCGAGTGCGGAGGCGGTGCGGCGACGCTCGTGTTCAGCTGTCTGGGTCATCGGACACCCTGTTCCGTCAGATATTCCGCGAGCTCGTACAGCCCGCCCAGGTCCACACCGTCGGCGAGGGACGGCAGATGCAGCCGCGCCCCGTCCACTTCGCTGAGCGCTCCGGCGCTCTCCTCCTGCGCTTCGAGGACGGACGCGTGTTCGATCGTCTCGGTGAGCAGCCCGGCGAAATTCTCTTCGTCCAGGGTGATCCCGGTCTTCTGCAGTCCGGCCCGGACGGCCTCGGCGTCGATGCGGCCCTTCGCGACGTCGGTGAGGGTGTCGGCGGGCAGGAACTGCGGGCTGGTGCGGTTGACGACGACGGTGCCCAGCCGCAGGTCGGCGCGGGCCAGTTCCTCTGCGGCGTCGGTGGTCTCCTGCACGGGTAGCGCCTCGAGCAGGGTCACGAGGTGGACGACGGTCTCGTCGGAGTGCAGCAGGCGTACCACGCCCTCGCTCTGCGAGCGCACCGGCCCGCCCTTCGCGAGGTCGGCCATCGCCTTCGTCACGTCGAGGAAGTTGCCGATCCGCCCGGTCGGCGGGGCGTCGACGACGACGGCGTCGTACACCCGCTTACCCGACTTGTCGGAGCGCACCACGCATTCCTTGATCTTGCCGGTCAGCAGCACGTCCCGGAGGCCCGGTGCGATGGTGGTGGCGAACTCGATGGCGCCGAACTTGCGCATCGCGCGGCCCGCGAACCCGAGGTTGTAGAACATCTCGAGGTATTCGAGGAACGCGGTCTCGATGTCGATGGCCAGCGCCATGACCTCCCCGCCACCCTCGGCGGCCGCGACCTTCGTCTCCTGCGGCGGCAGCGGGGGCACGTCGAAGAGCTGAGCGATCCCCTGTCTGCCCTCGACTTCCACCAGTAGCACGCGGCGCCCACCCTCGGCCAGGGCGAGCGCCAACGCGGCGGCCACCGTGGACTTTCCGGTGCCGCCCTTTCCGGACACGAAGTGCAGCCGGGCCCGCGCGGCCTTCTCGGGCCACGTCGGGGTGAGCTGGTCTGGGGATGCAACCACGGGGTCGAGCCTATAAGTCTGGGAGCCGGGATGTGCGGGGGATAGGCTCACCGGCATGAGTGAATTGACTTCCTGGGAGTACGCCACCGTTCCGCTGCTCACACATGCGACCAAGCAGATCCTCGACCAGTGGGGCACCGACGGCTGGGAACTGGTGACGGTTCTGCCCGGACCCACCGGCGAGCAGCACGTCGCGTACCTGAAGCGTCCGAAGGGCTGACGGCCGTGGCGCAGACACAGAACTGGTCCGCCCGCCTGACCGAACTCGGCATCACGCTGCCGTCCGTCGTCCCGCCGGTGGCCGCCTACGTGCCCGCCGTGCGCACCGGCAACTACGTCTACACGTCCGGGCAGCTGCCGATCGTCGAGGGCAAGCTGACGATCGCGGGCAAGCTCGGCGCCGGTGTGTCGGACGAGGACGCCAAGGCCGCGGCCCGGGCATGCGCTCTGAACGCGCTGGCGGCGGTCGACGCCCTCGTCGGCATCGACTCGGTGGTGCGGATCGTCAAGGTCGTCGGATTCGTCGCCTCCGCCGAGGGATTCACCGGACAGCCCGGCGTCGTGAACGGTGCCTCCGAGTTCCTCGGCGAGGTGTTCGGGGATGCCGGCGCCCACGCCCGGTCGGCGGTCGGTGTCGCGGAACTGCCGCTCGGCGCCCCCGTCGAGGTCGAACTCATCGCCGAAGTGCAACCGGAGTCGTAGTGCCATGACTCTTGCCCATCCGGCCTACGCCCAGGTGCGGGAGGTCACCCCGATCGTCTCGGTGATGCTCGAGGACAATCCCGGCATGATGACGCTCGACGGCACCAACACGTGGATTCTGCGGGCGCCGGGCCGGGACGAGTGTGTGGTCGTCGACCCGGGTGACGCCGACGAGGAGCACCTCGCCCGCGTCGCCGCACTCGGACCGGTCGCGCTGACGCTGATCACCCACCGTCACTTCGACCACACCGGGGGCGTGCAGCGGTTCTTCGAACTCACCGGCGCGCCCGTGCGTTCGGTGGACCCGGAGTTCCTCCGCGGCGGCGGCGAACCCCTCGTGGACGGCGAGACCATCGACGTCGCAGGGCTCACCCTCACAGTGATCGCCACGCCCGGGCACACGAAGGACTCCGTGTCCTTCACCGTGGAAGGTGAGGGCACCGTCCTCACCGGCGACACGATCCTCGGCCGCGGCACCACGGTGCTCGACGACTCGGACGGCGACCTCGGCGACTACCTGTCGTCGCTGCGCCGGCTGCTGGACCTCGGCACAGGACACCGGGTGATGCCCGGCCACGGACCCGAACTGCCCGACCTGAACGTCGTGGCGCAGCAGTACCTCGATCACCGCGAGGAGCGACTCGACCAGGTGCGGGCCGCGCTCGGTGCGCTCGGCGGCGCCCCCACGGTCCGCGAGGTGGTCGAGCACGTCTACTCGGACGTCGATCCGAAGTTGTGGCCGGTGGCGGAGAAGTCCGTCAACGTGCAGCTCGCGTACCTGCGCAGCCTCGACTGACCGCACAACGACGTCGGCCACCCCCTCGCCGTGAGGGGGTGGCCGACGTCGTGGATGCGGGGACTACCGTGCGCGACGTGCCAGGCGCTCGGAGTCGGAGATCAGCACGCTCTTGCCTTCGAGGCGCAGCCATCCGCGGTGCGCGAAGTCGGCGAGCGCCTTGTTGACCGTCTCGCGGGAAGCGCCGACGAGCTGGGCGATCTCTTCCTGCGTGAGGTCGTGGGTGACGCGCAGCGAGCCCGCCTCCTGGGTGCCGAACCGCTGTGCGAGCTGCAGCAGCGCCTTGGCGACACGACCGGGGACGTCCGTGAAGATGAGGTCGGCCAGGTTGTTGTTGGTACGACGCAGACGGCGCGCGAGAACCCGCAGCAGCTGCTCGGCGATCTCGGGTCGGTGGTCGATCCACGCCTTGAGCGCTTCGCGGTCCATGCTGACCGCGCGGACCTCGGTGACCGTGGTCGCGGTGGACGTACGCGGACCCGGGTCGAAGATGGACAGCTCACCGAACATGTCGGACGGGCCCATGATCGTCAGCAGGTTCTCACGGCCGTCCGGCGAGCGGCGGCCGATCTTCACCTTGCCGGAAACGATGATGTACAGGCGGTCACCGGGCTCACCTTCGTTGAAGATGACATGTCCGCGGGGGAAGTCGACAGGCTGCAGCTGCTTGGTCAGCGCCGCTACCGCTGAGGGCTCGACTCCTTGGAAGATGCCGGCTCTTGCCAGGACGTCGTCCACGTGCGCTCCTTGGGAATATTGTTCGTCTGTATGCATATTGTGCGCGATTTGCTGCATGTCGACGATGCCCCGGTGATCCGCGGCGTGTCGCTGTGCAACAGGTACGGCTCTGAAGTCTACGTTGAGACGGCTCGGTCTGAGTGACCGATACCACGGAAGTCGCAAAAGTTAACCGGATGATGCGTCCGGTGGTGCGTCTTGCCGGGGGTTGTCCAGGGGTCAGCTGGCGCGCCGCGAGCCCACTTCGGTGATGTCGGCGTCGTCGGATTCGAAGCCCGACCGCCCCTTGCGACGTCGATGGAAGCGTGCCAATGCGTGGGGGAAACCTTCGTGGGCCAGGGTGGCCACTTCGTCGTGACTTGCCTGGTCGAGGAACTCTTCCACCTCTTGCTGACGAACCGTGAGCCGGCGGAGTCTGAACTCCACCCGCTCCATTGCCAGCGCAAACAGCATCAGCAGCACTGGGAAGAGGACCACAGCGAGACCTTGCATACCGGGAAGTAAACACTGCAAAGGTCTCAGAAGCGACACAGCAGCAATTCGGATCGGTCGGGTGTCCGTACAGTTGATCCCGTGCATGCGACCCCCAGCGACGGCTCCGAAGTGCGTGGACGCACCCGTTCGCGGGCCGCGAAGCAGGAAGAAACCCGGCTCGGACTCGTCCGGCGCGCCCGGCGGATGAACCGCAGGCTCGCCGAGGCCTTCCCTCACGTCTACTGCGAACTCGACTTCACCACACCCCTGGACCTCGCCGTCGCGACGATCCTGTCCGCGCAGTGCACTGACGTGCGGGTGAACATGGTGACGCCGGCGCTGTTCGCCCGCTACCCCGACGCGAAGGCGTACGCGGAGGCCGAACGCACCGAACTCGAGGAGTACATCCGGTCCACCGGTTTCTACCGGAACAAGACGAATTCTCTGATCGGGCTCGGGCAGGCCCTGCTCGAGCGATTCGACGGCGAGGTCCCCGGCAATCTGAAGGATCTCGTGACGCTGCCCGGGATCGGCCGGAAGACGGCCAACGTGATCCTCGGCAATGCGTTCGATGTGCCCGGAATCACCGTCGACACCCACTTCGGGCGGCTCGTGCGGCGGTGGAAGTGGACCGAGGAGGAAGACCCGGTCAAGGTCGAGCACGCCATCGGCGCCCTGATCGAGCGCAAGGAGTGGACGCTGCTCTCGCACCGGGTGATCTTCCACGGCAGACGCGTCTGCCACGCCCGCAAGCCCGCCTGCGGGGTGTGTGTGCTCGCAGGCGACTGTCCGTCGTACGGGGTCGGCCCGATCGACCCCGACGTCGCCGCGGGACTGGTTCGTGGACCGGAGACGGAGCATCTGCTGCGCCTGGCCGGCAGGTGAGGGTCGATACGAGTGTCTAGCGCAGCGCGGTGGAGTCTGGCCGCCCTCGTGGTCGTGGTGGCGCTCGTCGTCGCGATCTGGCCGCGGGGCGACGACGCGGGAACGCCGTCGTACGAGGACCGGTTCGGTGCGGGTGGCGCCGCCCCGACGTCGGTGAGCGCCGATCCCGACGCCCTCGCGGCACTGAGGACGCAGGCGGGCCTGGCTCCGTGCCCCGCTCCGGCGGTCGCGTCCGGGTCTTCCGCGGATCCCGTGCTGTCCGGCATCACGCTGGAATGCGTGGGCGACGGCAGTCAGGTGGATCTGGCGGCCGCGTTCGGTGGTAAACCGGCGCTGCTGAACCTGTGGGCGTACTGGTGTGGCCCCTGCGCCGAGGAGTTGCCCTATATGCAGCAGTTTTCGGATCGTGCGGGTGACGCGGTTACCGTGCTTACGGTGCACACCGATCCCAACGAGTCCAGCGCGCTGTCGCGGCTCATCGACTACTCCGTCACCCTGCCCGGTGTGCAGGACGGCGACGGTCGCGTCCGCGTCGCGGTCGGGGCGCCGCCCGTCCTCCCGGTCTCGGTGCTGATCCGGCCCGACGGCACGGTGGCGAAGGTGCTGCCACAACCGTTCCGCAGCGTCGACGAGATCGCGGACGCCGTCGAACAGAACCTGGGGGTGGCGGCATGACGTCTTCCGTGGACGGCGTCGCCGTTCCGCCCTGGCTGCGCAGGGTCGTGCACCGCACGCCCGCCGACCCGCACCGGATCAACCCCGTCCTCGATCGGCGCGCACCCACCGGGACGACCACCCGGGAGGCGGCGGTGCTCGTGTTGTTCGGCGGCCCCGTCGAGGCGGACCCGCTGATGTCGGGCGGCCTGCCCGCCGGCGCGGACATCCTGCTCACCCAGCGTGCGTCCACGATGCGGCAGCACAGTGGTCAGGTGGCCTTCCCCGGCGGCGCCAGCGACCCCGGCGACGAGGGACCCATCGCGACCGCGTTGCGGGAGGCCCAGGAGGAGACGGGACTCGACCCGTCCGGTGTCCGCCCGCTCGCCGTGCTCGAGGAGATCTTCATCCCACCGTCCGGATTCGACGTCACCCCGGTCCTCGCGTACTGGGAGAAGCCCAGCGAGGTCGGCGTGGTCGATCCCGCGGAAGCGGAACGCGTCGCCCGGGTTCCCGTGCACACCCTGATCGATCCGCGGAACCGGTTCCAGGTGCGCCACCCGGCCGGGTACCAGGGCCCCGCGTTCGCCGCCGACGGCATGCTCGTGTGGGGTTTCACCGCAGGCATCCTCGCCGCCCTGTTCGCCGTCTCCGGCTGGGAACAGGAGTGGGACCGCCGCGACATCCGCGACCTCGACACCGTCCTCGCCGAACTCGACAACGACCTCGACGACGACCACCTGACCCACGGTCACGGCCGCCCGGCGGCCGAGCGATGACCGGGTCGCACTGGATCGACCTCGCCATCGTCCTGATCGCCTTCGTCGCCGCGACGTCGGGCTGGCGCCAGGGCGCCGTGGCATCGGTACTCGCCTTCATCGGCGTGGTGCTGGGTGCGGTCGCGGGCATCCTGATCGCCCCGCACGTGCTGGTGCACGTGGACGAGGGACGCGGTCGCGTGCTGGTCGGCATCGCCCTGATCGTGGTGCTGGTGATCGTCGGCGAGGTCGCGGGCATGGTCCTCGGCCGGGCCGCGCGGGGAAGCATGCACAGTCCGGTCGCGCGTTCCGTCGACAGCGTGATCGGCGCCTGCGTGCAGGCCGTCGCGGTGTTCATCGCGGCGTGGCTGCTGGCGATCCCGCTCACGTCCTCGTCCCAGCCCCAGCTGGCGGCGGCGGTCCGCGGATCGAGCGTCCTCGAAACGGTCGACAACATCGCGCCCGCCTGGATGCGGCAACTGCCCACCGAGTTCACCGCCCTGCTCGACACGTCCGGGCTTCCCGACGTCATCGGGCCGTTCGGGCGCACCCCCATCACGACCGTCGACCCGCCGGACGCCAGCGTTCTGGAGAGCCCCGTCGCGTCCTCGCTGCAGTCGAGCGTGCTGAGGATCCGGGGTGTCGCCCCGAGTTGCCAGCGGGCGCTGGAGGGATCCGGCTTCGTCGTGGCACCCGACCGGGTGATGACCAACGCGCACGTGGTCGCGGGTACGGCGGGCATCGTCGTCGACACCGCGAACGGGCCGATGGACGCCGAGGTCGTGCTGTTCGACCCGTCCGCCGACGTCGCGGTTCTCGAGGTGCCCGGACTGGACGCTCCCGTCCTGAACTTCGCGCCCGAGCCCGCGCAGACCGGCGACAACGCGCTGGTGGTCGGCTACCCGGGCGGCGGGCCGTACACGGCCAGCGCGGCGCGGGTCCGGGAGATCCTGGACCTCAGCGGTCCCGACATCTACCGGGCGGGAACCGTCCAGCGTGAGGTGTACACGGTCCGCGGTTCCATCCGGCAGGGCAACTCGGGCGGACCGCTCGTCGACAGTGACGGCCGGGTGCTCGGGGTGGTGTTCGGCGCCGCCGTCGACAACAGCGACACCGGGTTCGTGCTCACCGCCGCCGAGGTGTCGCGTCAGTTGCAGGCGGCGTCCGGGGCGTCGGTCGCCGTGGACACCGGGGCGTGCATTCTCTGACGGTCAGACCGTGCGGGGTGCGACGAGGTCGAGCAGGGCGGCGTTGACGCGTTCCGGGGCCTCCCAGTGCGCGTAGTGGCCGACCCCGGGCACGGTGTGCATCTGCTGGGTGGGTGCGAAGCGGTGGCTGCGGCGCACCGTGTCCGCGAGCACGTACGGGTCGAGGTCTCCGTGGAGGTGCAGGACGGGGATCCGCAGCGTCTGATCCATCGACGCCATGAACCGGCTGCCGTCCGGCCGGAACTGACTGCGGAACGCCCACCGCTGGTACTCCAGGGTGCAGTGCGCGGTGCCGGGGATCTGGATCGCCGACCGCATCCGTGACACCACGACGTCGAATTCCGGGTTCTCCGTCCAGCCGGGTCCGGAGCGTTCGCGGATCAACCGCTCGACCTCCGACCCGTCGTCCCGGGTGAGGCGACGTTCGGGACGCCACGGCACCTGGCAGGAGACGAACGAGGGCAGCAGGGCTTTGCGCTGGTAGCGGTCGTGGAGGACGGCCTGCTTGAGCGCGACGGGATGCGGCGAGCTGACCAGTGCGATCGACCGGACGAGACGAGCGTGCAGGACTGCCGTGGCCCAGCAGACCAGGCCGCCGTCGGCGTGCCCGACGAGTGTGGCCTCGCCGTAGCCCATCGCCCGGATCAGGCCGGCGATGTCGCCGGCCAGCGTCCACCCGTCGTAGCCGCGCGGCGGTTTGTCGGAATCGCCGTAGCCGCGGAGGTCGACGGCGACGGCCCGGTACCCCTCCGCGGACAGCGCCGTCAGCTGGTGGCGCCACGACCACCAGAAGTCCGCGAACCCGTGCAGCAGGACGACGAGCGGCGCATCCGGTGCGGATGCGCCGACCTCGACGGTGTGGAATCGGATTCCGTTGGCATGGATGTCGCGATGAATCCAGGGGCCGTCGAAACGGACGGTGGACGGATCGGGTGGTGCCACAGGAGCGAGTTACCGCGCGTGACGTCCGGTGGACGATGCGAGATGGGCTTCCGCATCCGAGTACGACGTGGGCAGCACGGTCTTGGCCTGCCTCAGGGAGTCGATGGTCTTCTCGGGCGCGCGGAGTTTGCGTACCCGCAGATAACCGAGCAGGGCGAGTATCGCCGTCACCACGACCATGATCAGGAAGACGATCAGGAACGCCAGCCAACGGGCGATCCACACGTCGAGGAGTTCGGCGAGGAAGAAGAAGAAGAAGAACGAGCTGAACAGCAGCACGGTGAACGCGAGGATGAAGAACAGGCTGCCCTGCAGGCCCTTCTTGACCTCACCGGTGACCTCGGCCTTCGCGAGCTCGACCTCGGCGCGGACCAGGGTGGACACCTGCGCGGTCGCATGCTTGACCAGCGTGCCGAGGCTCGCCTCGCCGGGTGTCTGAGCGTCCACATCCGTGAGCGGGATCGACGACACCGTGTTCGGCACCCCGTCTCCCGTGTAACGCGGGCTGTCTCCCTTGCCGTGAGTGATGCTCACTTGTCGACCCCTCCAGGTAGCTCTTGCACGTCCGAGTCATCCTGCCGGGCCGCATGGGCCCGACCGCGTCGCCACAGTAACGCTGATCCGATCAGCGACGCTGTCAACGATGTCACGAGCACCGCGACCTTAGCTATTTCGGCCTCGCTGCCGTCACCGATTCCCGCAAGCGCGAGATCCGCTACGAGAAGGCTAACGGTGAACCCGATCGCACCGAGCACTGAGAGGGCAAACATGTCCCGGAACCCGAGTGCACGCGGTTTCTTCGCGATACCCAGGCGGATCGCGAGCCAGGAGATGCCGAAGATGCCGACGGTCTTGCCGACGAGGAGTCCGGCGATCACGGACTGCGAGATGGGGTTGGTGAACAGCTGCCCGAGGAGTTCGCTGCTGAGGGCGACCCCGGAGGCGAACAGGGCGAACACCGGGACACAGAAGCCCGCCGAAAACGGCTGGATGCGGTGCTCGAGGCGGGAGCCCGGGGATTCGTGTTCGCCGGGGTCGCGCCGCACCCGGGTGAGGAGACCGAGAGCGACGCCGGCCAGCGTGGCGTGGATTCCGGCTTGATGCATGCAGTACCAGGTGAACAGAGCGAGCGGAACGTAGAGCCATGGGGTGGTGATGCGCCGGTGCTGGGCGACGGCGTAGGCGACCAGGCACACGGCGGCGCCGAGCAGCCACAGCATGGCGATCGAACTGGTGAACAGGACCGCGATGAGCACGATCGCGAGGAGGTCGTCGACGACGGCCAGGCTGAGCAGGAACACGCGGGCGCTCGCCGGGATGCGGGACCCGGTCAGCGCCAGCACACCCAGTGCGAACGCGATGTCGGTGGCGACGGGAATGGCCCAGCCCCGGTCCATGCCGGGTGTTCCGGCGCCGATCGTGGCGGCGATGATCGCGGGCACCACCACGCCGCCGCAGGCCGCGATGATCGGGAGAAGGGCACGTTTGCGGTCGGCGAGTTCGCCCACCACCAGTTCCCGTTTCAGTTCCAGGCCTGCGACGAAGAAGAAGACCGCCAGCAGCCCGTCCTGCGCCCACGTCCCGACCGTCAGGTTCAGGTGTAGCGCCTCCGGGCCGATCGTCCAGTCGCGCAACGCGAAGTAGGAATCCGAGACGGGAGAGTTCGCCCACAGGAGGGCCACCGCGGCGGCGGCCAGCAGGATCGAACCGCCGACCGTCTCGGTGCGGAGGTAGCGGGAGAGTTCGGAGCGGATGGGCTGGGTCACCGGGGGGCGCTCGCTTTCGATGTGGTCCGGGTACGGCAATTGCTCTGCCGACCAGACTTCCCGGCGCACCGAGAAGAGCTTATCCAATTTGCCAAGCGAAAGACACGAGGTGTTCAATTCCTAAGGAATGGACTCTCGTCCCAATAGTTGAAATAACGTCGTGCAGGAGTAAGTCGAGTGAGCAGTGCCGTCGATACGTCGAAACCAGATCCGGACGGCGGGGCCACCGTCGCCGGCGTACCCAGAAGCCGGATCGTCGTCGCGAGCATGGTGGGAACGTCCATCGAGTTCTACGACTTCTACATCTATGCGACCGCGGCCGTGTCCGTGTTCCCGCACCTGTTCTTCCCCAAGGGAAACGGCACCACTGCGCTGCTGGCGTCACTCGCCACGTTCGGACTCGCGTTCGTCGCCCGGCCGCTCGGTTCGATCCTGTTCGGCCACTTCGGCGATCGCATCGGACGCAAGACGACGCTCGTCGGCTCCCTCCTTACCATGGGCATCGCCACGTTCGTGATCGGTCTGCTGCCCACCTATCACCAGATCGGCATCGTCGCGCCCGCGCTGCTGGCGTTGATGCGCTTCTGCCAGGGCCTCGGACTGGGCGGTGAGTGGAGCGGCGCGGCACTGCTCGCGACCGAGACCGCGCAGAAGGGCAAGCGTGCCTGGGCGGCCATGTGGCCGCAGCTGGGCGCGCCGATCGGCTTCTTCCTCGCCAACGGTCTGTTCCTGATCATCACGCTGTTCATGGACCACGACAACAGCAGCCCCGACCTGGACGGCGCATTCCTCACCTGGGGCTGGCGGATCCCGTTCCTGCTCAGCGCGATCATGGTGATGATCGGTCTGTACGTGCGGCTCAAGCTGGAGGAGACGCCCGTGTTCGCCCGCGCCGTCGCGCGCGGCGAGAAGGTGAAGACCCCGATCGCCGAGGTGTTCAAGACCAGTTGGCGTCAGCTGATCATCGGCACGTTCGTCATGCTCGCCACGTACACGCTCTTCTACATCATGACCACGTGGGTGCTGAGCTACGGCACCGGCAAGACCCCCGCCCAGGGCGGCACGGGAGCCGGGTTCCACTACACCGACTTCCTGGTCCTCCAGCTGATCGCGGTCCTGTTCTTCGCCGCCGCGGTCCCCGTGTCGGGGTGGCTGGCCGACCGCTACGGTCGTCGCATCACGCTGCTCACCATCACCGGGTTCATCATGCTGTTCGGACTCACGTTCGGTGTCATGCTGAACCAGGACGGCATGGGCAACGCTCGCATGCTCGTGTTCCTGGCAATCGGAATGTTGTTGATGGGCATGACCTTCGGGCCGATGAGTGCCGTTCTGCCCGAGCTGTTCCCGACCAACGTGCGCTACACGGGTTCGGGGATCGCCTACAACACCGCCAGCATCCTCGGTGCCGCCGTCGCACCGTTCATCGCCACCTGGCTCGCCACGTCGTACGGCGTCGGCTGGGTGGGCATCTACCTGCTCATCGCCGCCGCGCTCACGTTCGTCGCGCTGCTGGTGATGAAGGAGACGAAGAACGAGTCCCTCGACGACGTAGGGGCCTAGCCCCTGTGCGCCTTTCTGGTAGCAGGAGCAACCAGAAAGGCTCACGGGCGCGGAGCGCCTATCGCAACATCGATCTGTCGCCGGTGCGATTCGCTCCGATGCTGGACCGTCGCCGCAAGGGGCACTATTCGGCGGAGACTCGTTCGTACGGACGGCGGGTGCGGTACGAGGAGTTCCCGTTCGAATGGGTCGAGGGCCGGTTCTATCAGGTCCTTCGCCGCTTCTCCCGCGGTCCGCTCGCGGAGGTGTCCACGGGTGTCCGGCTCCACCCGGCCGCCGACGGGACCGACGTCGAGGTGTTCGCCCGGATCGTCCCGCGCACCCGGTTCGGCGCGATTGCCGCGCGAACGCTGCTGGCGCGCACGGGCATACGGAAGACGGTGGCGCTCGCCCACGCGCTGGAGCGACACGTCCGCGACCCGGAGACGCACGCCGTTCCCGCCCTGCCGCCGCCGGAGCAACTCGACGCCGGCCGGCTGGAACTCCGCACGACGCAGCTGTCGCGATCGCACGACGCCCCGAACTTGATCGGGCGCTTGGAGTCCCACTTGCGGACCGCCTCCGACCTGGAGGTGACGGGCATGCGCCCGTTCGAGCTGGCGGACCGCTGGGGTGCCGACCGGATACAACTGCTGTACGTCTTCCTCCACGCCGCGGACTGCGGTCTGCTGGACCTGAGCTGGAGCGTCCTGTGCCCGGTCTGCCGGACCGCCCGCGAGGACGCCGACCGGATTCGACAGTTGCCGAGTCGCGTCCACTGCGACACCTGCGACATCGCGTTCGACACGGACCTCGCGCGGTCGGTGGAGATCCGTTTCGACGTCAACCCGGCCGTCCGCCGGGCGGAGCGGGCCCGGTACTGCATCGGTGGTCCGGCGAATTCACCGTCGGCGGTGGCTCAGTTGCGGCTCGGGCCGGGGGAGCGGCGCTGTGAGCGGCTCGAACTCGACCCGGGGTGGTTGCGGCTCCGGTGTTATCAGGTGGGTACCCCGGTGGTCTGCGAGGTCGGTCCTGCCGGTGGCACGCTGCGGGTCGACTGCGGGCCCGGTGAACTCCGGGTGCGTGATGCGCCCGGTACCGACGGCGCGTGCCTGCTGGAGGTCGCTAACCGGCTCCCCGGTGAGGCGCTGGTGGTGGTCGAGCGGGAGCGGTGGAAGGACGCCGCGGCGACCGGCGCGCTCGTGACGTCGCTCGACGGTTTTCAGGACCTGTTCCCGGATCAGGGGGTGGCGCCGGGCGACGAGATCGGGATCGCGAACCTGGCGGTGCTGTTCACGGATCTGAGCGGTTCGACCGCCCTGTACGAGCGCATCGGCGACGTCCGGGCGTTCGCGTTCGTGCAGAGCCATTTCCGCTACCTGCGTGACGCGGTGGTCCGCGAGAACGGCAGCGTCGTGAAGCAGATGGGTGACGCGGTCATGGCGACGTTCGCCGATGCGAGGGAGGCCTGGTCGGCGGCGGCGTCGATGCAGAGCGGCTGGGACGAGTTCCGTCGCAGGCACCTCGGCGACGACGACTCGGTGTCGTTGAAAGTCGGGTTGCACCAGGGGCCTGCCGTGATGATCGACAACGACGGCCGGATCGACTACTTCGGTGCGACGGTCAACCTGGCGGCCCGGGTACAGGGCTGTGCTGCGGGCGGCGACATCGTTCTGTCCCGGGCCGTTCACGACGACCCGGAGGTGGCGCCGCTGCTCGCGACGTCCGGCTACCGGTGCGACATCTTCACCACCGGGCTGAAGGGAATCGGCGAGGAGCAGACGCTGTGGCGGCTTTCGCCGCCCGTGAGTGGTTGAGGAGTGCAGAGACTCGTCAACCACTCACGGGGCGCGGAGCGCCCTACTTGCCACGGATGGCGTCGAAGACCTTGGGGTCGACGAGGGTGGAGGTGTCGCCGAGGTCGCGGCCCTCGGCGATGTCCTTGAGCAGGCGCCGCATGATCTTGCCGGAGCGGGTCTTGGGGAGTTCGGGGACGATCGTGATCTGGCGGGGCTTGGCGATCGGGCTGATCTCCCGGGACACCTCGGCCTTGAGTTCGGCGATGAGGGTGTCGCCGGTGTTCTCGACGCCTTCGCGGAGGATGACGAACGCGACGATGCCCTGGCCGGTGGTCTCGTCGGCGGCACCGACGACGGCGGCTTCGGCGACACCGTGGTGGCCGACGAGGGCGGATTCGACCTCGGAGGTGGAGATGCGGTGGCCGGAGACGTTCATGACGTCGTCGACGCGGCCGAGGACCCACAGGGCGCCGTCCTCGTCGTACTTGGCGCCGTCACCGGCGAAGTACCAGCCCTGCTCGGGGTACCGGGACCAGTAGGTTTCGCGGTAGCGGTCCATGTCGCCCCAGATGCCGCGGAGCATCGCCGGCCACGGCTTGTCGAGGACGAGGTAGCCGGAGCCGCCGGCGCCGAGTTCCTTCGCGTCGTCGTCGACGATCTTCGCGGAGATCCCGGGCAGCGGCGCCATCGCGGAGCCGGGTTTGGTCGCGGTGATCCCGGGCAGCGGGGAGATCATGATGGCGCCGGTCTCGGTCTGCCACCAGGTGTCGACGATGGGGGCCCGGTTCCCGCCGATCACCTCGCGGAACCACTTCCACGCCTCGGGGTTGATCGGTTCGCCGACGGAGCCGAGGAGCCGGATCGAGGACAGGTCGTGGGCGTCGGGGATGTCCCTGCCCCACTTCATGAACGTGCGCACCAGCGTGGGGGCGGTGTAGTAGATGCTGACGCCGTACTTCTCGATGATCTGGAAGTGGCGGTGCTCGTCGGGGGAGTTCGGGGTGCCCTCGTAGACCACCTGGGTGACGCCGTTGGACAGCGGTCCGTAGACGATGTAGCTGTGGCCGGTGACCCAGCCGATGTCGGCGGTGCACCAGTACACGTCCTGGCCGGCCTTGTGGTCGAACACGTTGTGGTGGGTGTACGACGCTTGGGTGAGGTAGCCGCCGGAGGTGTGGATGATGCCCTTGGGCTTTCCGGTGGTGCCGGAGGTGTAGAGGATGAACAGCGGGTGCTCGGCGTCGAACGGCTGGGCCTCGTGGGTGCCGGACGCCTTCTCGACGGTCTCGTGCCACCACAGGTCCCGGCCGTCGGCGACCGCGACGTCGATGCCGGTGCGCTTGACGACGAGGACGTGCTCGACGGACGCGGCCCCGTCGACCGCCTCGTCGACGGCGGGCTTGAGGGGTGCGGCCTGGCCGCGGCGCCACTGCCCGTCGACGGTGACGACGAGTTTGGCTTCGGCGTCGTCGATACGCGAGCGCAGGGCGCTGGCGGAGAAGCCGGCGAAGACCACGGAGTGGGTCAGGCCCAGGCGGGCGCAGGCGAGCATGGTGACGATGGCCTCGGGGATCATCGGCATGTAGATCGCGACGCGGTCGCCGGCGACGAGTCCGAGGTCGGTGAAGGTGTTGGCGGCCTTGCTGACTTCGGTGAGCAGGTCGTTGTAGGTCAGGTCGCGGGTGTCGCCCGGTTCGCCTTCGAAGTGGATGGCGACGCGGTCGCCGTTGCCGGCGAGGACGTGGCGGTCGACGCAGTTGAAGGCGACGTTGAGTTGTCCGCCGACGAACCATTTCGCGACGGGTGCGTCGGACCAGTCGAGTACCTCGGAGAACGGCGTGTGCCAGTGCAGGCGCTCGGCCTGGGTGGCCCAGAATGCGAGTCGGTCCTCGTCTGCGGCAGCCTGGAGTTCGGGTCCGGCGTTCGCAGTGGCGGTGAACTCGGGGCTCGGCGGATATACCTGCGGGGCGGCATCGGAATGGTCCGACTTCTCCGTCGCTCCGCTCGCCTGTGTGGAATTCCCCGTCGCTCCGCTCGCCTGGGCGGCCTTCCCCGTCGCTCCGCTCGCCTGTGCTGCACTGGTCATTGTGGGCCGGCCTTCTTTCCAGTCTCGACTTCGGCACTTCTAGCACGTGTGAGGGTAGTCACAAGGGCCCCCGAGCGCACCGTTGCACAGGGTTGCAAGCCCATATTCTGCGACGATCGGTCGAATAGGCGCGACGGACGGCAGACGCGGACGACGAGCGGCGACCCCGGCGCCGACGATGTTTCGATCGGGTGCCGATTCCACGAGTTTCACCCGTCGTGGCCACACAGATTGAAACCTTGACTTATCGTCATCCCATCGTTCGGGCTGCGCCCGGCACCGCTGCCCGGAACCATGCAGATCTGGGAGGAACGTCTTGCGCATCACACGTGTGGCAACCGTCGTTCTGGCGGTCGGCCTGGCAGCAGGGATGCTGTCCGCCTGCTCGTCCGGTGACTCGTCGGGCGGGGGTGGCAGCGGCATCGTCAACGCCTGGGCGGGTGAACCGCAGAATCCGTTGATTCCCACCAATACCAGCGAGAATCAGGGTGGCCGCGTCGTCGATGCGCTGTTCGCGGGACTCGTCTCCTACGACTCCGACGGTGGTGTGAACAACGAGGTCGCCGAGTCCATCGAGACGACCGACGGCAAGACCTTCACCGTGAAGCTGAAGGACGGCTGGACGTTCACGGACGGCACGCCGGTCACCGCAGCCTCGTTCGTCGACGCCTGGAACTACGGCGCGCTGTCGACGAACGCGCAGCTCCAGGCGTCCTTCTTCGACCCGATCGAGGGCTACGACGAGGTGGCTGCGGAGAACCCCACGGCGCAGACCATGTCGGGACTGAAGGTGGTCGACGACTCGACGTTCACGATCGAACTCAAGCAACCCGAGTCCGCCTTCCCGGACCGTCTCGGTTTCGCCGCGTACTACCCGCTGCCGGCGGTGGCGTACCAGGACATGGCGGCGTTCGGCGAGAATCCCGTCGGCAACGGGCCGTACATGATGTCGGGTCCCGGGGCGTGGCAGCACAACGTGCGGATCGACACCGTCGTGAACCCCGACTACAACGGCAACCGCAAGCCGAAGAACGCCGGCGTCGACTTCGTCATGTACAACAGCCTCGACACGGCGTACACGGATCTGCTCGCGGGCAACGTCGACGTCCTCGACCAGGTGCCGCCGAGCGCGGTCACCACGTTCGAGACCGACCTGCCGGGGCGCACCGTGAACCAGCCGTCCGCGACCATCGAGACGTTCACGATCCCGGGCCGCCTGCCGCACTTCAGCGGTGAGGAGGGCACGCTGCGCAGGCAGGCCATCTCGATGGCGATCAACCGCGACCAGATCACCCAGCAGATCTACAACAACACCCGTACCCCCGCGCTCGACTTCACCAGCCCCGCCATCGAGGGCTGGTCGGATTCGCTGGTCGGCAACGGCAACCTGAAGTACGACCCGGAAGCGGCGAAGAAGCTGTGGGCCCAGGCCGACTCCATCGCCCCGTGGTCGGGCAGTTTCGAGATCGCGTACAACGGCGACGGCGGCCACAAGGAGTGGGTCGACGCCACCGCCAACAACATCCGCAACACGCTCGGTATCGACGCGAAGGGCAAGGAGTATCCGACGTTCGCGCAGATCCGCACGGAGGCCACCAACCGGACCATCCCCAGCGCGTTCCGTTCGGGGTGGCAGGGTGACTACCCGCAGCAGTACGGCTTCCTCGCGCAGAACTACCAGACCGGCGGCAGCTCCAACGACGGCGACTACTCGAACCCCGAGTTCGACCGGTTGCTGCGCGCCTCCGCGGGTGAGGTCGATCCCGACAAGGCACAGGACCTGCTGAACCAGGCGCAGGAGGTTCTCCTGCACGACCTGCCCGCGGTCCCGACGTGGTACCGCAACGCGGCGAGCGGCTGGTCCGAGAACGTGTCGAACGTGGTCATCGACTGGAAGGGCATCCCGATGTACTCGGACATCGAGAAGAACTGACGCACGGGAGTTTTCTCCGACGGGTGGGGCCGCGAGCTGTCAGTTCGCGGCCCCGTTCGGGAGTACTGGCCGAGGCTCCGGATTTCTTGACGTCACGGTCCCCGACGAATAGGAGGTGATCCGATGCTCTGGTACGTCGGTCGCCGTTTGCTTCAGATGATTCCCGTGTTCCTCGGGGCCACGTTCCTGATCTACGCGATGGTGTTCCTGCTGCCCGGAGACCCGATCGCGGCGTTGGCGGGCGACAAGGCCCTCAGCCCCGCGGTGGCGGCGCAGCTCCGCGCCCGGTACCACCTCGACCAACCGTTCCTGATGCAGTACTTCCTGTATCTGAAGGGCATCTTCACGCTCGACTTCGGTACGTCCTTCTCCGGTCGTCCCGTCAGCGAGGTTCTGGCGCAGGCCTTTCCGATCACCATCAAGTTGTCTCTGATGGCGCTCGCGATCGAAGGGATCTTCGGGATCGGTTTCGGCCTGTTCGCCGGGCTCCGCAAGGGCGGCATCTTCGACAGTTCCGTCCTCCTCGTCAGCCTGGTGATCATCGCGATCCCGATCTTCGTCATCGGTTTCCTCGCCCAGTTCTTCATCGGTGTGAAGTGGGGACTGGTGCCGCCGACGGTCGGGGGCAACACCAGTTTCAAGAATCTCCTGCTGCCCGCCTTCGTCCTCGGGTCGGTGTCGTTCGCGTACGTGCTCCGGCTCACGCGGACGTCGGTCGCCGAGAATCTCACCGCCGACTACGTGAGAACCGCAACGGCCAAGGGTCTTTCACGACGCCGGGTGGTGCAGGTGCACGTGCTGCGGAACTCGCTGATCCCGGTGGTCACCTTCCTCGGCGCCGATCTCGCCACCCTGATGGGCGGCGCGATCGTCACCGAGGGCATCTTCAACATCAACGGCGTCGGCGGCACGATCTATCAGGCGGTCACCCGCGGCGAGGCGCCCACGGTGGTGTCCTTCGTGACGGTGCTGATCGTCATCTATTTGCTCGCCAACCTGATCGTCGACCTCCTGTACGCCGCGCTCGACCCGAGGATTCGCTATGTCTGAGAAAGTGGAGAGTCAGTCGGCCGGAACGGGCGACCGGAAGACCCGTCAGGCGCATTTCGTGGCGCCCGAGGAAGTGGCGGCGCCGGGGGAGACCGACGCCGTCCACATCGAGCAGCCACCGACGAGCATGTGGTCGGATGCATGGCGCGATCTACGTAAGCGCCCGCTGTTCCTCGTCGCATCGGTGATCATCGTCGTGGTGATCGCCGTGGCGGCGTTTCCGGACCTGTTCACCAGCACCGATCCCCGGTTCTGCGATCTCGCGTTCAGCATGCAGGGGCCTTCGGCGGGCCACTGGTTCGGATTCGACAAGCAGGGCTGCGACATCTACTCCCGCACGATCCACGGGGCGCGGGCGTCGGTGCTGGTGGGCGTCGGTGTCACGTCGATCGTGCTGGTGGTCGGCGTGGTGTTCGGATCGGTCGCCGGGTTCTACGGCGGCGCGGTGGACTCGCTGCTGTCCCGGGTCGCCGACATCTTCTTCGGCATCCCGCTGATCCTCGCCGCGATCGTCCTGATGCAGCTGTTCACCAACCGCACCATCTGGACGCTGATCGTCGTCCTCGCCCTGTTCGGGTGGCCGCAGATGGCGAGGATCGCTCGTGGCGCGGTGATCTCGGCGAAGAGCAACGACTATGTGATGGCGTCGCGTGCGCTCGGCGTCTCGAACGTGCGCACCCTCGTCCGGCACGTGCTGCCGAACTCCCTGGCCCCGATCATCGTGATCGCGACCATCTCCCTCGGCATCTACATCGTGGCCGAGGCGACGCTGTCGTTCCTCGGCATCGGGTTGCCGTCCACCGAGATCTCGTGGGGCGGAGACATCAGCACCGCCCAGGTCACGCTGCGTCAGGGTTCGCCGATCCTGTTCTATCCGGCGACCGCGCTGGCGATCACGGTCCTGGGTTTCATCATGATGGGCGACGCTCTCCGGGACGCGCTCGATCCCAAGGCCCGGAAGAGGTGAGCGCGATGACCGCGAACGATTCGGCGGGACCGCAGGATTCGGCCGACGAGGTGCCGTTGCTCGAGATCCGGGACCTGGAGGTGTCGTTCCAGTCCCACTCCGGGCTCGTGCCCGCGGTGCGTCGTGTCAGCCTCACGGTGTATCCGGGGCAGACGGTGGCGATCGTCGGTGAGTCCGGTTCGGGCAAGTCCACCACCGCTCACGCGATCATCAACCTGCTGCCCGGAACGGGAAAGGTGACCGGTGGTCGGATCCTGTTCGAGGGGCAGGACCTGGCGGAGGCGTCCGAGCGCGAGTTCGTCGCACTGCGCGGGAAGAAGATCGGCCTCGTCCCGCAAGACCCGATGTCCAACCTCAACCCGGTGTGGAAGGTCGGGTTCCAGATCGAGGAGGCGTTGGAGGCCAACGGGATCGCGAAGGGCAAGGCCGCGAAGGCGCGTGCCGCCGAACTCCTCGAGGAGGCGGGCCTCGCCGACGCCGAGGACCGGCTGGGCCAGTATCCGCACGAATTCTCCGGCGGCATGCGTCAGCGCGCGCTCATCGCCATCGGGCTGTCGGCGCGCCCGCAACTGCTGATCGCGGACGAGCCCACGTCCGCCCTCGACGTCACGGTCCAACGTCAGATCCTCGACCACCTGGACGGTCTCACCGACGAACTCGGCACCGCGGTCCTGCTCATCACCCACGACCTCGGTCTGGCCGCGGAGCGGGCCGAACACCTGATCGTGATGAGCAAGGGGCGGGTCGTCGAGGCGGGGCCCGCGCTGGAGATCCTGCAGCGGCCGCGTCACCCGTACACCCGGAAACTGGTGGCCGCGGCGCCGTCGCTGGCATCGCAACGCCGGAGTTCTTCGCTGGCCCGGGCGGACATCCGGGAGCACGCGCTCGAAGTGGTGGGCGAGGCCGAGCAGCACGGCCAGATCGGCGTCGAATTCGGCAAAGCCACCGACGACGTGGTCGTCGCCACCGGGCTGACCAAGGTGTTCAAGATCCGCCACGGGCTACGGAAGTCCACCGACTTCACCGCCGTCGACGACGTCTCGTTCGCGGTCCGGCGCGGGACGACCACGGCCATCGTCGGAGAGTCCGGGTCGGGCAAGTCGACGGTCGCGCAGATGGTGCTCGGACTTCTCGCTCCGACGTCGGGGAATGTCGTGTTCGACGGCAAGGACGTCGCGACGCTGGACCGCAGGGAGATGCTCGCGTTCCGTCGGCGGGTGCAGCCGATCTTCCAGAATCCGTACGGCACGCTCGACCCGATGTACTCGATCTTCCGCACCGTCGAGGAGCCCCTGCGCACCCACAAGGTGGGGACGAAGGCGGAGCGGGAAGCGCGGGTGCGCGATCTGCTGGACAAGGTGGCGTTGCCGGCTTCGGTGATGCGGAGGTTCCCGAACGAGCTGTCCGGTGGCCAGCGGCAGAGGGTGGCGATCGCCCGGGCGCTGGCGCTGCAGCCCGAGATGGTGGTGTGCGACGAGGCGGTGTCGGCGCTCGACGTGCTGGTCCAGGATCAGATCCTCACGCTGCTGAACGACCTGCAGGCGGAGTTGGGGCTGACGTACCTGTTCATCACCCACGACCTGGCGGTGGTGCGGCAGATCGCCGACGACGTACTCGTCATGTCCGCGGGCGCGATCGTGGAGAAAGCCACCACCGACGAGGTCTTCACGGCCCCGAAGGAGGAGTACACCCGGAAGTTGCTGGACGCGATTCCCGGCGGATCGATCCGGCTCGGCGCCTGACCCGCGGCGGCGCCGGGTAGCGTTCCGGTACGTGAGCGACCCGTTGCAGCCCCTCGTCGACCTTCCCGGTGTCCGCGAAGCCGCGGACCGTGCGCGCGATGCGCTCGGCGCGGTTCACCGCCACAAGACCAATCGGCGCGGCTGGCCGACCACGGCGGCCGAGGCGGCGGTTCGTGCCGCCCGCGCCTCGGCGTCGCTGGACGGTGGCAGCACCGAACTGCCCGCCCCCGGCGAGGCCGGCGACCCCATCCTGTCGGGTGCCCTGCGCGTCGGGCAGGCTCTCGACGGTGACGCCCTCACGCTTCTGCAGTCCACGTGGCAGCGCGCGCCACTGCAGGCCCTCGCGCGGCTGCACCTGCTGGCCGCGGCCGACCTCGTGGAGGATCAGGAATTGCTCGGCAGGCCTCGCGCCGGGGCCGGTGTCGCGGAGCGGCTGGACGGTCTGGCTCAGCTCGTGACGGGGGGGACGGCCGCACCCGCGCCGGTGCTGGCGGCGGTGGTGCACGGGGAATTGTTGACGCTGAGGCCGTTCGGGGTGGGCGACGGCATCGTCGCCCGCGCTGCGTCCCGTCTGGTCTCGGTGTCGAGCGGGCTCGATCCCCACAATCTCGGGGTTCCGGAGGTCAGCTGGCTGCGACGGCAGCAGGCGTACCGCAACGGGGCAGCCGCCTTCGCCTCGGGCCAACCGGAGGGGGTCGGGAGCTGGGTCGTCCTCTGCTGCGGTGCGCTGGAGGCCGGAGCCCGCGAGGCCACGTCGATCGCGGAAGCGGCGGCGAGTTAGCTCGAAGCGGTTGCGCTGCAACATGTTCCCGAACATGTGAAACGGGCGGCGCTGCCGACTGGTGTCGACTTCGCCGCCCGTTAGCACGGACAACCGGTTACCAAGCGTGCAATGGTGGGTTGTGTAGGTGGCCTCGGCGAGAGTCCGAATATCGTCGGGTCGTCCTTGCAACCTGTGCAGGGTCCTTGCCGGTGAAGACTCGAGTCTCGCAGGCCCACAACGCTTTTGCCCTTATAGTGGCTTATGCTTCGCGTGGGTACCTAGTGCCCGTGCTGGGAATCCCGGTCGGGAGATCGATCCTTCTCTTCTGGGTCGACCTTGGCCTTCCGTTCTTCCGTAACTCCTTTGTACCCCGTGACCCCCCTCACAGCAAGTATCAAATCAGGTTTGTGACCGTGTCGCGGGTTGCGGCGGTCAGCGCTTGCGGCGCAACACTCCATAGGTGAATGCGCCCGCGACGAGGGCTCCGATGCTCACCGCGGCGGTGGTCGCCACGGTGGTGGCGGACGGCGCCTGGAGGCGCGCTCTGAGGGAGACCGGATTCGAGAAAGTCAATATGGGCCAACCGTTTCCGGCCGCGGCCTTCCGGAGCGCCCGGTCCGGGTTGACGGCCGTCGGGTGGCCGACCGCGGTCAGCATCGGCAGGTCGGTCACGGAGTCGGAGTAGGCGTAGCATGCCGACAGGTCGTAGTGGTATTCGTCGGCTAGTTGCCGCATCGCCTCGACCTTGCCGCCACCGTAGCAGTAGAACTCCACCTCGCCCGTGTAGAGCCCGTCCGCGACCGCCATGCGGGTGGCCATGCTGCGTGTCGCCCCGAGTGCTTCGGCGATCGGCGTCACCACTTCCTCGCCCGACGCCGAGACGACGATGACGTCGTGACCCCGCAACTTGTGGTCCGCGATGAGGTCGGCGGCCTCCGCGAACACCAGGGGGTCCACGATGTCGTGCAGGGTCTCGGCGACGACGGACCGCACCTGCTCCACGTTCCAGCCCGCGCACATGCTCGTGAGGTAGGCGCGCATCCGCTCCATCTGATCGTGGTCCGCGCCCGACAGCAGAAACAGGAACTGCGCGTAACTGCTCTTGAGGACGGACCGTCGATTGATCAGGCCCTGGTCGAAGAACGGTCTGCTGAACGCGAGGGTGCTGGATTTCGCGATGATCGTCTTGTCGAGGTCGAAGAATGCGGCAACCCGACCCGTCTCGGTGTGTCGACCTGTCTTGGCACTTCTCTGTGGCTTCGCGGTCACAATTTCCAAGGATATGCGGACTTCGGCTCAGGGTGCGTGTTCCGTGTGACCGCTCGGAACAGGGGCGTTCGGTATCTCCGACACCGTAAAACATTTGAACAGTTGAACTTGCAAATACTGATCTGGTGAGGTGTAGTATTGCTGATGTCCGGATTTGATCCGGACGATGTTCAGCCCGACCCCCCGGGGCTGAACACTGACGACCCTCGCCTCCTCCCCCCCTGGCGAGGGTCGTCCTCTGTTTGTGGCCGGTCTGCCACCCTTCGCTTTCTGCTCTCTAAAAATTGGTGCGGTGGTACCAGTTTTTATCCCCAACCCCGAAGTTGTCCACAATTCGAACCGGGCCTCTTTCCGCGGTATCCGGCAGCGGGCACGCTCGCTGCATGGACGCACGAGACGGTGGCGAAGTGCTGGTTCTGGTCGACGATCCGGCGCTGCTGCACAGCATCAGGCGCGTGGCGGCTGCGGCCGACCGGACGCTGAACGAGGCCGAGGTCGCCGACGCCCGGCACACCTGGGGCAGCGCGCCGATCGTCGTGCTCGACCCGAGCGCCGCCGCCGCGTGCCGCAACCGGCTCCCACGCCGGCGCCGGGTCGTACTGCTGTGTGACGGGCCGCCGGGCATCGACGAGTGGCGGATCGCGACCGCGGTCGGTGCCGAGCACGTACTGGCCGTGCCCGACGACGAGTCGGCTCTGGTCGCCGTTCTCGGCGAGCAGCCCCAGCGGCCCGACGCGGACGGAACCGTCGTCGCCGTGGTCGGCGGATGCGGCGGCGCCGGCGCGTCCACCCTGGCGGCCGCAACAGCCCTCACCGCGGCGACGCGGCCGCAGCCCACACTGCTGCTCGACACCGACTCGTGGGGATCCGGGCTCGACGTGCTGCTGGGCATCGAGGACGTGCCCGGACTGCGGTGGTCGGGACTGTCGATCGAGGGCGGCCGGATCTCCTCGGGCGCGCTCCGGGACGCGCTGCCGGCCCGCGGCGAGCACCTGAGGGTCCTCGCCTGCAGCAGGACCGGGCACGGCGCGGGACCGACGGCGGCCGCGATCCGCGCCGTGACCGACGCCGGGCGACAGGCCGGTGACCTGGTCGTGTGCGACGTGTCGCGGTTCCCCGGCCCGGTCACCGAAGCCGTCCTCGAACTCGCCGACCTCGTGGTCCTCGTCGTGCCGGCGACCGTCCGGGCCTGCATCGCCGCGGGCAAGGTGTCGCACTGGATTACCGAACGGAACCCCAATCAGGGACTGGTGGTCCGCGGCCCCGCACCCGGTGGGCTTCGCGGCGCCGACGTGGCGGAGGTCCTCGATCTGCCGCTGATCGCGTCGATGCGCGCCGAGCGCGCGCTCACCGGAATGCTCGAACACGGGGGTCTGCGGCCGGGACGG
Organism: Rhodococcus sp. T7; assembly: GCF_009872365.1. Classification (NCBI taxonomy): domain Bacteria; kingdom Bacillati; phylum Actinomycetota; class Actinomycetes; order Mycobacteriales; family Nocardiaceae; genus Rhodococcus; species Rhodococcus sp. T7. The sequence continues at coordinate 250,516 of NZ_WXYH01000111.1, forward strand.
CGCTCTCCGCTGGGCGCCGCGACCGAGGCGGTCCTCGACACCGTCGGCAGCCGACCGCGGACGCGGGAGTGGGCGGCATGAGTTCCCTCGTCACCCCCGACCTCCTCGACCGGGTGCGCGAACGCCTCGCGCACACGTCCGGCGAGCCGACACCGGCGACGGTCGCCGCGGCCATCCGGACCGAGTCCGGCGGCGTGCTCGGCGACACCGACCTGCTCGGCGCGTTGCGGGTGCTCATGACCGAACTCACCGGCGCAGGCCCGCTCGAGTCGCTGCTGACGGAGCCCGGTGTCGCGGACGTGCTCGTCACGGCGCCGGACCGGGTGTGGGTGGATCGTGGCCGCGGACTCGAACGCGCAGCGGTCCGGTTCACCGACGAGGCGGCGGTGCGCCGACTCGCCCAGCGGCTGGCGCTGTCCGCCGGACGCCGCCTCGACGACGCTCAGCCGTGGGTCGACGGAAGGCTGCGGGACGTCGGAAACGGCTCGTTCGGTGTACGGCTGCATGCCGTCCTCGCGCCCGTCGCCCAGGGCGGCACCTGCCTGTCGCTGCGGGTGCTGCGCCCGGCCACCCAGGGGCTGGGCGCGCTCGTCGCGGGCGGCGCCGTCACCGCGGCGGCTCACGATCTGCTGGTGAAGATCGTGCGCGCACGCCTCGCCTTCCTGGTCACCGGCGGCACCGGGGCCGGGAAGACCACGCTGCTGGCCGCGTTGCTGGGTGCGGTGGATCCGGCCGAACGGATCGTGTGCGTCGAGGACGCCGCGGAATTGGCGCCGACGCACCCGCACGTGGTCCGGCTCGTGGCCCGGGCACCGAACGTCGAGGGTGTGGGCGAGGTGACCGTCCGGGACCTCGTCCGGCAGTCCCTCCGTATGCGACCCGACCGGATCGTCGTGGGCGAGGTGCGCGGCGCCGAAGTAGTCGATTTGCTCACAGCGCTCAACACGGGTCACGACGGCGGTGCCGGAACGGTGCACGCCAACTCCCCCGAGGAGGTGCCCGCCCGGCTCGAAGCGCTTGCGGCACTGGGCGGAATGGACCGCGCGGCGCTGCACAGTCAGCTGGCCGCGGCCGTGCAGGTGATCCTGCACGTCCACCGCTCGTCGAGCGGGGTGCGGCAGTTGACGCAGATCGGTGTCGTCACTCGCGACGAGCACGGACGCGTCACGATCGTTCCCGCCTGGAGTCGCGACACAGGGGAGGGGCCGGCGGTGGACCGGCTCCGCCACTGGTGTTCTCGGCGGGAACCGGCCGTGTCTGGTGGGGAGGCGTCGTGATAGTAGGTCTGGTGGTGCTGGCGTGCGCGGTGCTGGCGGTGCCGTCCGCGCGGTCGCGTCCGCGCTTGCTCGCGGTGACCGGACGGGGAGGTTCCCGGCGGCGGATGCGTTTGCCCTGGGCGGTTCCGGCGGCGCTCGCCGGCGCTCCGGTCGTGTACGAACTGGGCGGGGTCTGCGCGGTTCTGGCTGCGGTGATCGTCTGTGCGACAGTACGGTTCAGGTCGGTGCGACGCCGGTCCGCGAAAGCGAAGGATGCCGATCTGCGTGTCGTGCTCGCGGGCCTCGAGGTGGTGACGGCGGAACTCCGGGTGGGCGCGCACCCGGCCGCGGCCTGTCAGACGGCGGCCGACGAATCGGTGGGCAGTGTGTCGGCGGCCTTCCGGGCCGCGTCGGCGCGCTCGCGGCTCGGGGGATCCGCCGCCGACGGGTTCCGCATCGCAGACTCCCGAGTCGGCACCGAGTTGGGGCGAATCGCCGACATCTGGGCGGTGGCCGACGCGCACGGTCTCGCGCTGGCGGAACTGCTCGAGGCGGCGCGGACGGACCTGTTGGGGCGCAGCCGCTTCCGTCAGCGAACCGAGGCGTCGCTCGCCGGGGCGAGGGCGACGGCGACCGTACTGGCCGGGCTGCCGCTCCTGGGTGTCGGTCTCGGCCAGATGATGGGAGCGTCCCCGCTGACGGTGCTGTTCGGCGGCGGGCTGGGCGGCATCCTGCTGCTGCTCGGTGCGGGGCTGGTGTGCGCCGGTCTGCTGTGGACCGACCGGATCACTGGACGGGTGACGGGATGATCTGGGGCGCGGTACTTCTCCTCGCGTGCGCCGTGCTGGTTCTCCCCGCGCCCAGATCGCCGGTGCAGCGACTGCGCGGCGACGCCGGCGGTGCGGGCGAGACAGAGGCCACGACGGACGACCCCACGCGCCGCGAGGACCCGCTCGCGACCGCCGCCGCCTTCGACCTGCTGGCAGCGTGCCTGCGTGCAGGGTTGCCGGTCGCGACCGCAGCACAGGCCGTGTCACGGTCGGCACCGGCGCCGCTGTCGGAATCGCTCCGCCGCGCCGCAGACCTGCTCGCGCTGGGGGCCGACGCGGCGACCGCATGGGAGGCGGCGGCGTCGGACCCGGCCACCGAATCGCTCGCCCGGATGGCGCGACGGTCCGCGGCGTCGGGTTCGTCGCTTGCCGGTTCGATGACGGAACTCGCCGCCGACGGCCGAACACAGGTCGAGCACCTGGCGGCGGCATCGGCCGAACGAGCGGGCGTGCTCATCAGCGGTCCGCTCGGGTTGTGCTTCCTGCCGGCGTTCATCTGTCTCGGGATCATCCCGGTCGTCGTCGGGCTGGCCTCGCGCGTGCTGGACGGCGGGTTGCTGTGACGCGCAGACACTTCCGGCGCAGGACCTCTGCGCCGGACACTCTGAAGGGGGAACACCATGAAACACGGAATCCGGTCGGTGGCGGCAGTGCGGGCACTGACGGCACACCTGATGCTGCTCGCGACGGACGAGGACGGCATGTCGACCGCCGAGTACGCCATCGGCACGATCGCGGCCGCGGCGTTCGGGGCCGTCCTGTATTCGGTCGTCACCGGCGACAGTATCGTCACGGCATTGACGAACATCATCGACAAAGCGCTGAACACCGCGGTGTGATGAGGTCCGCCGAGAACCTGCGCCGGTCGGAGGCGGGCGGCGTCACGGTGGAGGCGGCGATAGCGATCGCGTCGATCGTCGCGGTGGTCGTGCTGTGTGTCGGCGCGATCACCGCGGTGACGCTGCACGTCCGGTGTGTCGATTCGGCCCGCGAGGCCGCCCGGCTCACCGCCCGCGGAGATCACGAGTCGGCGATCTCCGCGGCGCAGAGAGTGGCCCCGGACGGCGCCGACGTATCGGTCCGGACCGAAGGGGAGTTCGTCGTCGCGACCGTGCGGGCACACAGTCCGCTTCTTCCGCTCGTGAACATCTCCGCGGAGGCGGTGGCTGCGCTCGAACCCACGGTGCCGGGGTGGAGCGGGGGAGGCCGATGAACTCGGGGATCTCCGACGACCGCGGTGCCGCGACGGTGCTGGCGTGTTGCGCGCTCGCGGCCTTGGTGGTGGTCACGGCGATGCTGGTGCACGTCGGTTCGGCGGTGGCGGTGCGGCACCGCGCGCAGTCGGCGGCGGATCTGGCCGCTCTTGCCGCGGCCGTCGGTCTGGACCGCGGCACCGACGCGGCGTGCGACGCGGCGCGGGAGGTCGCGGGGCGGATGCGCACCGAGGTCGTGTCCTGTGAGGTCGACGACTGGGACGTGGAGGTCGCGGTCACCGCGCACGTGATCCTGTCCGTGCCGGGTGTCCGGGACGCGCAGGCGGTGGCGCGGGCGGGCCCGGCGGAGTGACATCGGGCCCCGCGGACTGACGTCGACGGCAGGACGGTGCCGGCGACGCCCATCGCTCCAGCGTGCGCGGGGTTTCCCGGATTATGATCAGATCGGTAATAATCCCCGGTCAGAACAGTATTGGACGGCATTGATCCTGTGATGCGAGTCTCACTGAAGCGAGCTGGTTTCCATACAGACCACTTCCCTTGGCGAGAGAGGGCACTACATGACCACGGCACCACCGAAGACCGAGGCCGAGACGAAAGCACGGAGAGCGGGCATCGCCTCGTTCATCGGCACCACGATCGAGTGGTACGACTTCTACATCTACGGCACCGCGTCCGCCCTGGTCTTCGGGCAGGTGTTCTTCTCCGACACCCTGCCTGCGGGCATGGGCACCCTGCTGGCGTTCGTCACGCTGTGGGCCGGGTTCCTCGCTCGCCCGATCGGCGGCATCGTCTTCGGGCATCTCGGCGACAAGATCGGCCGGAAGACCACCCTGGTCATCACGCTCATGATGATGGGGACCGCCACGGTCGGGATCGGCCTCCTGCCCTCCTACGCGCAGATCGGGGTGTGGGCGCCCGTCGCGCTGGTCTTCCTCCGCCTCGTTCAGGGCGTGGCCGTGGGTGGCGAGTGGGGCGGGGCCGTCCTGATCGCCAGTGAGAACGCACCCAAGGGGAAGGGAATTCTGTACTCCGCGTTCGCGCAGCAGGGCTCGCCCGCCGGGAACCTTCTGGCCACGATGGCGTTCTTCCTGCTCTCGGCGATGCCCACCCCGGAATTCGTGCTGTACGGCTGGCGTATCCCGTTCCTGATCTCCGCGGTCCTGGTGATCGTCGGCATGATCATCCGCCTCAAACTCGAAGAGTCGGACGCCATGAAGACCGTGCTGAAGCGCAAGAAGACCGTCGCACTGCCGATCGGTGAGGTCCTGCGCAAGCACTGGGTCCTCGTCCTGCTCGGTGCGGGCGCGCTGCCCCTGGCGCAGGTGACGTATTTCAAGAACACCTTCGCGTTGTCCTGGGCCACCAGCGAACTCGGCTACGACCGCGGCACGTTCCTCGGTGCCATCGCGATCGCCCTCGTCGTGCAGTTCATCGTGCAGCCGTTCGGCGCCGTCCTGGTGTCTCGGATCGACATGCGGAAAGCCATGTGCATCATGGTGATTCCCGAGTTCGTCCTGATGCCGGCGATGTTCTTCGCGATCCGGACCGAGAACTTCGCCGTCGCCGTGGTCATGATGTGCCTCGCGACCATTCCGCACTCGATGTTCTACGGCGCGATCGCCGGTGTGCTCGCCCGTGCCTTCCCCGCCAACATTCGCTACACCGGCCTGTCGGCGGCCTACCAGCTGTGTTCGCTGATCGTCGGCGGCGGCACCCCGGTACTGGCGCAGTGGATGCTCAACTCGTCCGGCAACATCGTCGGTGTCGCCTTCGTGTCGGCCGGCTACGCCGCCGTGTCGCTGGTCTGCACGCTGCTGCTCCTGAACCGGACCGGATTCGACGCGCGCCGGTTGTCGACGGCGGAGCAGTCCGACGCCGACGAACTGCAACTCGACGTCGAGGAAGACGGCGCGATCGACGGCACTCCGAGCGCAGGGCCCGCACGTGCGACAGCCCACTCCTGACCGCGCAGTGTCATCCCGGAGGGGACAGTCATTCCGGAGTGGGCAGCGCTTCCTCGGACAACCTGAGCACTTCCCGCAACGCGGCGCTGTCGTCGTCCGCGCGCCACGCGATCCGCAACTGCAGGGTGCTGGGACCTCCGATCAGCGGGAGAAACACGACATCCGGGTTGTTGACGTTCTCGACGACGGAGGAGACGGTCAACGCGCAGCCGACCTCCGCGGACACCAACGCCATCAACGATATCGAGTCCGGCGCGCTCTGCACGATCCGGGGCGTGAAACCGGCGTCGTGGGCCGCCCGCTGCAGGGAGTCGCGCAGCGCCGATCCGGGATCGGCGGGCAGCGCCACCCAGGGCTCGGTCGCCAACTCCTCGATCCGGACGCCGTCCCTGCCCGCGAGCGGGTGGTCGACGGTCACGGCCACCACGAAGTCCTCGTTGAGGATGACGCGGGACGCGATGCCCGGTGGGGTGAAGATCCACCGGCCCAGGCCGATGTCGAGGGTTCCGTCGAGGAGCTTGTTCAGTGCCTCGCTCGCGAAAGCGGAACTGTTCAAAACGAATTCGATTCCCGGATGAGTGTGCCGGACGAGTTTCGCCCACCGTCCGATGAGCAGATGGGACGAGACGCCGGAGAAGCCGATGCGCACCCGGCCGACCTGGCCGCGCCCGGCGGCGGCGACGGCGATCTCCGCGAGCCGGCAGGCGTCCAGGATCTCGCGCGCCGGGCCGAGCAGTGCCTCGCCGGCGGAGGTGAGGCGGACGTTCCGGGTGTTCCGGTCGAACAGGGTTGCCCCGAGTTGTTTCTCCAGTTGCCGAATGGTTCTGCTCAGCGGCGGCTGAGCCGAGTGCAGGCGCTGTGCGGCCCGGCCGAAATGCAACTCCTCGGCGACGGCGAGAAAGGCAGTGATCTGAGAAATCTCCACACCAGAACTATTGCAGTTCGAGCAATAGACCTGTCAACACTATTGAGCGCGACGGCGGTAATTCGGTGGGAAGGGTCCAGAAGCGGCTCCCGGTGGTTCCGGAGAAGGGCATGGCGATGAGCAAAGTGGTCAGCATGGCGGAGGCCATCGAGACGTACGTCGAAGACGGCATGACCGTGTGTCTCGAGGGTTTCTCGCATCTCATCTCGTTCGCGGCTGCGCACGAGATCATCCGGCAGCAGCGCCAGAATCTGACGCTGTGCCGGATGACGCCGGACATCGTGTCGGATCAACTCGTGGCCGCCGGTTGTGTCACCAAGCTCGTGGCCTCATTCTTTGCGAGCGGCTCGGCCGGGTCCCTGCACGAGTTGCGCCGTCGCATCGAGCGTCACGATCCGGCGCCGCTCGAGGTCGAGGAGTACAGCCACTACGGAATGGTCTGCCGCTATCAGGCGGGCGCCGCCGGGCTGCCGTTCTTTCCGCTGCGGTCGTACGCCGGAAGCGACCTTCCGCGGCTCAACCCTAGAATTCGCCTGGTCGACGACCCCTACGGGGAGGGCACTGTCTACGTCGTGCCGCCGCTGAACCCGGACGTGACCATCGTTCACGCGCAGCGCGCCGACCGTCACGGCAACGTGCAGATCTGGGGGATCTCCGGGGTTCAGCAGGAGGCGGTGTATGCGGCGGGGAAGGCGATCGCGGTCGTCGAGGAGATCGTCGACGACGACGTCGTCCGCTCCGATCCCAACCGCACGCTGATCCCGTCCCATGCGGTCGATGCCGTCGTCGTCTGTCCGCGCGGGGCGCATCCTTCGTATGTGCAGGGCTATTACGACCGGGACTGCGCGTTCTACCGACGCTGGACCGCGATCAGCAAGGACTCGGGACTCCTGCAGGCGTGGCTGAAGGAATGGGTGCACGGCACCGCGAATCATGAGGAGTACCTGGACAAACTCGGCGACGACTACTGGGACGACCTCGCCGTCGCGCCGCGATTCTCCGAACCGGTCGACTACGGGAGCAGAAAATGACCACAGCACGAGTCGGAGGGATCTCGGCGACCGAGGTCATCGTGTCCGTCGCCGCCCGCGAGCTCGCCGGCAAGAGGCGTGTCTTCGCCGGGGTCGGCCTGCCGACGCTCGCCGTCGACCTGGCGAAACGAACCAGCAACCCGGACGTCGAACTGATCTACGAATCGGGTGTGTGCGGCGCCCATCCCAGCGCGATGGCCGAGGGCATCGCCGACTCGGTGGTCGTGTCGGGCGCGGAGTCGGTGGTGTCGATGCAGGCGTTGTTCGGGTACGTGCTGCAGGGCGGCAGCGTGGACGTCGGGTTCCTCGGCGCGGCCCAGATCGACAGGTACGGCAGCCTCAACACCAGCATCATCGGCGACTGGGACAAGCCGACGGTCCGGTTGCCCGGAGCCGGTGGTGCCGCGGAAATCATGCCCAACGCCGGCGAGATCTTCGTGGTGATGCGGCGCCACGATCCGAGCGCCTTCCCCGCGGAACTCGACTTCTGCACGTCGCCGAGCCCGGTCCGGGCCCGGGCGGCGGGCGACGGGATCGCCCCTCGCGGCCGCGGGGTGACGAAGGTGTTCACGAACCTCGGCGTGCTGTCGCGGCAGGGCCCGTTCGACGAACTCGAGTTGGTCAGCGTGCACGAGGGGGTCACCGTCGACGACGTGCGGGCGCAGACCGGCTGGGATTTGAAGGTCGCGGACGATGTCACGGTCACCGCGCCGCCGACCGGCGAGGAGATTCACCTGCTCCGCGACGTGATCGACACGGTGCGGTTGTATCTGCGCTGATCGGAACGCCGGTATCTCAGCCGAGCGAGTCCAGCACCGCGGAGAGGACCCGGATCGCCCCGTCCTTGTCGAGGGGATCGTTGCCGTTTCCGCACTTCGGCGAGTACACGCAGGACGGGCACCCGGACGTGCAGTCGCACGATCGGATCGCTTCGCGGGTCGCGCCGAGCCAGCGGGCGAGTTCGGCGTGCCCCCGGTCGGCGAATCCGGCGCCGCCGGCGTGACCGTCGTAGACGAACACGGTGGGCAGCCCGGTGTCGGCGTGCAACGCCGTCGAGACGCCGCCGATGTCGCCTCGATCGCACACCGCGACGAGGGGTAGGAGCCCGATCGCCGCGTGTTCCGCGGCGTGGAGTGCCCCGGGCACGCGTTCCGCCGGAACACCGGCCTGTAGCAGAAGTTCCGGGGTGATCGTGTACATCACCGCGCGGGTGGGGAGGGTGTGTTTCGGCATGTCCAGTTCGACGGCGTCGAGGATCTCGCCGGACGGCAGTCGCCGCAGGTATCCGATCACCTGATGGGTCACCTCGACCTCGACGAGCGCGACCTCGACGTCGCCGAACTGCTTCTGCTCGAGTACCGAGGTGACGGTGATCTCGGTGGTTTCGCGGGCCGACGTCGTCCAGTCGGGGTCCTCCGCGTGCACCAGGGCGAGGCCCTGGTCGAGGTCGAGTTCGTCGACGACGTACGACTCACCCTGATGGATGTGGACGGCGCCGGGGTGCGCCGTGGCGGGAGCGCGGCCGGTGTCGACCGTTCCGAGCATGCGTCCGGATTCCGATACGACAATCGCCACTTGGGTTCCGATTCCACCCCGGATATCCACTGCCCCATGAGGATTTGTGCCGGCGGTGACGAACCAGCCGTGTGCGCGCCGGCGGATCAGGCCCTGTTCCGACAGCTTCCTGAGCACGTCGACCGCCCCGAACGCTTCGGCCTCCGCGTCGGACAGTGGTAGTTCCATTGCCGCGCAGAGCAACTGCGGGCCGAGGACGTACGGATTGCTCGGGTCGGTGACGGTGGCCTCGACGGGTTTGTCGAGCAGCGCGGACGGATGGTGGACGAGGTAGGTGTCGAGCGGGTCGTCCCGCGCGACCAGCACCACGAGCGAACCTTCGCCGCGCCTGCCGGACCGGCCGCCCTGCTGCCAGAACGACGCCACCGTGCCGGGGAACCCGGCGACGACGACGGCGTCGAGGCCGGCGATGTCGACGCCCAGTTCCAGCGCATTCGTCGTTGCCGCCCCGAGCAGGGTGCCGTCGGCGAGGGCAGTTTCGAGTTCACGCCGGTCCTCGGCGAGGTAACCGGCCCGGTACGACGCGACGCGCGACGCGAGTTCGGGATCGATCTCCCCGAGTAGGCGTTTGGTTGCCATCGCGGTCAGTTCGGCGCCCCGGCGGGAGCGCACGAAGGTCAGCGTGCGGGCGCCTTCGGCCATCAGATCGGCCATGATGCGTGCGGCCTCGGACCCGGCGGGCCGCCGGACGGGGCTTCCGTTCTCCCCGGTGACCTCCCGCATGAGCGGGGGTTCCCACAGCGCGACGGTCCGGGGACCGTGCGGCGAACCGTCTTCCACGACCTCGGCGCAGGGTGCCCCGATCAGCCTCGACGCCGCCGCCCCGGGGTCGGCGGTGGTGGCGGACGCGAGGACGAAGACGGGATCGGCGCCGTACCGCGCCGCGATGCGCCGCAGCCGCCGCAGCACGAGCGCGACATTCGAGCCGAAGACGCCACGGTAGGAGTGGCATTCGTCGATCACCACGTACGCCAGATTGCGGAAGAAGTGCGCCCATCGCTGGTGGGTCCGCAGGAGCGAGATGTGCAGCATGTCGGGGTTCGTGAAGAGCCACCGCGAGTTCTCCCGGGCCCAGTGCCGCACCTCGAGTGGGGTGTCGCCGTCGAACACACACGGGCACGCGCTCCGCAGGTCGTCCCCGGCGTCCATGACATCGGAGTCGATGAGTGCCGTCACCGCCCGGAGCTGGTCCGCTCCCAGCGCCTTGGTCGGCGAGAGGTAGAGGGCGGTCGCCCGCGGATCCGTTGCCAGAGTGGTGAGTACCGGAAGCTGGTAGGCGAGGGATTTGCCCGACGCGGTTCCGGTGGAAACCACGACGTTCGTCCCGTGATGCGCCAGGTCGGCGGCGGCGGCCTGATGAGTCCAGGGACGGGCGATCCCGTTCTCCTGCATGGCCCGGACGACGCTGGGGTGCGCCCAGGCGGGCCATTCCGACAGTTGAGAAGTCCGCGCAGGCATTTCTGCGGCGAAAGTGAGCGGGTTTTCGTCCCGGGGAACGCCCTCGAGCACTCGGTTCAGCAGTGTTCGGCCGTATGTTTCGCCCGTATTTCCACTGTCGTCACGGGGTGAAAACGGTGTGCTCACTGAAGTCTCCGGGCTGTCGTAGGGACGGGCGAGTAGCTTCCACACCGCCACGACCTGCGCATTTGATGATAACGAGTGCCTCGGACGGCCTGTCGCCCGGGGTGTCGCGAGTCCGTCGCCAATGCTCAGTTCCGGGCCTGTTCGCTACAAGATCAACTTTTTGTGTGAATTGTTCGGATTTCGACTGTTGCGTTCCCGGAGTTCATGGTTGACTACAACTGGTCGCAGCTTCTGTGTTCGTAGGCTTGAAAGAGTGAACGTTCGCAGGATCGATGTTGCGAACGCGGTGCTCTGCTTTTCCTGAGGGGGAAATCTAGAAGTACAGCGGTCGGAACCGGCCCGGCGGACTGTATGTGCTGTCCGCCGAATCCGGTGGTTAGAAAGAGAAGGAAAAGCATGGCACAGGGCACTGTGAAGTGGTTCAACGCGGAAAAGGGCTTCGGCTTCATCGCACCCGAAGACGGCTCCGCTGACGTCTTCGTTCACTACTCCGAGATCCAGGGCAGCGGCTTCCGCACCCTCGAGGAGAACCAGCGCGTGGAGTTCGAGGTCGGCCAGGGCACCAAGGGTCCCCAGGCAACCGGCGTTCGCGCAGTCTGATTCTGCCGTTCACGTTCGTGAACACGTAAATCAGATAGGCGGGGTCCTCGTGGCCGCGTCTGATTCGTCCCCCATCGCCTGAGGCGGTGGGGGACGAGTCGTTTTCACGGCAACGGTGCCGTGGCAAAAGGGGGTACTTCAGTGAGTCAGCTCTCCTTCTTCTCCGCGGAGGCGATGCCGCCGGCTATCACCGATCTGTGCGGTCTTCTCGCGGCGACGGGCCAGGTGGTCACGTCCGGCGGGCGGGCGCGCATCTCGATCGTGGTCGACGCGCAGTGGCGGGCGGAGGCGATCGCGGAGCTGATCGGGCAGGCCGGACTCGAGGTCGAGATCACGCGCAGCGACGAGGGCAGCCCCCTGGTCCGCACCGCGTCCGTCGTCGACCTGCGGCCTCTCGCGGACCAGTGGACGAGGGGAGCGGTCAAGGCGGTGCCCTCCGGCTGGGTGCCGTCGGGGCGTCAGCTGAGGGTGTGGGCGCTGGCGTCGGGCAGGGGTGAAGCGGAGGGTGAACGGTTCGTCCTCGGACTCGATCCGCACGCCCCGGATACCCACGCGCCGTTGGCCCAGGCGTTGATGCGGGCGGGCATCGCGCCGACGCTGATCGGCACCCGTGGGTCCGGTCCGGGGCTCCGGATCTCGGGTCGGCGTAGGCTCGGCAGACTCGTCGAGAGCATCGGCGAGGCTCCCGGAAATGTGGACGACCGTACCGGTTGGCCCCACGTGTAGGGCCGTGTAGACGGTACTGATCTGCGAGGATGGGTTCCGGGTATGTCACTCTAGTAATAGGCGAACCGGGTATAAAAGGGTTTGTCTGCACAACTGTCGAGTGGCAGCGATCGACTTCAGGAAGGCTCGGGCTTCAGGTGGCTAAAGGGGACAACGGCAGTGCACAGGGTGCGGCGGGAGCGTCCGGCCAGCCTCGCCGCCTCGTGATCGTCGAGTCGCCGACCAAGGCCCGCAAGATCGCCCCGTACCTCGGGAAGAACTATGTCGTCGAGGCGTCGGTCGGCCACATCCGCGACCTTCCGCGAGGAGCCGCCGACGTCCCGGCCAAGTACAAGGGTGAGCCGTGGGCGCGGCTCGGCGTCAACGTCGACCAGGACTTCGAACCGCTCTACGTGGTCAGCCCGGAGAAGAAGTCCAAGGTCACGGAGCTGAAGAGCCTCCTCAAGGACGCCGACGAACTTTTCCTCGCCACCGACCCCGACCGCGAGGGCGAAGCTATCGCCTGGCACCTCCTCGAAACGCTCAAGCCGAAGATCCCGGTTCGCCGGATGGTCTTCCACGAGATCACCGAGCCGGCCATCCGCGCCGCGGCCGAGGACACCCGCGAGCTCGACAACGACCTGGTCGACGCGCAGGAGACCCGCCGCATCCTCGACCGTCTGTACGGCTACGAGGTCAGCCCCGTGCTGTGGAAGAAGGTCATGCCGAGGCTGTCGGCGGGCCGCGTGCAGTCCGTCGCCACCCGCGTCATCGTGCAGCGGGAACGCGAGCGGATGGCGTTCCGCTCGGCGTCCTACTGGGACATCTCCGCCACCCTCGACGCCGGCGCGGAAGCGAGCCCCCGCAGTTTCGGGGCGCGTCTGGTGACCGTCGACGGGTCCCGGGTGGCGTCCGGCCGCGACTTCGGTTCGGACGGCCAGCTGAAGACGAGCACCGTCACGGTGCTGGACGAGGCGCGGGCGCAGCGTCTGGCCGAGTCCCTCGCGGGTGTCGATCTCACCGTCTCTTCCGCGGAGAGCAAGCCGTACACCCGCAAGCCGTACGCGCCGTTCATGACGTCGACGCTGCAGCAGGAGGCGGGCCGCAAGCTGCGGTTCACGTCCGAGCGGACCATGCGCATCGCGCAGCGGCTGTACGAGAACGGCTACATCACCTACATGCGTACCGACTCGACGACGCTGTCGTCGTCGGCGATCGCTGCCGCCCGGGCGCAGGCCACCGAGTTGTACGGCGCCGAGTACGTGCACGACACTCCGCGGCAGTACACCCGCAAGGTCAAGAACGCGCAGGAGGCGCACGAGGCGATCCGCCCCGCCGGCGATGTGTTCCAGACCCCCGGTCAGCTGCATTCGCGCCTCGACACCGACGAGTTCCGTCTGTACGAGCTGATCTGGCAGCGCACCGTCGCGTCGCAGATGGCCGACGCGCGGGGCACGACGCTGACCCTGCGGATCACCGGAACGGCGGGCACCGGCGAGGAGTGCACCTTCTCGTCGTCGGGCCGCACCATCACGTTCGCCGGCTTCCTGAAGGCCTATGTGGAGAGCGTCGACGAGGAGGCGGGCGGCCAGTCCGACGACGCCGAGTCCCGTCTGCCGGTGCTCGTCGAGGGCCAGGCGGTCACCGCCACCAAACTCGATCCCGACGGGCACACCACCAACCCGCCCGCCCGCTACACCGAAGCGAGCCTGATCAAGACCCTGGAAGAGCTGGGCATCGGCCGCCCGTCCACGTATTCGTCGATCATCAAGACCATCCTCGATCGCGGATACGTCTACAAACGCGGTAGCGCGCTGGTCCCGTCCTGGGTGGCGTTCGCCGTGATCGGCCTTCTCGAGATGCACTTCGGACGGTTGGTCGACTTCGACTTCACCGCCGGCATGGAAGACGACCTCGACGCGATCGCCGGTGGCCGCGAACAGCGCGGCAACTGGCTCAGCAGTTTCTACTTCGGCGGCGACCACGGAGCCGAGGGTTCGGTGGCCCGTGAGGGCGGCCTGAAGAAGATGGTCGGCGTCAACCTCGAGGAGATCGACGCCCGCGAGGTCAACTCGATCAGGCTCTTCGACGATGCCGAGGGACGGGAAGTGCACGTCCGCGTTGGACGGTTCGGTCCGTATCTCGAACGGATGGTCCAGAACCCGGACGATCCCGAGGGCGACCTCATCTCGCAGCGTGCCAATCTGCCCGACGACCTCCCGCCGGACGAGCTGACACCGGAGTACGCGGAGAAGCTGTTCTCGACCCCGCAGGAGGGTCGCAAGCTGGGCGTCGACCCGCTGACCGGGCACGAGATCGTCGCGAAGGAGGGCCGCTTCGGTCCGTACGTCACCGAGATCCTGCCCGAGCCGGAACCGGAGCCCGAACCGGCCGTGGTGCCGGTGACCGACGAATCGGCCGACGGGACGACCAAGACGAAGACGGCTGCCGCCAAGAAGGCGCCCGCGAAGAAGGCGGCGAAGAAGGCCACCGGCCCGAAGCCACGGACGGGCTCGCTGCTCAAGTCGATGGACCTGGCGACGGTAACCCTCGACGACGCCCTCAAGCTGCTGTCGCTGCCGCGTGTGGTGGGTGTCGATCCGGAGTCGAAGGAGGAGATCACCGCGCAGAACGGCCGCTACGGCCCGTACCTGAAGAAGGGCACGGACTCGCGGTCGCTCGCCACCGAGGACCAGATGTTCACGGTGACCCTCGACGAGGCGCTGAAGATCTACGCGGAGCCCAAACGCCGCGGACGTCAGGCCGCCGCCACCCCGCCGCTGCGGGAGCTGGGTGTCGACTCGGTCAGCGAGAAGCCGATGGTGATCAAGGACGGCCGGTTCGGTCCGTACGTCACGGACGGTGAAACCAACGCCAGCCTCCGCAAGGGCGACGAGGTGGAGTCCATCACCGACGCCCGCGCTTCCGAACTGCTCGCGGATCGGCGTGCCCGCGGCCCCGTCAAGAAGAAGGCCGCTGCGAAGAAGGCTCCCGCCAAGAAGGCGGCCAAGAAGACTGCCGCCAAGAAGGCGCCGGCCAAGAAGGCTGCCTCGAAGAAGGCCGCGGACAAGAAGGCGTGAGCCGGTATCTCGGGCCGGTAGGGATGTCGCACGTGCCGGTTAGGCTGGCGCGGTGACGGTATTCGACCGGTTGGTGGGCCAGGAGGACGTCGAGTCCGAGCTGACGGCCGCGGCGACGGCCGCCCGTCGTGGAGTCGGCGAGATGGGTTCCTCGATGACGCACTCGTGGTTGTTCACCGGCCCGCCCGGCTCGGGTAGGTCGGTGGCCGCGCAGTGTTTCGCCGCCGCTCTGCAGTGCACGAGCGACGGCATTCCCGGCTGCGGCGTCTGCCATGCCTGCACCACCGCGATGGCCGGCACCCACGGCGACGTCCGCCAGGTCGTCCCCGAGGGCCTGAGCATCAGCGTCAAGGAGATGCGCGCCATCGTGCAGACCGCCGCCCGCCGGCCGAGTACCGGGCGCTGGCAGATCGTGGTCGTCGAGGATGCGGACCGGCTCACCGAGGGTGCCGCCAACGCGCTCCTGAAAGTGGTGGAGGAGCCACCGGACCGCACCGTGTTCCTGCTGTGCGCGCCTTCCGTCGACCCGCAGGACATCTCCGTGACGCTGCGGTCGCGCTGCCGGCACATCCATCTCGTGACGCCGTCGGCCGACTCCATCGCCAAGGTCCTGCGCGAGCGGGACGGCCTGGACCCCGAAGACGCGCAATTGGCTGCCTCGATCAGCGGCGGCCACGTCGGGCGGGCCCGGCGTCTCGCGACGGATCTGAACGCCAAGGTGCGTCGGAGGGACGCGCTGGACCTGGCGGTCGCGGCGCTGCGGCCCGCCACCGCGTTCGCCGCTGCGGAAGAACTGGTGCGTTCCGCCGACGCGGAGGCGAAGGAGATGAGCGCCGCTCGGGACGAGCAGGAGACCGAAGAGTTGCGCACCGCACTGGGTGCGGGCGGTACCGGTAAGGGTGCGGCCGGAGCGCTCCGCGGCTCGGCAGGTGTGCTGAAGGATCTCGAGAAGCGGCAGAAGTCCCGGGCCACCCGCACGGGCCGCGACGCACTCGACCGCGCACTGATCGATCTGGCCGGTCTCTACCGCGACGCGCTCGCCGTCGCGTGGAAGTCGAACGCCGCCGCGAACCACCCGGACATGGCCGATCGGGCCGCCGATCTCGCGTCGCGAACCACCCCGGAAGGCCTTCTGAAGTGCATCGAAGCCGTCCTGGAGTGCCGCGAGGCGATCACCGTCAACGTCAAACCGCAGTGGGCTGTCGACGCCATGGTGGCCAGTCTCGGCGACGCGTTCAGGGAGCCGTTTTCGCATACTCGGGGTTGAGGCGCTAGACTCGCCACCGCCGAAAGGCACCGCTGCCTTAGCTCAGTCGGTAGAGCATTTCACTCGTAATGAAAAGGTCGAGAGTTCGATTCTCTCAGGCAGCTCAGCGGTCCTCTGGCCCTTCCCGATCAGTCGGGAAGGGCCAGAGTCGTCTCCGGGTCCGATCCACCGGAGACCGGAGAGATCGGGAAGACTGGACGGGTGGACACCCAGAGTGGAACTCCGGCGACGCGGGCGGGCGGTCTGCGCGCACTCGGAGCACCTGCCGCTGTCGCCGCCGGCGCCGTGGTCGCGACCGCCATCCTCCACTTCCGGGATCCGCATCAGCAGGGTTCGTACGGTTTCTGTCCCGTCTACGCACTGACCGGGTGGTGGTGCCCGGCCTGTGGCGGGCTGCGGGCGGTGCATGACCTGACCAACCTCGACCTCGGCCCGGCCGTCGCCGGCAATGTCCTGATCGTCCCGTTCATCGCGGTGATGATTTTCGCGTGGATCGGATGGGCACGTCGGCGCTGGCAAGGACGACGCGATCCCATCTTCGTGGTGGGACCGCGAGTGACAGTGGGTGTGCTCATTCTCCTTGCGGCGTTTACCGTCACCAGGAACACATCTTGGGGAAGCTGGCTCGCGCCGGCCTGACACCTGGTCGCCGCGGGCACGAAACAGAGAGTCGGTTCACAGATGGCAATGCAGGTCTTTTCGCTGATCGCAATCCTGGGCGCGCTGATCGTCCTCATTCCGACCGCGCTGCGAGTCTTCGGCAAGAGCGACAACGTGAAGGCGCCGGACGAGACCGAGGAGTGAGTGCGTTGTGCTCTCGACAACCCATCGCCGCACGACCATGATTTCGATATGAGCGATTCGCTGAAGGACCGGGTGCGCGAGAAGCTGTTGCGTCAGCTGGCCGAGGACGGGGGGCACCCGGTCCAGGAGGCGGAGGGGGACGATCCACGATTGGTTTCCATCGACTCCGACCTCGCGGCGTTGGAACAAGCATCGGAGGGCGATCTGGTGATCGAGCAACTAGCGGCCAAGTACTGGGTGCCCTGAATCGGGGGTTTAGCGACGTTGACCTGGCGATTTGGTGTTCTTGTTTCCCTTCGCGTAACTTATTCCAGGTCAGAGCGACACGGACACCGACCCCGGCCGGAAGGCGGGGGACACGAGGTTGGACGAAGGCGCCTGGTAAATCGGAAGTTCACCGCCGTGTATGGTGGTGCTTCAACCCCGGTTTGATCTTGCTCAGCGTCACGGCTTGCGCCGGTGAAGCTGGTAGGATAAGATGGAACGGTTGCCCCGGAGCGGCTGGCGAGTGAGTCAGAAGTGATGGTGTGCGCGTGTTCTTTGAGAACTCAACAGTGTGTCGA